>JAZOVT010000018.1:0-35689 GCA_045658845.1 Alistipes sp.
AAGTTAGAGGGAGTACCCTTTAGGGGGAGGGAGTGTGTTCTTGATTTGTAAGATACTATTGCATAATTGGCAAATAAAGATTAAATTTGTCAGTATGAAGCAATTACCTACTGACCAAATTATTAGCCGAGCAACTCGCAACTCGTTGTGGGGGGGGGCAGTTACGTCTCTCGCAGGGCGTTGGGCATAGGTAGATTTTTACAAGGGGATAACCGTCTGCAAGGATGGCTGTTCCTTTTTTTATTGCATAATAAGCGAAAAAAGTAAAAAAATATACGTCACTCCACCGAGCCCGTTGGGCGAGGATTGTAGTCTCTAATATCAAACACCATTTAGGGTAGAGATTCCAATCATTTTTGTCTTTCGCCAAAAATGTGGAATGACGTAAAACTAATAAGGTACGAAATATAATTAGCAAGTAAAATAAAACATTAAAACGAAAACCCTATGAAAAGATTATTTAGCACATTGCTGTTATCGGTTGCGACCATAGGTTGCGTCTTTGCAGATGGTGAGGAGGAGAAAATCATTACGCACAAGGCCATATATTCGCCCGACAAGACACTACTGTCGTGGTATAAACCCGACGTGCCTGGGGCTGCATACTCGCACGTGGCGGGCCTTGCGGCAAAGTTCCTGAAGGATGTGCTACCCGAGGATGAGGCTACGGGGCTGAAGTATTACTACCTATACGCTGCGTTTGACGGCTTCCAGAACAGCACCGAGGATACCTTCCGAGGCGAGACTCACCGCAACAACCCCGCCTGCGTGGCTGCGGGCCTGACGGAGAGTTTAGCCGTAAAATACTATATGTATGGTGGCGAGGCGGCCTACCTGCAGATGGTACGCGAGAACTTGGATTTTATGCTCTCGAACGCCACCACGCCCGCCGACTTTCATTGGGCATCGTGTCCCTACGCCAGCAGCGACCCTGGCTCAACGATAATTCAGGGCACAAACTACCACGGCAACGGTAACGGCGACGCCCCCTTCTGCCTCGAGCCCGACAAGGTGGGCGAGATGGGTGTGGCCTATCTGCAGTTCTATCAGATTACCGAGGAGGAGAAGTACCTCAAGGCGGCTCTCAACTGCGCCGACGCTTTGGCGGCTAACGTGCGTGACGGCAACTACAAGGAGTCACCGTGGCCCTACCGCGTACACGCGAGGACCAATCTCGCGATGGAGGAGTTCTGCGCCTTCGTGATTCCGCCTGTAAGGTTGTTCGATATGTTAGAGAGCCTCAACAGCCGCCTCAACTTGAGCGAGGAGCGTCTTGCGGCCTACAAGAGTGCGCGCGACAAGGCGTGGGAGTGGTTATTCTCGATTGAGGGCCCGATGAAGACCTTTGTATGGAAGGGTTACTTTGAGGATGTGCCCTACGACCACGACAACAAAAACCGCGTACAGGTTGCGCCTATGGAGACGGCACGCTACCTGATGGAGAATGCCGACAAGGACCCCTACCTCAAGGAGAATATCCCCGCGCTGATTCACTACTGCAACATAGCCTTCGGCACACACCACGCGCTGGGCTACAACGCACAGTGCGAGCAGTTTATATGTATGCTCCCGATGTGCAGCCATACGGCTCGCTACGCCTCGGTGTGCGCTATGTGGTACAACCTCTGCAAAGAGGACTGGTACAAGCAGGAGGCCTTTGAGAACTTCAACTGGGCCACCTACTGCACCTCGGAGACGGGTTATGTGGCTGTGGGCCCGACCTACAACCCCTCGTGGTTCTCGGACGGCTACGGCGACTACATCAAGCACTTCTTTGACGGCATCGCGGCTATGCCCGAGTGGGCCCCCGCCGACGAGAATCACCTGCTGAAATCGAGCAGCATAGTGCAGAACATCACATACTCGCCCACACAGATTATCTACAAGACCTTTATGCCCAGCGCAAAGGAGATATTACGCCTTACGAAGATGCCCAAGCAGATATTGGTGGATGGCAAGCCTCTCAAACGAGTGGATAACACAGATGATGCCGAGGGTTGGAGTTGGGAGAAGATGGCCAACGGTGGCGTGGTACGCATCAACCGCGAGGGCGGGCAGAGCGTAGAGATTTCATTGAAGTAGGCGTATGAGGCATCTGTTACGGATAGCGGTATTGGCTGTCGCATTGATAACTATGGCGGCGGGGTCGGAGAGCCTCACCGCCAAGACAAAGGGCGGGCAACTCAACCTGAAGCGGCCGCTGAAGGTGGTGTGTCTGGGTAACTCGCTCACGCATCACGGATACCTGGCCGAGATAGAGTGGTTTGGCAACTGGGGAATGGCGGCATCTAAACGCGAAAACGACTTCTGCCACGTGCTCGAGAAGGAGTTACAGCAATACAACCGCAAGAGCGAAGTCTCGCCGCTCAACATCTACGGTTGGGAGATAAATCCGACGTGCGACCTCGACTCGTTAGCGGGCGAGGTATGCCACGGAGCAGACGTAATAATACTGCGTATGTGCGACAATGTGCGCGATATTGAGGCCTTTGAGCAGAATATGGGGCGATTGATAGAGTTCTGCCTCGAGAGAACGCCCCACGTCATCGTTGCAGGCACATTTTGGCGCAACGAGCGTTATGAACGCATACTCGCAGCCTCGGCCGAACGATATGGGTTAGAATATGTCGATTTAGGCTGGATAACACTACTCAACGACATCTACCCCAAGGTGGGCGACACACTCTACGACATCGAGGGCAAGCCCTACACCATCACCAAGGATATAATCATAGGTCACCCCAACGACAAGGGTATGCGTCTGATAGCGCACTCGCTGATGCGCGCAATAAAGTATTTGGCGAGATAATAATTTCCTCCTCTAAGATAGAGGAGGTGCCCGTTAGGGCGGAGGAGTCTGCAATCCCGAATTAAAAGACAACGGCTGCACCATTAAGATGCAGCCGTCCAGCAATCAAAAACCATATTCTACAAAAAGAGTATTTTTCTTCATTTGCTCATTATATCAAGAAAGCAGGCGAGTAAAACCAATCAAAAACAACCCGCCACTCTCTCGATATACCTACCACACGAGGAGTATGTCCGCGTCTTTTGCATCTCGAACATTCTACGACTTCGTGTCAATCTGAATTGTCGCGTTATTCGGATTGTCACGTTGTCGCCGAAATAAGGTACCTATCAAAAGTCACTTCCGCTCGACGTGCAGTAGAAGCGAAGGCCGAAGCCCTCTTGTTTGACCTCCCTACAAACGGAGGTTATAGCGTTTTGTAATACTTTAGGCTTGCGGCTCGAAGTCTCCGTAGCGACAAGCCTAAAGCATTGAAAGTCCTAAAATTATTTACCGAACTTAAGGTCCAAACCTACACCCCAAGCCATTGAAGTACGGTTGTAAACATCCTTGAAGTCGATACCGTTGCTGTCCTTACCTACGGCTACAGCCTCATCGTAGATTGTGGGCATAACACCGAGGTTAAGACGGATGTTGTCTGTGCAAACGAATGCCAAACCAGCACCTACTGACCAAGATGAGATTGAGAAGTTCATATCAGAGTATGCGTTCTCATCCATATTGAGCTGTGTGCGCTGTGCACCAGCAGATACCAACCAACGGTCAGAGATTGACCACTCGGCACCCAACAAATACTCGTTGGTGTTGCCCTTGATAACGGGTGAGAATGAGTTCTCGGCGTTCTTGTCGAAGTAGTGGTGCCACTCGGCAGTAACCTTAACGGGACCGAAATGACGGCTTACAGCAGCAGCCAACAACGCGGGAGTCTCAGACTTGATAGTTGCACCGTTAGGGAAGATAGCGTTGATTACGGGGTCCTTTGCAGAAACCTCTGCTGACTCAACCTCCAACTCGGTAGCCATCTTGAACTCATACTTCAACGATGCATCCCACTTCTCAGTGTGCATAGCCAAAGCAACTACGGGGCTGATAGAGTGGCCCTTCTGCTTAACATCCAATGTGTGGTCAGCAGTCTTAACAGCGTTCTCGCCTACAGTCTGCATACCAGCCTGCAACTGCTGCAAGCCACCCTGCAACTGCTGCAAACCAGCCTGCAACTCCTGTGCCTGAGCTGAATCGCCCATACCTGCAGCAACCAACTGCTGATACATTGCATTATACTGCTCGTACTGTGCGCTATACTCCTGGAACTGACCCTTCATAGTGTTAAGAGCGTTGTTGAAGATAGTAGTAGCGGGAGTCATCTGACCACCTACAACTACACCGATATTCTTCATATGACCCTCATAGCCGTTTGAAGTAGAGCTATAACGAATCTGTGCAGCTACTGACAACCAATCTGTGATACGGAATGCAGCACCAGCGTTGAAAGCCAATGTCATTGAAGAACCCTTCAACATCATATCCATACCATATCCTGTAGCATCAATGCCCAAAGCCTTCATACCTGCGGGCAATACAGAGAACTGACGCTCGAATGATGCCAAGCCGTCGCTGTACTCGATGGTACCACCACCACCGTTTACACCCATACCCAACATAATAGCCCAACGGTTGTGCTTCCACATTGCGTGAACGCTGGGTACAAGCGGAGAGAATACAGAGCCCTGGAACTCCTTAGTTGCCTGACCGCCATTGTTTGCGCCCAAAGCGAAGGGAGCGAATGTTGAAGTGGTTGTACGAGTCTGGTAAGCCATCTGGTCGTTGATACCGATGTGCCAGCCGTCAGCCATAAATACTGTACCTGCGGGGTTGTTATACACTGCATCGGGGTCGAGTGATGTACCGCGAGCAAGGCTACGCAAGAATGATGCACTCTGGTTTGTGTTAGTCATAGGACCACCGGCGAGAGCCTGTCCTGCAACTGCAACTGTGGCTACGAGAGCCAAAACTGTCTTTGTAAAAATTTTCATTTTGTTTGTGTTTAGTCCGCGCTTGTGTGCCTACATAATATTTAAGTCGGCGCGCGGTGTTAATTTTATGGTTTTTTGAAAAATGCTTTCAGTTTCGTTCCGTCTGCGAGGTAATGGCGAGGATTTTGCTGAAAAATCGCCAATGAACTCGGATGCAAAAATCCGTTAAATTTCTCAAACCACAAAAAATATGTGGCTAACCCCACCTCATTGTTGTGAAAAACGGCCAATATGGGGCAAAAAGGCCTATTTTGTGGCGAAAATACCACTAAAAACACCATAATCGAGAAATTTAATATTCAATACGGGCTGCAACATAGAGCCTAAAAAGGCGGAAGAATCACAATGAGAATTAATATCATCGCAAAGTGAAATATTTTCGGGTAGCAAATCACCTATATTAAAAAAATTATCATTATATTTGCCACAAATGTGGCATTTCGGCTCGGTAAGGGCGGAAATGGATGAGACCAGGAAAAGGAAACAGAAAAATTCAATCAAATAAAAGTTAAACAAAAACAGATTTAAGACTATGTTTGCAATCGACAATTACGATTTCACTGGCAAACGCGCAATCATCCGCGTAGATTTCAATGTGCCCCTCAATGGCGAAGGTCAGGTAACAGACGATACTCGTATCCGCGCTGCAATCCCCACTATCAAGAAGGTATTGGAGAAGGGTGGTGCCGTTATTTTGATGTCACACTTGGGTCGTCCCAAGAAGAATCCCGACCCCAAGTTCTCATTGGAGCAGATTATCCCTGCTATCGAGGCTCGTTTGGGCGTTAAGGTTGAGTTCGCTGGCGACTGTATGGGCGAGAAGGCTGCCGAGATGGCTGCTGCTTTGAAGCCTGGTCAGGTTATGTTGTTGGAGAACTTGCGTTTCTACGCCGAGGAGGAGGGTAAGCCCCGTGGCTTGGCAGAGGACGCTACCGACGAGGAGAAGAAGGCTGCAAAGAAGGCCTTGAAAGGGGGTCCCCAGAAGGAGTTCGTTAAGAAGTTGGCTTCATACGCTGATTGCTACATCAACGACGCTTTCGGTACTGCACACCGTGCTCACTCATCTACAGCGCTTATCGCTGATTACTTCCCCAATGACAAGATGTTCGGTTACGTTATGGAGAACGAGTTGAAGGCTATCGACGGTGTGATGTCTAACCCCCAGCGTCCTTTCGTAGCGATTGTAGGTGGTTCAAAGGTATCTACAAAGATTACTATCATCGAGAAGTTGATGGAGAAGTGCGACAAGATTATCATCGGTGGTGGTATGACATACACATTCGCTGCTGCACAGGGTGGCAAGGTAGGTAAGTCAATCTGCGAGCCCGATATGTTCCCCGTAGCATTGGATATTTTGAAGAAGGCCGAGGAGAAGGGTATCAAGATTGTTACATCACCCGACGCTCTTATCGCTGACGATTTCTCACAGGATGCTAACACTGAGGAGTCTTGCGTAAACTGCATTCCCGACGCTTGGGAGGGTGTTGACATCGCTTCAAAGGGTAAGGAACTCTTCGCTGAGGAGATTAAGGAGTGCAAGACTATCCTTTGGAATGGTCCCGTAGGCGTATTCGAGATTGACAAGTTCGCTACAGGTTCAAAGGCTGTTGCTGATGCTATCGCTGAGGCTACTGCTAACGGTGCGTTCTCACTCATCGGTGGTGGTGACTCTGTTGCTTGTATCAACAAGTTCGGTTTGGCTGACAAGGTATCTTACGTTTCAACAGGCGGTGGTGCATTGTTGGAGTATATGGAGGGTAAGGAGTTGCCAGGTGTTGCCGCTATCCGCAAGTAAAAATAAGTTGTCAAGTTTGGCTATTTCGGCATTTGGCTTGTCCAACTTCAAAATAGCACAAACTAACCAACTTCTAAAATTGTTTTTCGGGATGCTGGCTTTGAAAACCGCTCACGATTAATGAATTTTAAGATACTCAAAAATTTTTAAGGGTCGAGTCCGCTCGGCCCTTAATTGATTGATAATAGATTCCTTAATCTTACCTTACAATGCGTCGTAGCGAATTTTTGAAATACCTCTCAAGCGGAGCGTTGCTCCTCGCCGCAGGGCGCTTGCCCGAGGAGGTCGTGGCGGCCCGCAAAGGGCGTGGTCTGCGCTTTGGTGTCATCACCGACACCCATTACGCTGACCGCGAACCGAGTGGCACACGTCACTACCGCGACTCTATGCTCAAGATGCAGGAGGCTATCAGGGAGTTCAATCGCTCGAGGCTCGACTTCATCATCGAATTGGGCGATATGAAGGATACGACTACCGACTCGGCTGCAGAGCCGACGTTACGTTTTCTGGATGCCATAGAGCGCGAGTTCAAACGCTTCGACGGCCCATCGTATCACGTTCTGGGTAACCACGATATGGATTGCCTTACAAAAGAGGAGTTTTTGGCGCACACCACCAACGAAGGCCGCACAACGGGCAGGAGTTACTACTCGTTCTCGGTAAATGGCTACCGTTGCATAGTTCTTGATGCCAACTTCAACCCCGACGGCGAGCCTTACTCGCGTGGCAACTTCGATTGGAAGTCGGCGACGATTCCCGCCTCGCAGTTGGAGTGGCTGGATGAGGAGTTGGCAAAGCATCACAAGCAGCCGACACTCATCTTCATCCATCAGATGCTGGATAGTTTCTCTTCGGTAAGCCGCAACCTGTGCGTCAGCAATGCCGAGAAGGTTGTCGAGGTGCTGGAGCGCAATGAGCAGGTGCTGGCCGTCATTCAGGGGCATCATCACCCCGGTCATCACAGCCACCGCGCGGGCATACACTACCTGACGCTGAACGGAATGATTGAGAAGTCGGCTCCCGAACACAACTCCTACGCTATTGTGGAGGTTATGCCTAATGGCGACATCCTCGTCGAGGGATTTCGTGACTGCCCCGACAGGGTAATGAGAAGAGAAAGATAAGGAAAAATACACTTGTCATTACGAAGGAGCGTAGCGACTGTGGTAATCTCCCACTATCAAGGATGCAGGAGATTGCCACGGCTTGTACCAACCCACGCAATGACTTGCAAAAAAGTAATAACTCAAAATAAAATAGATGAAACGTATATTATTAACAATCACAACATTGGCAATTATGGCAAGTTGCAATAATGCGTCACAGGAGCAGGCTACGCCCGCTATCGACCGCGCCAACTTCGACGAGAGCATTGCTCTGAACAACGATTTCTACCAGTACGCTACAGGTGGCTGGCAGAAGAACAACCCCTTGAAGCCCGAGTTCGCACGCTACGGCACTTTCGACGTCTTGCGCGAGAACAACGAGATTCGCTTGAACGACCTCTTTGCCTCGATGACCGAGACAAAGGCCGAGCACGGCACAGTTGAGCAGAAGATTTCGGACCTCTACACTATGGGTCTGGACTCTGTACGTCTGAATCAGGAGGGTATCACTCCCGTAAAGAACGATATCAACCAGATTATGGCCCTCAACAACCTCACCGAGGTGGCTATCGCTGTGGCTCGCATACATACAGCCGCAGGTAACCCCTTGTTCAGTATGGGCGTGAGTGCCGACCTTTTGAACAGTAACATCAATGCCCTCTATGCCGAGCAGGCAGGTTTGGGTATGGGTAACCGCGACTACTACTTCGGCGATGAGAACGAGGCAAAGCGCAAGGGCTACACCGAGTGGCTTAAAAAGGCATTCGAGATTTATGGTGCTGCCGACGCTGCCGCTATGGCCGAGGATGTGATGGCATTCGAGACCAAGATGGCAGACAAGTTCCGCAACAACGTTGCGTTGCGTGATGTCGAGGCTAACTACAACCCTATGTCGAAGGCCGACTTCGTGAAGCGTTATGCTGCGTTCGATTGGGCAACCTACATCACAGAGATGGGCATCGGCGAGTTCGATAAGATTATCGTAGGCCAGCCCGAGGTATTCGACAACTTGAACTCATTGCTGGGGAGCGAGAAATTATCTACCATCAAGAACTACTTGGCAGCCAGCGTATTGCGCAGTGCTGCGGGCTATGTTAGCGATGATTTGTATGCGGCTCACTTCGAGTTCTTCGGCCGTCAGATGTCGGGCCAGCAGGAGATGCGCCCCCGCTGGAAGCGCGCTATGGCTGTACCCAACAGCATCTTGAGCGAGGCTGTGGGCGAGATATATGTAGCGAAGTACTTCCCCGAGAGCGACAAGCAACGTATGACCGATATGGTTAAGAACTTGCAGGTCGCTTTGGGCGAGCATATCGATGCCTTGGAGTGGATGTCGGATGCTACAAAGGCAAAGGCTCACGAGAAGTTGGCATCGTTCACCGTAAAGATTGGCTATCCCGACAAGTGGAAGGATTACTCATCACTCGCAATAGATGCAAAGCAATCGTATTGGGAGAATATCAAGCGTGCCAACACTTGGTACACACGCGACAACATCTCGAAGTTGGGCAAGGAGGTTGACCGCGACGAGTGGTTTATGTCACCCCAGACCGTGAATGCCTACTACAACCCCACAACAAACGAGATTTGCTTCCCCGCAGCCATCCTTCAGCCCCCGTTCTACAACTCTGCGGCTGACGATGCTGTAAACTATGGCGCCATCGGCGTGGTGATAGGTCACGAGATGACTCACGGCTTTGACGACCAGGGCCGTCAGTTCGACAAGGATGGTAATATGAACAACTGGTGGACCGACGAGGATGCCGCAGCATTCAAGAGCCGCACCGATGTGTTGGTTGAGCAGTTCAACAAGATTGAGGTGTTGTCGGCCAAGGATGACCAACCCGCAGTGATGGCCGACGGCGCATTGTCACTCGGCGAGAACATTGCCGACCAGGGTGGTTTGCGCGTAGCATACACCGCATTGCAGAACTCGTTTGGCGAGGCTGGCAAGCCCGAGCCTATCGACGGCTTCACTGCCGAGCAGCGCTTCTACCTCTCATACGCCACTATCTGGGGACAGAACATCCGCAACGAGGAGATTGCACGCCTCACAAAGGTCGATGTTCACTCTCTGGGCCGCAACCGTGTGAACGCCACTTTGCGCAACATCGCATCGTTCTACGAGGCATTCGGCATCAGCGATGGCGCGATGTTCCTGCCCGAGAATGAGCGTATTATCATTTGGTAAGAACTTTATGACAAATAGTTAGCGTAATCTCAAAAATTACGCTAACTTTGTTTTTTGAAGATATAAAACTAACACATTATGACGCAGAAAAAGACCGTAGCACTGATTTACGATTTTGACGGCACACTCTCGCCGGGCAATATGCAGGAGTATGACTTCATCCCCGCCGTAGGCAAGAGCAACCGCGAATTTTGGACCGACGCCAACGTATTGGCCGAGACACAGGATGCCGACCCCGTGTTGGCATATATGGCCCGTATGATTCAGGAGGCACAGAGCAAAGGTCTCTCGTTGCGCCGTGAGGCTTTTCAGGAGTCGGGCCGCAACGTGCGTTACTTCGACGGCGTGAAGGAGTGGTTCTCGCGTATGAACCGCTATGCCGAGGAGCACGGTCTGCGCCTGCTGCACTACATCAACTCGTCGGGCCTGAAGGAGATTATCGAGGGCACATCCATCGCCCACGAGTTCAAGCACATCTACGCCTGCTCGTTCCTCTACAATGTCGATGGCATAGCATATTGGCCTGCCGTAGCCATCAACTACACCAACAAGACACAGTTCATCTTCAAGATTAACAAAGGTGTGGAGTCGGTTTACGACACGCAGTTGGTGAATCGTTATATGGAGGAGGAGCATCGCCCCGTGCCGTTCAAGCGTATGATTTACGTCGGCGACGGAACAACCGACATCCCCTGTATGCGCTTGGTGAAGAACTATGGCGGTCACTCGATTGCCGTCTATAACCCCGCCGACAAGGGCAAACGCCGCGAGATGAATACCCTCATCCGCGACAACCGCGTAAACTACGTCTGCGCTGCCGACTACACCGAAGGCTCGGAGATTGACAAGGTGGTGAAGCGCATAATTGACAAGATTGCCGCCGATGTGGCACTCGAAGAGTTAAAAACATTTTAAGCAGAGATGAAGATATTTTACACTATACTGTTGCTCGTCATATCGAACATCTTTATGACCTTTGCGTGGTATGGCCACCTGAAGTTGCAACAGATGAAACTCATTTCGTCGTGGCCCTTGTGGCTCGTCATCATCTTCTCGTGGGGCATCGCGCTGGCCGAATATTCGTGTCAGATACCTGCCAACAGAATAGGTTTTACGGGTAACGGAGGCCCATTCACGTTGATGCAACTCAAAGTGATGCAGGAGGTTATAACACTTATAATCTTTACGTTGTTTACGACCATCTTCTTCCGAGGCGAATCGCTGCAATGGAACCATTTTGCCGCCTTCGGATGCTTGATTCTGGCAGTATATTTCGTTTTTATGAAGTAATCCGCACCACCCCGCACTCAATAATCCGTAAGCCACACCCCAAAAAAGAGTATGACACACGAAGAAAAAGATATTCTACTTCTTCGCGAGGTACGCGCCGCAATCGATGCTAACATCGAGCGCGACCCTGTGCGCATTGCTCTCGACAGGAATATACCCCACGCCCGTGAGGTGGCAACGCAGGTGAAATATCTGCAACGTGCCCGCACAAAACTACCAATGCTCTACGAGGCACGTTGCATAATCCCGCAACGAGCCTTCGAACAGTCATCGAGCCAGCAGTGTGCCGCCGCCAAGCGCATCGAAGGCGAGAGTCTGTTGGACTTGACCTGCGGATTGGGTATTGACGCTATGTCGTTTGCCCGAAAATTCAAGCGGGTGGTGGCCATAGAGCGTGACGAGGTGCTGGCCGAGGTGGTAAGAGAGAATCTGCGACGATTAAACATCACTAATATAGAGGTGGTTACATCTTCGGCAGAGGATTACCTCGCCTCGTGTAGCGAGAGTTTCGATTGGGTATATGCCGACCCCGACCGCCGTACTGCCGAGGGACGCAGAGTGGTGCGCTTGGAGGATTGCTCGCCCAATATGATTGACCTATGGCCCACGATAAAGCGCGTGAGCAAGCGTGTGGCAATCAAGAACTCGCCTCTGTTTGATGTCGATGAGGCCTTCAGATTGTTTGGCGACTGCTCGGTAGAGGTCATTTCGCTGGGCGGCGAGTGCAAGGAGGTGATGATATATGTCGATGGCTCTACACCTCGCTTGGCTGCCGAGGCGGTTGGCGCAGGACGTTATGAGGTGAGCCGCGAGGAGGCACTGAAGGCGACATTTTCGTTGCACGATTTTGCGAAAGAAGATTATCGCTACCTCATCATCCCCGACGTGGCGTTGCAGAAGGCTCGTCTGACGGCATCGGCTCTGCAAGGCAAGGCCGACATATGGAGCAACAACTCTTTCGGCTTCGCCCGCCAAAAAACAGAAGGGGTGCTTGGCCGCACGGAGTCAATCGCTAAAATCGAGGAGTACGACAGCAAGGCACTGCGCCGCGAACTGAAGGGCAAGGGCGTGGATATAGTGATGCGCGACTTCCCCACATCGTTAGACGAGGTGCGCCGCAAGTGCGGTCTGCGTAGCGGCAATGCCCACCGCATAGCCCTCACACGCATCGGCGGCAAATGTTACACAATCTGGCTGGAGTAGATTTTTCTTGAAGTCAATATTTTACAACGTCAATCCACCAAGCCTTTTAGACGAGGCTTTGCGCATCTCATTATATGGATTTCCCCTTAATTAAAAACAGATTGCGCACGATGCTCCTGCAGCCTGAAACTCGGAGTAATAGACAGGGGCGATAGCGATGGCCGATGAACTCTTGAGATTAAACATTTTTCGGCTTAACGGCAACAACCAATAACCTATGCGGGCCGAGATAATTCCTACGGCCGCTCCGCCCAAAGTGTCGGTAATCCAATGACGGTCATTATATAGACGCATACAACCCACGCCCGTAGCGATGATATATGCAGGTATGCCATATCCCCAGCCATACTCCGTACGAACCAACTCCGCACCTGTAAAGGCCGTTGCTGTATGTCCCGACGGGAAGGAGTTGCGCTCCCCAAAATTAGGACGTTGCTCACGAATCGTATATTTCAGTCCATTGACGAGTGCCGTCTCGGAGATGAACGCTACCGCCGCAACACATATCTTCTCGGGGAATGTATGTTTCGACTTTGTGGGCAGGGCCGACAATCCGAAATACATAGCCGTAGGCAGATACTGCAAATAGTTGTCGAAGTGCATCGGGCAGTTTCCTCTTATCTGCAAAGCCTTGTCTCGCACCTTTAGGTCAATCTTGTTAAGCGGAGCATTTTCGCCTATGCCGAGCGCACCAACTCCAAAGAGTGCGGCAGGCACGATAAGTTGCTTGGGGCGGAATTGGGTGGTGTAGTCGCTCTTCTCGTGCCACCAACCTTTTTTCGAGATTGGTGTTTGAATGGCTAAAGAGTCGTTGCCGTAAGCATACACGAATCCCTCTCCTTGCGCATTCTCCGACACAAAGAGCATCCCCACGATTAAGATTATTGTCCAAATGTACCTCATATAGATACAAATGTAACAAAAATAATCCAAATAATACCACAAAAAGGCAGAAACTGACCAATTTGTTTTAAGCATAGCGTTGCTACGTCGCTACATCGGCTAAAAATGGGAGTATGCAGACTCCTCCGCCCTAACCGAGAGGAAAGAGCAAAGAGAGATTCCACTTGTGTTAGCCTAATTGCACGGAGATTTCTTCATACTTTCGCCACCTTACAACTCTTCGTCCAAAACTTAATTTTGAATCATAGACAAAAAAAGTACGCTCCGAAATGAAGCGTACCTTTTATTTATATGTGGGGGCTTGGATGATGAGAATTTTCACTCACCCCTCCCCCGAAAATCTGGATAACTGGAATTTCTCTTTCCAAGAAATTGTATAACAAGAGGGATTTTTAGGCCCTCGCACTCCGAGCAACCGCAGTTTACTGACGTAAATGAGGATTGCGAGGAGAAGAGAAACGCCAAAATCACCTTGTTAGACGGTTTCTTCTAATTAGAAGCCCTTACCAATAGCAAGGAAATCCTCAGCCTTCAAAGCAGCACCACCAATCAAACCGCCGTCAACATCCTCCTTAGCGAAGATTCCGGCTGCGTTAGAGGGCTTGCAAGAACCACCATAGAGGATGGGGCACTCGGCAGCGGCTGCGCCGAACTTAGATGCCAATACCTCGGGGATGTAAGCGTGAATCTCCTGTGCCTGCTCTGCAGCTGCAGTCTCACCTGTACCGATAGCCCAAACAGGCTCGGAAGCGATTACGAGGTCCTTGGACTGCTCCTCTGTAAGGTTGAAAACACCCTCCTCAATCTGTGCCTTGCAACCCTCGAAGTGCTTGCCAGCCTTACGCTCCTCGAGGCTCTCACCTACACAGTAGATAGGCTTCAAACCATTAGCATAAGCCTGCACCATCTTCTTGTTCAAAGTCTCTGAAGTCTCACCATAGTACTGGCGACGCTCTGAGTGGCCCAAGATAACGTACTCGCAACCGAGTGCTGCAATCATAGATGCTGCAACCTCACCTGTGTAAGCACCCTTAGCCTCTGTAGCGCAATCCTGTGCACCTACAGCGATGTCAGAACCCTTAACAGCCTCAACAACCTGTGAGATGTGAGTGAAAGGAGGGCATACGATAAAGTTTACGCAAGAGCAAACCTCACCACGACCTGCTACAACGTTCTTTGCCAACTCAACGCCCTCAGCGGGGAGAGTGTTCATCTTCCAGTTACCTGCTACAATCTTCTTTCTCATTTTTCTTTAAGTTTTATTTGTTTGTAAATTGTCTATTAGTTTCTCTTGTTTATAAGGTTTACAACTACCTTTGTCATAATGTCTTTCTCCTCGGTGCGGCTTTCTGCTATCATAAGCGTAAGAGCCACAAGGGTATTGTTATCTATCAGTCGTGAGCCATCTTCGCGGTAAAGGATGCCATTTTTCTCCAAAAACCACAGGAAAAGAAACGCCGCAATGCGTTTGTTCCCATCGCTAAACGAATGGTTCTTTACCGTCAGGTATAATAAGTTCGCAGCCTTCTCCTCGACACTCGGATACAAATCCTTTCCACCAAATGTTTGGTAGATAGCACCCATCGTACTGCGAAACGAACTATCCTTTTCACGAGCAAACAACTCGCTCGCCCCGAACTGCTCCTTAAGCATCTGCAGAGCCTGCAAAGCGTTGTCATAGGTGGCGCGGAATTTCTCCTCGGGAGTAGTATCGGCTATCTCCAACTGCTGATAATCGTAGCGGTCGAGAGTCTCGAGGCCATAGGCAAAATCGCTTATAACCCGCAACAAACCGATAGCCTCATCCTTTGTTACCGACTTGGCTTGCAGGACATCATTCATAACCGCAATGGTACGCTTCAACTCGTCTAACTGCTCTGCTTTAGCGTTGCGGTTAATGGCATATCCCTTAATCAAATACTCCTTAAGAACTCTATTGGCCCAAATTCGGAATTGGGTTGCTTGCTTTGAATTTACACGATACCCAACAGAGATGACCATATCTAAATTATAATGAGGTATCGCTCGCTTAACAGCCCTATTGCCCTCTTGTTGAACTTGTGCAAAAATTGCACAGGTTGCATTTTCTTTTAATTCGCCACTCTTATATACGTTACGAATATGACGACCTATTGAAGTTCTATCACTCTTAAACAGAGTAGATAACTGCGCCTGCGACAGCCACACACTATCACCCTCCAGACGGACATCCAACTCCGTCTGTCCGTCAGAGGATTGATATATGATAATCTCGCCTTTGTCCATAGCGTAAACCTATGCTGTAAGCCGTTGGGCAAACTTTCGGGTCGCTTACTCGGCCTTCTGGGCGTCAATCCAAGCCTTCACCTCGGCTGTTGCAAGGCCCAACTTGTTCTTCTTATTGAAGCCGCAAAGGTCGTTGAAGAGTTTGCCACCGCCATTGGCCGCAGTGTTGCGGAATGACTCAACGGTGATGTAACCCATCTCCTGCACGGGCTCAACCCACTCGGCGGGGATACCTGCCTCAACATACAAGGCGGCATCGTCGGCCACAACCTTCTTCTCGGGACGCATAGTCGGGAAGAACAACACATCCTGAATAGAGGGCTGGTTGAGCATAAACATAGTAAGGCGGTCGATACCGATACCCATACCCGAGCACGAAGGCATACCGTACTCCAAAGCGCGCACGAAGTCCATATCGATAAACATTGCCTCGTCGTCGCCCTTTTCCGAGAGTTTCAACTGCTCCTGGAAACGCTCCAACTGGTCGATGGGGTCGTTCAACTCCGAGTAGGCGTTACACAACTCCTTACCGTTTACGAACAACTCGAAGCGCTCGGTCAAATCCTGATTGTCGCGGTGACGCTTGCACAAGGGTGACATCTCGCGCGGATAGTCACAGATGAATGTAGGCTGGATGAGGTGCTCCTCGCAGTACTGGCCGAAGATAGCATCAATCAACTTGCCCTTGCCCATAGTGTCGTCAATCTCGACATTCAAACGCTGGCACGCCTCACGCAACTGCTCCTCCGACTGGCCCGTAATATCGTAACCCGTCTTCTCGAGGATAGCATCGGTCATTGTCAAGCGGCGGAAAGGAGCCTTGAACGAAATCTGCTTGCCGTCAATCTCCAACTCGGTAGTACCGTTGGTAGCCATAGCCACACGCTCCAACATCTGCTCGGTGAACGACATCATCCACTTATAGTCCTTGTAGGCAACATAAATCTCCATACAAGTAAACTCGGGGTTGTGTGTGCGGTCCATACCCTCGTTACGGAAGTTCTTACCGAACTCGTAAACACCGTCGAAGCCACCTACGATAAGGCGCTTGAGGTACAACTCCGTAGCGATTCGCATATAGAAATCTGTATCGAGTGCATTGTGATGCGTGATGAATGGACGAGCCGATGCGCCACCCGGAATAGGCTGCAGGATGGGAGTCTCGACCTCAACATAGCCGTGAGAGTTGAAGAACTCGCGCATAGTGGCCATAATCTTCGAACGCTTAACGAATACCTCACGAACGTGGGGATTAACCACCAAATCGACATAACGCTGGCGGTAACGCACCTCGGGGTCGGTCAAGGCATCAAACTGCTTGCCGTCCTTCTCCTTAACGATAGGCAGGGGACGGATAGACTTCGAGATAACGGTAAACTTCTGGCAATGAACCGACTTCTCACCCGAATTGGTGATAAAGGCAAAACCCTCAACGCCTACGAAGTCGCCTATGTCGAGCAACTTCTTGAAAACAGTGTTGTACAATGTGGGGTCGCCCTCGGGACAGATGTCGTCACGGCGGATATATACCTGAATACGGCCTGTGTGGTCCTGCAACTCGAAGAACGAGGCGCTACCCATAATACGGCGGCTCATAATACGGCCTGCAATACGTACCGAAGCGTACTTTTCCTTATTCTCCTCCGTAAGATTCTCTGAAATCTCGGCTGCTGTAGCCGTAACATCAAACATCTCGGCGGGATAGGGCTCGATGCCCAACTCGCGCAATGCGGCGAGCGACTTACGACGCAAAACTTCTTGTTCGCTGAGTTCCATACTCATAATAGTCCTTATTTTTGAAATTTAATTTGCGCAAAGATAGTAATTTTTTTTGAATTTTATGCCTTCGCAGCATCAGCCTTCACGGCTGCGGCATCGGCTTTCAGAGCCAAGCGGCGCACGATAATCACGAAACCGCCCGTAAGAATCAGATTCGAGAGAATCGTAAGCAACGAAATAGCCAACAGAGGACCTCCCAAACCATAGCCCAACGAGACGAAGATGATACCTGCACCCACCTCGCCACGAGTAAACATACCGATGCTCAATGCCAGACGCTCGGTGAGCGAATGGTCGCGATAGAAGAGCATAGGCACCATCTTACCGATGTTGGAGAGCAACGTAGCGATAGCAACGTGCATAGCAATCTCGCCCCAGGTCATCGAGCCTACCTGGCCTATCACGCAGTCGCCCGCCGTAGCCGCAAAATCGACGCCTACGAACAGCGGAGCGCTGAAGCCTACGAGGAACATAAACAGATAAGAGATAATGTCCGACACCTTGGCATCGGTCTTAGATTTACTATGCTTGGTCTTCATCACCATACCAAGCACGAAGGCGGGCAACAACACCTCGATATGTATTGCGCCGTCGGTACCAAAAATCTGTTTCGATATAGCATACAGGCCCTGGAACGCAAATACCAAGATTGTAGAATAACCCAAGATAGAGCCCCACGACTGGCTCATACGGAATCTATCGAGGCGAGTCCATCCGAAATAGAGGCACGCAAAGACCACCACAACGACAACGCCCAACTGCCACTTCATACCAATCATAAAAATCTGCAAGGGTATCATCAGCAAGATGGTATCCAAATCGTCGAAGATAGCCAACACTCGCGTCTTCTGGTAAACCCACGAATTTTTAAGGCCTGCGCCTGCCAGCATCGTAAAGAGGATACCCGCCGACGTAGGTGCGGCAAATCGGCTCAAGAGCAGAGTCTCCTTCCACGCCGACCAATCGGTAAGGTAGTTCGACGGCAGAAGAATCATATAATAGAAACAGATGAGCAACCAAGGTGCGGCAGCCGTCGCCATAGCGATAAAATAGTCGGCTGTATAGGAGCGCCAACGACTCTTGTCGAGTTCGAATTCACGGCCTACGTTAATCATAATAAACGCCAGGCAGACGTAAAGCATAGCGTCAAACGTAGGTTTAATTTTGGCAAAAGTTACAGCACCCAATGCTGTGGGGAGAGTCTGCGAGCAGACCAATCCTAAAATAAGGAAAATGGAGAAAAGCGCTATTTTCTTCATTGCTAACTATTTAGTGTGTTTCGTGTGTTAAATAATTCTCATAAATTACAAAGATACAATTTTCAGCGCAATAGTGCAAGAGCAAAGGGAATTCAAAATTCAAAATTGCGAGTAAGCGAGAGCAGAATCAAACTTGTTTGAATTATGCCGAGCGGGAGCAATTAAAAGCCACCCTTGTGGTGGGTTAAAATTACAGACTCCTCCGTCACTCGCTTTGCTCGTGCCACCTCCTCTAACTTAGAGGAGGAAATTTATAAAAAATAAAATGTCATTACGAGGAGGACTTTAGTCCGACGTGGTAATCCCCCACGTTAAGGGCTGTAGGAGATTGCCACGTCGCTACGCTCCTCGCAATGACAGACAATATAGATGTTAGAGACTCCAATCCTCGCCTTTGCAGGCTCGGTGGAGTGACGTGCTAACTAAATATAAATAAAATATTACCGCGCGAAGCCCAATCGGGTAGGTAAGGAAATTCAATTTTGAATTTTGAATTTGACTCTCATTCTGGGAATATTTATGCAATATGCGAATTTTGGTTACAAATTGTAATGTCAAATACATAAAAAGCACGATAAGAGTTGGATGTATCTCGGAAAATACTTATTTTTGTTGCGATTCATAAGATAATAAACAGAAAATAATATAAAATATTCACAATTATGTACGGGAAAATTAAAGAACATTTGCAAAATGAGTTGGCCGAAATCAAGGCTGCAGGACTCTACAAGACAGAGCGAATCATCGAATCACACCAAAAAGCCGAGATTGATGTTGCAGGTAAGAAGGTGTTGAACTTCTGCGCCAACAACTATTTGGGCCTTTCAGACAACAAGCGCCTTATCGAGGCTGCAAAGAAGGCTATGGACGAGCGCGGATTCGGAATGTCGTCAGTACGTTTCATCTGCGGTTGCCAGGATATGCACAAGGAGTTGGAGAAGGCTATCGCCGACTACTTCGGTACCGAGGATACAATCCTCTACGCCGCTTGCTTCGATGCCAATGGTGGTGTTTTCGAGCCTCTGTTCACCGAGCAGGATGCTATCATCTCTGACGCTCTGAACCACGCATCAATCATCGACGGTGTGCGTCTTTGCAAGGCCGTACGTTACCGCTATGCCAACGCCGATATGGAGGAGTTGGAGGATTGCTTGAAGCGCGCACAGGCACAGCGTTTCCGCATCATCGTGACCGACGGCGTATTCTCGATGGACGGTAACGCCGCTCCGTTGGACAAGATTTGCGCTTTGGCCGAGAAGTACGACGCTTTGGTGATGGTTGACGAGTGCCACTCGGCAGGTGTATTGGGTAAGACAGGTCGCGGTATCACCGAACTCTACAATTTGCGTGGCGAGGTGGACATCCTGACAGGTACTCTGGGTAAGGCATTTGGTGGTGCTGTGGGTGGTTTCACTACAGGCCGCAAGGAGATTATCGATATGTTGCGTCAGCGTTCACGCCCCTACCTCTTCTCGAACTCATTGCCACCCGCAGTCGTAGGTGCCGGTATCGAGATGTTCAAGATGTTGGCCGAGAGCGACGAGTTGCACGACAGATTGGCGACCAACGTAGAGCACTTCCGTACGAAGATGACCGAGGCTGGTTTCGATATCAAGCCCACACAGTCGGCTATCTGCGCCGTGATGTTGTACGATGCTAAACTCTCGCAGGACTTCGCTGCCAAGTTGCAGGACGAGGGTATCTTCGTTACGGGCTTCTACTACCCCGTAGTACCAAAGGGTCAGGCCCGCATCCGTGTACAGGTGTCGGCAGGTCACACTACAGAGCAGTTGGACCGTTGCGTTGAGGCGTTTATTAAGATTGGCAAAGAGTTGGGAGTATTGAAATAAACATTGTTAACTTTAATGTAATATGTCATTACGAGGAGGACTTTAGTCCGACGTGGTAATCTCCTTTCGCTAAAGTTAAGTAGGAGATTCCCACAGTCGCTACGCGACTTCGGAATGACAACTGCATTAAAAACATACAATAAAGAGAGAAAGATTATGACCAAGACAACATTAGATGCTACAGATAAAAAGATTCTTCGTTTTTTGATTAAGAATGCACGTACACCCTTCTTGGAGATTGCTCGCGAGTGCGGCATCTCGGGTGCGGCGATTCACCAACGCATAAAGAAGTTGGAGGATATGGGCGTGATTCAGGGCAGCCGCTTGGTGGTGGCTCCCAAGTCGCTTGGCTTCGACGTATGTGCATTTATATCTATCCGCGTGAGCGATATCACTCGCCAGCAGGATACTGTCGAGCAGTTGAAGGAGATTCCCGAAATCGTGGAGTGCCACTACATCACAGGCTCATACAACCTGATGGTTAAGTTGTACTGCCTCGACAACGAGCACCTGATGCGAACAATCTTCGACAAGATTTTCCACGTTCAGGGCGTATCAAGCACACAGACTTATATGTCACTCAACGAGTCGTTCCAGCGCGAGATTTATGTCGATTGCTTGAAGTAACAGATAACGAAAAAGCAAACTTAAAGAATTATGACAGCAGAACAAGCCAAAAAATTTAAGTATTGGCAATACCGAACAATCATAGCAACGATGATTGGTTATGCGCTCTTCTATTTCGTGCGCAAGAACTTCTCGTTTGCTATTCCGGGATTGGGAGCCGAATATGGCATCTCGAACACAAGTTTCGGTTTGATTATGACCATCGTGGGCCTTATCTACGGTCTGTCACGCTTTGTGAATGGTCTTATTGCCGACCGTATGAATGGTCGTTGGCATATGTCTATCGGCCTGTTACTTTGCGCCTTGGCGAGCATCGCCTTTGGTTTCGTGCCGACTATGTTGGGTGCTGATTGGACCTACACTCCCGCAGGATTGGTTACAGGCTTTGGTGTATTGCTCGTGTTGAACAACATCTTCCAGGGTAGTGGTTTCCCGCCCTGCGCACGTCTTTTGACACACTGGATTCCGCCCCACGAGTTGGCAACAAAGATGTCGGTTTGGAACACATCACACTCCATAGGTGCTTCGTTGTTGGCTATCCTTTGCGGTTACATTATGAGCAATATGGGTAGCGATTTGTCGGCTGACCAGCAGGTGTTGGGTACTATTCGTCGTAACCTAATCGAATTGAACCCCGCACTTAAGGAGAATGCTATGCAACTCGATGTTATGGTGCATAATGCCGCCGCCACTGCTGGTGCGTGGAAGTGGTGTTTCTGGATTCCTGCGGCCATAGCGTTGTTGGGCGTTATAGGTTTGCTCGTCTCGTTGCGCGACACTCCCAAGTCGGTGGGTCTGCCCGAAATGGAGGGTACACACACCAAGGTCGAGGATAACTCATCATCGGCCGAGTACCGTGCATTCTTGCGCGAGAAGGTGTTCCGCAACCCCGTAATCTGGACTTTGGCCTTTGCCAACTTCTTTGTCTATGTGGTACGTTTTGCGGTGCTCGATTGGGGCCCGAAGTTCTTGCAGGAGGCTCGCGGTTTGTCGCTCTCGGATGCGGGATGGTCGGTTGCTACGTTTGAGATTTTCGGTATCATAGGTATGCTGGTTGCAGGCTGGGTTACAGACAAGTGGTTCAAGGGCCGCGCTCACCGCACTTGCGTATTCTGTATGTTGGGTGCTGCCGTATTTATGGGTATATTCTATATGTTACCCTCATCGGCACCTATGTCGGCACTTATCATCGTGTTGGCTATGGCCGGCTTCTTCATCTATGGCCCGCAGGCTCTTATCGGCATTGCGGCCGCTAACCAGGCTACAAAGAGCGCTGCTGCTACGGCAAATGGCGTTACGGGTATCTTCGGCTACTTGAGCGTATTTGTATCGGGCTTGGGCGTTGGTGCTATGGTCGATTGGATTAACCTCAAACACGAAGGTCAGGGCTGGGATGCCGTATTTATGATGATGATAGGTATGGCTGTTATAGGTATGCTTATCTTCCTTGCAATGTGGAAAGTGAAGGCTACGGGCTACGACGAAGAGAAGGCATAAACGCTCCATAGAATAAAATGATTAAGGGCTGTCCGACAAACACGTTGCGACAGCCCTTATTGTAATTATCAGTTATCTTATTAATAAAGATTCTCTATTGGCGAATCCACGAGAGCAACTCCTTGAACGAAGGCTTCTTGCCGTGCATAAATATGCCGACACGATAAATCTTACCTGCGGCCCACGCCATAGCCACAACCGAGGCGTAGAGCAACACCAACGAGAGAATAATCTGCCAAGTGGGGATACCAAACGGCACGCGCGCCATCATCACAACGGGTGAGGTGAAGGGGATAACAGAGCCCCAGAAAGCCAGCGTCGAGTTGGGGTCGTTGAAGACCGACATAGCAAGGATAAGAGCCAAAATAATAGGCACGGTGATGGGTGTCTGCAATTGGTTGGCATCCTGAATAGAATCGACAGCCGAGCCTACGGCGGCAAACATAGCCGAGTAGAAGAGGAATCCGCCCACAAGGAACAGAAGCAACCACACGAACATCATAACCAAGCCACCAACATCCGTAGCGAGTGATACGGCAGACAAGAGGTCGGCATCAATATCGGCCTCGACAGAGGTCATCTGACCCATCTGCACAGCCTCAACGGTCTGCATAACATCCTCGGGCATCAGGGCGGGCAACACAACGGCTCCAATACCGCACACCAGCACGCCCCAGATGGCAATCTGCGTAACGGCCACCGATGCTACACCCAGAATCTTACCCAACATCAGTTGGAAGGGGCTGACACTCGACACCAATACATCCAATACGCGGCTGCCCTTCTCCTCGATTACCGAGGTCATAACCATCGAGCCATAGATGATGAGGAACATATAGAGCATCATACCCAGCACCAAGCCCAACATATAGGCTATGGTCGATGATGTGGCCTCCTCATCCTCGCCCTCCTCCGAGAGGTCGTTGCGGAATGTAGAGAACGACACTCTGACCTTCACATCCTGCATAATCTGCTCCAGATTCTCTATGTCGTAACGCTTCAGGCGCTCTCGCTCGATAATCTTCTCCATCTGCGAGGCGAGATTGCTCTCCAACGACATTGACGACGAGGAGTTGGTGTAGAGTTTCACGTTCGACGGGTTATCGACAACATCGCTACCAATCCACAACACACCAAAGATGTTGCTGTCGGCACGGGCCTCATCCAGCGTCACGTCCATCGGCGTGAATGTAATCTCATCATCACCCTCCAACGATGGAGCGATGATACCGCTCTGGTCAATCACCACAAGGCTCTTCTGGTCGCCTTTGGCAAAAAGCATCATAAGCGACGGTGCAACCATCAGACCAATCATCAGCAGGGGCATAAGGATGGTGGTGATGATAAACGACTTCTTGCGCACTCGCTCGTTGAACTCACGAGTTATAATGATTCCTATTTTATTCATACTCTCAAATAATTTTGTTCAACTTTTTGGCTATTAGAGTTTACCCTCGACGGCACGGATGAATATATCGTTCATACTCGGTATGACCTCGCTCCACGAGCGCAACTCGACATTATCGTTGGCCAGCGCGATGCTCTCCTTGACGGTAGCCGACTCCTTGAGACGGATGCGTGAAGTGAGATACGAAGTGTCGGCCACCTCGGCAGTCGAGAGCATCTCGGCTACGGGCGACATCACAGCCTCGAAAGCATCCTTATCGCCACCATATACCACCTCGAAGATGTTCTCGCCAAAGCGACGACGCACCTCATCGACCGAGCCCGAGAGGATGTTGCGCGACTTGTTAATCAGCGTAATATGGTCACAAATCTCCTCTACGCTCGACATATTGTGCGTTGAGAAAATCACCGTCGCACCCTCATCGCGCAGACGCAAAATCTCCTGCTTGAGGATGTTGGCATTGATGGGGTCGAAACCCGAGAACGGTTCATCGAAAATCAGCAACTTGGGCTCGTGCAATACGGTGGTGATGAACTGCACCTTCTGCGCCATACCCTTCGATAGGTCCTCGACCTTCTTGTCCCACCAACTCTCGATGCCGAGGCGGATAAACCACTTCTTGAGGCGTTGCAGAGCATCGCGGCGCGAAAGGCCCTTCAGACGTGCAAAGAACAAAGCCTGCTCGCCCACCTTCATCTTCTTATATAGACCGCGCTCCTCGGGCAGGTAGCCAATCTTGTAAATATCTTCGTCGGTGATGGGCTTGCCATCGAACAACACACGGCCTGCATCGGGCAACGTGATGCGATTGATGACGCGTATGAGCGTCGATTTTCCCGCACCATTGGGGCCCAAAAGGCCGTAAACCGAGCCACGCGGCACATTGAGCGACACATCGCTCAAGGCTGTATGGTTGGAATAACGCTTGGTTACGTTTTCAATCTGTAGTATATTCATAATCGTATGATGATTTCTGTTCTATTATATATAGTCGCAAAACTCTCCGTAAAATTACAAAAATTTGAAAAAAATTTACATTTCGTCCATATTTTTCACCCACATACGACTAAAAAGTGCAAAAGCAAAGAGGAAAAGGGTAATTCAAAATTACGAGAGATAAACTCTCGTAATTTTGAATTTTGAATCCGATTTTATATCTTTGTAGTGTAATGGTTCTTCGTAGAGCCGACATCGTCGGTCGGAAGATTAAAAGGGAAACGGGTGAAAATCCCGTACAGTTCCCGCTGCTGTGAGTTTCTCTGCCCAAGTGGCAGATAGTGAGTGAGGCTCTCTAAACCACTGACCTATAGGTCGGGAAGGTGCCCTGCTCGGAAACAAGTCAGAAGACCTGCCTTACACAACTTCAACGTATTGTCCTGCGGCGAACGGGACACTCGACTGATGCTTTTTCAAAAGTTGTAAGGAGTGTATAGCACAAGGCCGCCAAAGGATAGTCGGAGTGATGGGTTATGAGAATTATTAACTTAAAACTATAAAGACTATGAAGCGATTTTTTATTTGGGGAGTCTTGGCTGTGGCCCTGTTGTCGGCCATAAGTTGCTCGAAAGATGAGGAGGAGAATCAGCCTATAACGGCTGTCGTTGACTTCGAGGGCAAAGAGTGGAAGGAGTTCGTGGCTTTGAATGTGGGTAGCACCTATTCGTCGGAGGTGGTTACTGCCGACTATGTGTGGGAGCACGACCAGACCAAACTGACCTCACACCCCATCACAAGCGTGTGGGATGGCGTATCCTACCTGGATGGCGGTTTTGCTGTATCCTCTTTCAATAGCAACTGCTTGGAGAAGTTCAATATCTACGGTGCTTATCTGCGCGACCTATATGTCTATAACGCTGAAAATGAAGATGCTGCAAAGGGCGGTGGCAACGGCGGCTCGGACAATTTCCTTGTAGGCTACGGCAACTACGAGGGCGACAAAAGTGGCGAATGGGGTGACGAAGATTGCCGTCCGATGCTCACATTCTCCGACGGCAAGGCCCGCACAATAAAGGGTTGCTACGTCAATTCTACGGCCTACTTCGTCAGCATCACCGAACTCGGCAACGATTTCTCACCAACATTGAAGGCGGGCGAGAAAATCACGCTGACGGCTACGGGTTACGACAAGATGCGCCGCGAGACGGGTAGCGTTACGATGACTCTGGCCGAGAAGGGTAACATCACAAAGAGTTGGCGCGCGTGGGACCTCTCGGCATTGGGGGCTGTGGTCAGCGTACGTTTCAACATCACGGGCGGCCCGACCGACGAGTGGGGAATGATGTCACCCAGATATTTCGCCATAGACGACATCACCATCGAGTGGGATGACTCGGCACAGGCAAAGTGACGCCAGAATAAATGAATAAAACCGCTGAGTCCGAGGGGATTCAGCGGTTTTATTTGATACATTATCGTTAGAACAGCATAATGCCGACACCGACTTGGAGAACGTGAGCAAACTGCTTGTAATCGACCTTCGAGGCGGGGATGTCATAACTGCCTGCTGTATTGACCACAGGACGACGCAGATTGAGTTGATAACCCACGCGAAAATCAATCTTACCCGTCTGGCCTACAACAAGGCGCATACCGCCACCAATGCCAGCCATTGCTCCAACGGTCTTGGACTTTGACTTATCGAAGTAGAACTGCGGGCCGAGATGTACATAGTTGAAGAAGCGATAACGATGCTGAACGGTAGCAGGGCCATAGTAATAGTTAAACGTACCGTAGAACGGCATTGCAATACCATTATCCTGGAACAGCGCTCCTGTCTCCACTCCTGCAACGATATTCTCATTGGTCTTATAACCCACGCCAAGCAATGCACTTGCTCCCGAGAAACCAATCTCGCGAGGATAGGATACAACATCGTCCTGATGTTTGAGTGCAATGCGGTCGGTCATACCGAAGGCCATATTATATGTACCTCCAAAAGTAACCGTCCATTTGCGCTTGGGGTTATCGAGCAAGAAATCGCGCTCTACCTTCTCACCCTTATACTTTGGAATGAAATACTGCTGGGCCTCAACAACAGAGGTCGTACAGAAAACACCCCAAATCAATAGCATCAATATCTTTTTCATCATCTATAAATTTTTCTCGCTCACACGAAGCGAGCACCTAACTAACGGCCTTATGCTCTCATTTATTTTATGCCACGCACATTTTTCTCCCACGCCCACGCTGAACGCAAGGTGTCATCCAACGAACGCTCGGCCTTCCAGCCCAACTCGTTGTTGGCAAGCGATGTATCGGCCCAGATAGCCACAACGTCACCCGGACGGCGAGGAGCAATCTTATAGTTGAGTTTCAACTCATTAACACGCTGGAAACTCTCGACCAACTCCAATACCGACACGCCATTACCTGTACCTACGTTGAAAATCTCGTACTTCTCCTTGTTCTTATCCTCAACCATACGAGTGATGGCCACAACGTGAGCCTTAGCCAAATCCACTACGTCGATATAGTCACGCAAGCAAGAGCCATCGGGAGTGGGATAGTCGTCACCAAAGACGCTCAAGCACTCACGCACACCTGCGGCGGTCTGTGTGATGAAGGGCACCAAGTTCTGGGGCACACCACGAGGCAACTCACCGATAAGAGCCGACGGATGGGCTCCGATGGGGTTGAAGTAACGCAAAGCGATACCCTTCAAATTGTCGTATGCATTAACCGAGTCTCGCAAGATATCCTCACACATCTGCTTCGTGTTACCGTAAGACGATGTAGCGGGCTTGCGCGGTGTAAGCTCTGTTACGGGCAACTCATCGGCCTCGCCATATACTGTAGCCGAAGAAGAGAACACGATGTTGGGACGTGAGAACTCACGCATCAAATCAACCACATTCATAAACGAAGTGAGGTTGTTGTGGTAATACTTCATAGGGTCCAACACCGACTCACCTACGGCCTTGAAAGCCGCAAAGTGGATAACTGAATTGAAGTTATACTGCTCGAAGACCTTGCGGAAGGCCTCCTTGTCGCAGCAATCAACATTGACGAAGGGAACATCGACGCCTGTAATCTTGCGCACGCCCTCGACGCCACTCATATCTGAATTTGACAAGTTGTCGGCTACGACAACATCGTAACCTGCATTAATCAACTCAACGGCTGTGTGCGAACCAATATATCCTGCACCACCCGATACCAATACCATCTCTTTCATTTCTTTCGTTTTTTAGTGCTTATATACCATATTACACTATATTGGGTAATCTTTCTTGCTGGCGAAGGCCTACGTTGCGGCTTTTAGCCGCATTTACAAGTCTGACCCACCCCCAACCCCCGCCTCAGGCAGGGGCTTTGGTCGCCACTAAAAGTGGCTCCTAAAAAGCGCTACCGCAGGTTGTGTAATTTCGTATATAATATTTTTTAGGGACAACCCCTATTTCGGACTGCAAATATAGACAAAAATTGTGAAACACCTTATTTTGCAGACAATTCCTTAACTATTGCACACATCTCATCGTACTGACGCTCCATACTCTGCAAGAGTTTATATTGGGCGCGAGTACGTACCAAGTTGTGGTCGGCATAGGCAGTCTTGTAGTAGTTGTCGCCGTCGATGTAGTCCATCAAGAAGCGCAACACCTGCTCGAAGGTGATGTAGCGGCCCGAGAATGCCAACCAATCGAGTTCGCTCTGTGTCATCGTAGCACACTGCTCCGAGAGATAACCCTCGGCATAGGCACGGAACATATCGATACTCATCTCGACGTTGTCCAGACACTTGTCGTCCTCGGCACCTGTGTTGGTGTAAGAGCGGATAGCATCACCAAAGTCGTTGAGCGATGTAGAACTCATCACAGTATCGAGGTCGATAGCGCAAAGTACGTTGCCTGTGGGCTTATCGAAGAGGATATTGCTGATTTTGGTGTCGTTGTGGGTAACGTGAGTGGGGATTGTACCATCCTCAACCAGCGACCAGAACGAGAGCATCTCCTCGCGGCGTGACTCAATCCACGAAATCTCCTCCTGCAACTCCTTAACACGGCCTACTGGGTCCTTGCCGATAGTCTCATCCCACTGCTGGAAACGCCAACGGATATTGTGGAAACCCTTGATAGTCTCGTTCAGAGGCTTGTCGAAATCCGAAAGCAGAGCCTGGAAGCGACCGATACCTACACCGCCCTGATAGGCCAATGCGGGTGAGTCAGCGCGGTCATAACTTGCTGTGTCGGGGATAAACAGGCATACAGCCCAGAAGTTCTCGCCATCCTGAACATACAACTTGCCATCCAAAGCGGGGATAATTGTCAAAGTCTCGCGCATAGGGTCGGCAACCTTCTGCTTGATATGCTCGGTAACGGCCTTGATGTTGTCCATCATACCCGGCACGTCGGGGAAGATGTTGTGGTTCTTGCGCTGGAGGATATAGTTGGGATTATCACCTGTGGTTGTTACCACAAACGTATCGTTGATAAATCCCTCGCCCAGAGGCTTGATTGATTCAACATCGCCCACCAACTCAAACTGTGCGGCGATGGCCTGAAGTTTTTCCTGTGTCATAAGTTATTATAGTTTTGTATTTGTTTTCACGCTATAAGGTAGCCTTTCTTGCTAATGAATGCATACGTTGCGGACTCTGTCCGCATTTACAAGTCTGACCCACCCCCCATCCCCCGCCTCTGGCAGGGGCTTTGGTCGCCTTTTCAAGGCTCCGAATGAGGTACAACTTGCTGGTGATAAATTTATATAGTTTTATTTATGTTACATCAGTTTCAACTCGCCGAAAAAATCGGGGCAGTGGAAGTTGGGCTTCTCCAATGCTATGGGTGACCAACTCAAGAAGTGAGTCTTGTCGCAGTTGTCACCACACTTGTAGAAGTTGGCACGCAACGTCTTGGGAGCCTTATCCAGACCGAGCAACTTAAAGGGGATAACCTCGGCCAACCACCACTTCTGACCCTCGCCACGACTATCGTGAGGCTCGTGTGGGAGTGAGCCGAAACGACGTATCTGGCTGATTTTGGCCTCATCGAAATGGTCGGCATCCTCGCGCGAGCGACGGAAGGCGGCAAGGATAGTACCTGCACAGTTAATCTCGAAGTTGAAGTAGCCCTCGCCTGCGGGATTAGCCACGAAGAACTCGACGCAACTATCCTCCCACACCGCACCGTTGGACTCCATAGCCACAGCACGAACGTGCTCCTCCTCGACATCAAACATCACGACAATAGCATCGTCAGAGTGAGCCACACGGAACTCCACTCGCGGAGCGTAGGGGAACTCTGCCCAATTCACACACTCAATCTTCTCGGGCGCAATCTTGTCACGCAGAACAAGTCGCAAATCGTTATCACCGAGTTGTTCGAGGTTGCGTATGAATCGCACCTCAAGACTCTTCTTTGCCGTTTTGTTATCAGTACACTCTTTCATAGTTATAATATGGTAAAATGAATCAACCTTCAAAATTAAAAAAAACTAAAGAAAAAGTCAATACCTATTTATACTTTTTTCTACAATAAGCCTAAAAAACGCTTTCAACAGATAAATTATCAACGCTTATACAAAGTATTGTTTCAGAACGAAAAAATACATAACTTTGTTGATGAATTATTTTTATTAACCCATTAAAACCTTAAAATTTATGAGACGACTACTCTATGTTATCCTATTTTCGACGTTATTTGCTTGCGCTTCTGCACCCGAACAAGACATCACCGATGCAATAAGATTCAATTCGCTCGGTTATCGCTCCGACCTGCCCAAGCAAGCAACTGTCATAGCAGAAAACGCTACAAGATTCAATCTGCGTCAAGCCTCTAACGGCAAAGTGGTATATACAGGCGAATTGGGAAAAATTATCTCTCAAGAAGATGTTGGACAAAGTGGCCGCGTGGCCGATTTCTCGGCCTTTGACGGAGAGGGCGATTTCTACATCGATGTCGAGGGTATAGGCCGCTCACGCGAATTCCACATAGGAGCAGAAGTCTACAACGACGCTTACATCACCTCAATGCGTGCATTCTATCTGTGGCGATGCGGTTGCGCCGTTGAGGGCACCCATAACGGCATACACTATCATCAGGATGCCTGCCACCTGAACGATGGCTACGAGGATTATATCGGCAACAAAGGTCAGCAACGTGATGGCACAGGAGGCTGGCACGATGCTGGCGACTACGGTAAATATATCGTCAATGCAGGTATCACCACCAACCTGTTATTTTGGGCTTGGGAGGGTTTTCAGCCTAAATTAGAGAGCATTGCATTGGACTTGCCCGAGACGGCTCCCGCCTATCCCGAATACCTTAAGGAGATGAAATGGGAGATTGACTGGGTGTTGAAGATGGCATATCCCGACGGCTCGGGCCGCGTCTCGCATAAACTTACAGCCACCAACTTCGAGGGATTTATTATGGCCGACAAAGATGCACAAAAACGCTATTTCACCGTATGGTCATCGGCGGCAACAGCCGACTATGTGGCGATGTTGGCCCAGGCGGCACGCGCCTTTGCACCCTACGACAAAGCATACGCCGAGAAGTGTATCGAGGCGGCAAAGTTGAGTTACGACTTCCTGCGCACCGCCCCCGAAGAGCCGTTCCATCAGGGCGATTTCAAGACAGGTGGCTATCAAACGGGTGATGGCGATGACCGCTTATGGGCTGCCGCCGAGATGTGGGAGACTACGGGTGAGAAGATTTATCTGGAAGATTTCGAGCAGATGGCCACAAAGATGGAATGTGCAGTAGATACGAATTGGGATTGGGGCGATGTGAGCAACTCGGGTATGTTTCGCTACGCTCTCTCGCAACGCGAAGGCAAGAACAGCGAGATAGATGCCAAAATCAAAGAGGCCATAATCGCATCAGCCGACCAGATTGCGGAAACTACACAGAGTGACCTCTATGGTCGTCCTCTTGGTGGAGCATATTATTGGGGTTGCAATGGTACGGTGGCACGTCAGACACTCAACCTATATGTGGCGTGGCGACTCAATCCCGACAATAAATATATAAGTGCTGCAACATCGGCCGTGGCGCATATCTTCGGACGTAACTACTACAACCGCTCGTATGTAACGGGACTCGGAATCAATCCTCCGATGCATCCCCACGACAGACGTTCGGGAGCCGACGGCATAGATGCTCCCTGGCCTGGATATATCGTAGGCGGAGGACACTCGGCAACGGATTGGATTGACAGCCAGGATAGTTTCTCTCATAATGAGGTTGCGGTGAATTGGCAGGCGGGATTGGTATTTGCTATGGCGTGGATGGCACAGGGCAAGTAACCGACAAGCGTAATGATAAAAAACAGCAAGAGGTTGTCTAACTCCGAAAGTTAGCAACCTCTTGTTTGTCGATGTACAATGTTTATCTTATAATTTCGAATTTATCAATCGGTAAAGCCACAGAGCCACGAAGCCTGAGATTGCGCCTGTGAGGATGCCCAGCACGATATCCATCGGGAAGTGGTAGGCCATATAGATGCGCGAATAGCAAATAAGCACCACCGCCACTATCATCAGCCAACTAAACCAGCGGCGCGAGATGACAGCAATGCTCGGGATGGCCAACGAGACCATCGTAGCAGCGTGTGCCGAGACTGTTCCGTACTTTCCGCCCTGCTTGATAACGTGCACCAATCCCTCCAACTCGGGCGTATGCATAGGACGCAGGCGCACGGGGAACGAGGGCCACACGTCGCCCAGCAAACCCGTATGCTTGAAGATGCCCGCAATCATATCCGAGAGGCCTACGGCCGCACCTACCATAGCCAAAAAGAGCAACGTATGTCGCCAACCCGCTTTGCGCCACACCATATAGAGTATGAGCAGGTACAACCACGCCCACACAGCAGGTGTCGAGATAGCCTTCATCACCGAGTCAATCACAGCCCCACCATCGAAGTTGAGCCACAAAAAAAGGTCATAATCAAATGTGTACATCTTACAAATAATTCAAAATTCAGAATTCAAAATTCAAAATTGAATTTCCTTACCTACCCGATTAGGCTTCGCGCGGAAATATTTTTATCTTTAGTTAGTACGTCACTCCACAAAATCGAAAAGTCGATTTTGATTGGAGTCTCTAACCTATAGTTTCTGCTGTTTGAAGTTGTATAACAAGTGGGATTTTTAGGCTTGCGAAGGTCGAAAAACCGCAGCATACTATGCGTATGTGAGGATTTTGAGACCAAGCGTAACGCAGAAATCACCTTGTTAGACAACTTCTACTCCCTCCTCTAATCGAACTTATTGTAGAGCACCACCTTACGCTCGGCGCGACGGCTCATCGTCGGGAACCACATATCCTCATCCGACAAACCGCAAACATTCACAGCCTCCAAGCAATACTCCAACTTACCAAAGTTGGCGTTGGCATTGTTAGTACCAAAAGTGAACTTAATGCCACGCTCCTTGGCCATACGGATAATCTTGGTGCTGGGCAAGCGCAAGCCCGCATTGATTTCGAGGGCAATGCCGTGCTCAACCAATACATCCAACACCTTGTCGATACGCTCCTTGGTCCAATACTCATCGTAATCGGCCTGCATATCCTGCGGCAGATAGGTCGGGTTGGCATAGATGTCGGCAGGTTCGTTGGTGAGAATCTTCACGGTCTGGTCAACAAGATAATCCATATACTCCTGCTTGGTCATACCATCATAATGTACCTCCTCGGGACGATAGATGCGTGAGATACGACCCTTGGGGTCAACGATGGTCATAGCATCGGTGAACAGATAGTCGAACTTGTTGAGTGCCTCCTGCGAGAAGGTGTGAGTCCAGCGACGACCCTCACCCTGCACACCACGCAGGAAGGGCATATCCTTCACCTCGTCGTAATATTCGTAAACCTCCTTGTCGTCGGCCAACATACGGCCCACGCCGCCCTCGCCAGCGTTGGGAGCGACACCGTAGTTGATGCCGTAGCGCAACGACATTTCGTGAGCCATCTCTTTCGTCAAGCCACCCTTGAGGTGAACGTGGTAGTCGATGACAGGGAAATTCTTCTGCTGGAAACGGATTACGCCATCGGTACGCTCGTTGACGGGCATTTCGACATCGTCGATGTTACGCGCCTCCAACGACAACGGCTCGATTTGCAGAGAGCGGAACTCGACCTTGCCCGACTTACCACGGACAGCGATGGGGCCCTTGCCGATGCGCTTATGCTCGTGAACCAACGTACGGTAGGGAGTCATAGGCTCGGTGTACCACACCACGTTGGTGCCGTTGATTGAGATAACGATATTCTTGTCCCTTACGGCAATCTCGAAGTCGAACCACTCGCCATCCTCGGCCAACGAACGATAGAGATTGCGCACCGAAAGCAGACTACCCGTCTTGATACTACCGTCGATAGGGCCGTTACGCAAGATAACCTCGTAACCCGACTTCTGCGCCTCCAAATGGAAGAAGAGCGATGCCTCGCTACCCTCCTCGGTACGAGCCTGGCCCTTGAGGATGAAGTTTTTGTACGACTTATTGGTGATGAGAGTCTCATCGGCCAACACACTCCACTCCTTATCGCTCGGAGCACCCTCCTTAATATAACTATCGAGACTGCGAGCGTACTTGCCACAACCTCCCAGCATTGCCACCATCATAAGCAATGCACTAACACGCATAACGACGCGTCCAGCAGAAAAAGTTCCTTTCATTTTATCTGTTTTTCTAAATTATTATCGCAACAACATCACGACATAGCCCACATAGATGGCAAGATAGAGAGCACCCTCAACGCGCGTGATGCGTCTGACGCCAACGACCAATGCCGAGATGAGCAGGACAACAGCCACCGCTACAACCATCCATATATCGAGCGGAGTGATGCCACCCATAGTCAACGGCGTGATAGAGCCACACACGCCCAAGATGAGCAGGATGTTGGCAATGTTCGAGCCGATGATGTTACCCAACGCCAACGAAGGCTTATTGCTCACAACGGCAGCCACACTCGATGCCAACTCGGGGAGTGACGTACCTGCCGCAACAACCGTAACGGCGATAATCGCCTCGCTCACGCCCCACGCTCGAGCAATAGCCGTAGCCGAATTAAGGCAGAGGTTACCGCCAAAGATAAGACCCACAAGACCTATGACGATGAACATCATCACCTTGCCCCAGCCCATATTGACCTCTTCGCCCGAGCCATCGGTAGTACCCGCCTCGGCATCGGCCTTGTCGTTGCGGCCTGTGCGGATGGCGTAGATGGTGCTAATAACATAGAGCGACAGCAACACCATACCCTCCCAGCGACTGATGCAACGCTCGGCACCTACATAGAGCGTAAAGGCCGCTAACAGGAGCGACGCTCCGATGCAGACCAAAATATCGCGGCGGATAATCTCCTTGGTAAAGACCAGAGGTTTGATAAGAGCGCAGATACCCAAAATTATCAATATGTTGAATATGTTGGAGCCTGTTACATTACCGATGGCCATATCGCTACTGCCATTGAGGGCCGACATAGCGCTGACCGTGAGTTCGGGCATCGATGTACCAACGGCCATCACAGTAAGTCCCACAACAAATTCGGGTACACGAAAACGTGCAGCCATACCCACACAACCTTTGGTGAGCCAATCGGCTCCTACTGTCAGCAACACAAGGCCGACAACCAAAATCAAATAATCCATAAATTAGTTCTCTGTTTTTGTTTTTTAATTAAAATTTTCGTTCGTGTGAAATGTGTGTTGTGTGTGTTCGTGT
>JAZOVT010000019.1:0-29522 GCA_045658845.1 Alistipes sp.
TCAAGGTCCTTATCAAATTAATCAAAGTAAAATACCGCTCAAAAAAAGTCCTCCCCTACGGCAAGGGGAGGATTTAGGTGGGGTGTTCGAATAAAGACTTTTTGATAACGGAATCGATAGATTCCGACTAAGCGGTTATCAAGGTCCTTATCAAATTAATCAAGGTAAAATATCTCTCAAAAAAAAGTCCTCCCCTACGGTTAGGGGAGGATTTAGGTGGGGTGTTCGAATAAAGACTTTTTGATAACGGAATCGATAAGATTCCGACTAAGTCATCAGCAAGGTCCTTATCAAAAAGTGGAGGCGGCGGGAGTCGAACCCGCGTCCAAACAAGGAGCCCGAATGCTTTCTACACGCTTATTCTGCGATTAATGCTCTTGCGCAGGATGGCCACAGACAGCCTAACCTTTTGCCGCAGTCTCTAAAATTTCGCACGCTAACCGAGACACATAACGCACTATCCCTTAAAAGATGATACCCCATAAGAAAAACCACTAAAGGGCGCAATGGCCTTTCGGGATACTCGTCTGCAAACCTCCTTGGGCCCGCGGATTAAGCCAATTTTCCTTGAAAATTAGGCAGCGAGTGCATAGCTATTATTGCCATTTGTAGTTCGAGTGTTGATATTTACGAGCCACCACACAATGCTCGACGTGCTTACAGACAAACTCTGCAAGTTGTCAAAACCGGTCGCCCCCGATTGACACGACAAAAATACTAAAAAAACACCGAAAACAAAAATCCTACTCTCCTTTATTGCGCAGAGGGCAGTTTTTGTCATCGCACGAATTACAACGCGGAGGTTGCGGGCGGCGCATATAACGTACCACCTTAACAATGAGCCACAAGGCTATCAAAGCACCAACAATATACACAATCAAGCGCTGCATTTAGATAGTTAATTTTGTACAAATATAACAATTAAAGGGCCAACAGCGAGGCATTTACATCTAAAATTATGCAATTATGGGGCTAATACATTAAAAAACAGATATTTTTTTACTGAAAATTATTTGATTATTAGAAAAATTCATATATTTGCATTGATAACAAACCATTAAACAAATACTATTATGAAGAATTTGGTAGACCAGATTAATGCTCAGATTGAGTTGTTCTCTGTAAACGCTGCTGCGCAGGTAGAGAAGAATAACAAGGCTGCCGGCACTCGTGCTCGTAAGGCTGCTTTGGAGTTGACTAAACTTTTGAAGGAGTTCCGTAAGGTTTCTGTTGAGGAGGCTAAGAAATAATTAGACCTATAACAGATTAAGGATTTGACCTGCTTGATGAGTATCGAGCAGGTCTTTTTTTGCCGTTATATTTCGAAAATGTATTGTTTCGTGTTATAATACTTTTGTCATTGCGAACGAACGTTAGTGAGTGTGGCAATCTCCCACGTTAAGGATTATAGAGATTACCACGTCGGACTAAAGTCCTCCTCGTAATGACACAACAACACGAAAATAGATAATTCCGTAATATTCCGAGCCGCAAACTGTTCGCTGCGACACATCTTGTTAAGGCATCGGCACACCCGCCTTGCGGAAAAGTTCACGCTGCATAGCATCAATACCAATATTTCTATCCAATGCAACGGCATTGTTATGGTCATCCACATACAAACGTCGAGCCGAATAATCGAATCCATCGTTCACCAACGAAACGCTGTACTCCATATAAGGTGACTTTATCAAGGCTATATCCGCCATCGTATGAAACACGGAATGAGTGGTTGCTGGAGCAAATGCGTTTTTACGCGACGCCTCCACCTTATCGGCAAATTGGCTACGATACAATGGCGAAAACCACGCAAGCGATGCAACGTGTGTTTGATAGTAGGTTGTACGAGGCGAGGAGTGTAAGAAATTGCTACTGCCATTATCCATCAAATCTTCGCCGTGGTCGGAGCAATAGAACATTGCGCAACACGCATCCGCCTGACCGCCAAGCATCTCAATCACCTCATTCAGGAAGTAATCGGTATAGAGTATCGAATTGTCGTAGGCATTACGCATCTGTTCAACACTCTTCTTCGATATGGCTACATCTTCATCTGGAGTATATTTTGCAAATTCTCTTGGATAGCGATGTCGATAACTATAATGTGAGCCATAGGTATGTAATACGAACAACAGTTTCTGCGCAGGATTATCCTTAATCGCACTCTCCATCGCCTTAACCAATGCCGCATCATACTCCCCAGCATCCATATAAATTACATTTTCAGCATCTGCAGCGAGATAATCTATCATTGCGCCCTGCGGCGATTGATTTGATATAAAATATGTCTCAAACCCCGCCTCATTGAAAATTGCAGGCAACCCCTTACGGCGATATAGCATATCGTGTTCAGTAGCCGCAACCGACGAGAGCATCATCGGCACACTCTTATGCGTTGTATTGCTCAATGTTGTCATTGCGCGGAATGGGAAAATATCATCTCTTGCCGACAACTTGGGATTTGTTCTGCGGCCATAGCCATAGAGTTGCCAATTTGCAGCACGCGAAGCCTCACCAATAACTAACACATAAATCTCTCGCTGTGGTACTACCCTTTCGCGGATTGCATTATATACAAAATCTTCAGACGTGCGCTCAAAGTTATTTATCTTTATCGCCTCCGAAATACTCAATCCAAAATTATAACACGCATTCACAGGAAACACCTCGTCGCGCAAAATTTCGCGCGCACTACCCTTACCGCCGATATTTAACGTCATAACGCCCACCACAAGCGCTACAAATCCCGTCGTGGCAAATCCTCGTCTTGCCTTGTCCGACAACTCTACCCTATGCGCCAAATGCACCGATGCCTTCCATAACAACGGAATATAAACTATACAGACAAACAACACCGAGGGAAATATATTGCTCAACAATTCACTCGCCTCGCCCGCATTTGTCGTTATAAGATTAAGGAACATATCGGTTGCTATCACCGAATCGCCAAACAGATAAAGCAACACAATCTGGAAAGCACTCAAAAAGACAAACACCCCTGCGGCCCAAACCATACGACCCGAACGGGCCGACAATGCAGCCCAAAGAGAGTATCCACCCAAGGGCAACAATATGCTCGACACAGTTATCCAAAACGGATTTTGTTCCGTATATGCAAGCGCAATTACGGGTAGCATCAACGTAGCGACAAAGGCTACAGATAGTTTTGTCGCATTAAATTTAGATGTAATTGTCATTATTAGAATACTTCGTTAATATTTATTATCAACTCATTAGAACGGCGCCCAAATCCATAGTCTATTCGAAGTGATGTTCCATCACCCAGAGCGACTCTTACACCCAGACCATAATTGGGCAGAATATCATCGAAATCAAATTTCCTAAACGAAGGGAAGACCTTTGCTGCACCACCCCACACGCAACCGCTGATTGGGCCATATATATTTTGACGAATCTCCACCTGTCCCGACATCATCTTGCGGTCGGTATAGCGGCCATAATAGTATCCTCTCATACGATTACTACCACCCACCGAGGGCCACATTATCCAGGGCGTTGCCAACGACCATAAATCGGCATAGAGGTCAAAGGCCAGAACTCCACCTCGCCACACCGATTTATAATAATCAGCCACAGCCTCAATATGCAACAGATTATCATCCACGTTAGACAGTTGCTTTGGGCGCATCTGCGCTGACAACGACAGATATAAGCCATCGGTTGTATTAATCTTTGCATTACGTCGGTCATATATCGCCGCAAGCCCAACGCCAAGGCTACTTATATTGTGAGCGTGCTGATTTGCCTGTGCAAGATACTCCTCGCCCAATGCATCAAACGATGTGCCCTCGGCAAAATTATACTCCACCGCACCACCAAGCCACAAACCGCGCGCAACCTCACGCAAATATCTAACATTGGCCTCGGTACTTTTGTTGACATATTTTGTACGAAGATGATTTCGCCCTGCATCATATCCCAATCCCCAAAAGCGAACAGGCATAGATGAGGTAGATACAGAATACGTCAGGCGGTCTTTACCTTGTGGGAAATAGGTATCGCCCAACAAATAGAATCCATAATATCCCGAAAGCGACACATCCATCGTAAGTGCCAACGACGACATAGGCGTAGCCAAATCACCAACCGCCGTAGAGTACTCTCCCGCCAACACTCCCGTCAGCGAAAGATTCGTTTCAGGTGCATATCTTACGCCTAATCGGCCCGATGTACGAAAGTTTGTAGCAGGATTATCCACAAACAGAGGTGTACGCAATCGAGTCGTGAGGCGTTGCCACAAGGTAGGTCGTGCCGCAAGTTGCAGTTGCTGACTCACCGCAGAGTAGTCTATCGGGTCAACAACAATCCTCTCTTTGCGCACGGTATCTTGGCATAAAGTATTGGCACGCGCCACCATCGACATTGCCAATGCCGCAAATACCAATATCAAACCTCTACGCCACATACCCTACTTAATATTATCCCAACAAGCCCTATCGATACTTATCTACAACCTTATAAAACTCCTGTTTCTCGGTCTCCGAAAACTCTCCTTTATGGTAATATACCAACTCACCCTCTTTGGTGACAATCATCAACACAAAGTAGTTATTACAATCGCCCAAGCCCCACTCGTTTGCCACGATACGTTTGGGGTCTGTTATGATTGTTGCACCATTTTTCTCTGTTCGTTTACGACAAATGGCACGAATAACATTATCGGGCACAGGATACCACGAATCCTTCAGATTCACAATTCCGAATCCATATATATTGTCGCCCGCAGCACGATGATTCTCCTCCATCTCGACCGTAAATTCGTGATTTTGGCGAGCCTTATCGGGGTCTACATAAAATATCAGCAAATTCTTCTTGCCCCACATTGGCAGTTTCGAGGCCTTACCATACAAATCGACCAACTCCAAATCCGACACTTTATGCGGCAACGGCAATTCCTCTATTTTTTTGTTTTGTGCATCAACCGCCACACAAAAAGCAACCAATGCCACCAACGTAAACAAACTCTTTTTCATAACATCTATCATATTAGAGATTGAAAATCGCAGTAAAATTACTAAAAAATTACCACTTACAATAGCGACTACCGTTTTAGAACTACATTTTAGCCTTTTGGACCATTTTTGCGCAATAAATTCGGAACATTAAAGGCGTAGCGGCCGCCACCTGAAATCAGTAATGTTATATAAATTCCCATATATACAAAATTCAGTTTAGCCACAGCGACATCTGGCATCTCATTAAGCAGTGCCTCGGCAATACTCATCGCCACCACTATCAACATCATTGCCGATGCAAAACGAGTAGCCACACCGAGTATTATCATCGCCGCGAACAAACCCTCCAATATGGTAATTACGGCAAACGATGTGGCGGCATCCAATCCGAGAATACGATGATAGGTCAATAGGATATTGTCATACGATTGCATCTTCCCGACGATATGCAACAACATAACGCCACCAATAAACAGACGCAAAAACAGAATTGCCACATCGCTACGGTGATGCTGTTTGGTTGATATATTTTTCGCAGTTTTCATACCTAAAGCATAAACAAAAAATATTCCAACTGCAACTCGTTGCGTTTTGTCGTTTCGTATTAATGTAATATCTTTGACGAGTAAATATTTTTTAATAAAATAGATTCGGACGGAACAGAGTATGAAAAAAATCCTCTTTATATGCCTCGGCAATATTTGCAGGTCGGCAGCGGCCAATGGAATTATGGAACATTTTGTAGCACAATCAGGGCTACAAGATAAGATAGCAATAGATTCGGCTGGCACATACGGCGGACACGCAGGTGAACTTCCTGACAGCCGTATGCGTGCGGCGGCAGCCAACCGAGGATACTCACTCACACATCGTTCCCGTAAGGTACGCGAAGAGGACTTCTTCGATTTCGATATGTTGATTGTTATGGATGATAGCAATTACGAAAACGTATCGCGCCTTGCTCCCGAGCGCAAATACCTAAACAAGGTCTATCGCTTTGTAGAATTCTCACGCAATCATCCACAATGGAGTTACGTTCCCGACCCCTACTACGAAGGACGTGAGGGTTTTGAATTGGTGCTCGACTTATTGGAAGATGGATGTCAGACTCTGCTCGAGGAGTTAAAATCCGAATTAGAATAATCCCTTCGGAGTAAAACCCCATTTACGGCATTAAAACGAATATCGAACCATTGCGCATACTCGGCTATTTCCGACTTCGCGCAACGCTTTGCTACGACCATTAATCGCCACATCGCCAAAACCGACAACCGTATAATCCAATTCAAGACCAAGCGCAAGATTCTTTATCGTATATACCAGCGAAGGGCTTATGCAGTACATATAATCGGTATTTTTGGCACCTTTTACCCAAAAATCATCAGTCGATATAAAGTCACGCTTTGCTCCGAGATTTTGCGAGAATCCGCCCAAAAGGCCAACCATACACTTCTTGCCATAGGTGATATTCAACCACGATGTTGCCGAGCGCAAAGGAGCATATTCATACTCGCCTGTCCGCTCATCATACGACGTAGCGCCAAATCCGCTAATCATTGTCAAATGAGCCACATTCTCGCCATAAATAACCTTACCCTTGATATTCAGCAAACCACACTTGTAGTCGGCAAATATCTCCGACGATATACCTTGCACACGGTCATTCACCCTAACCGTCACAGGCATTGTGCTTACCGAGCCATCCTCTGCCGTCACCTGACGACTTGCAACACTTGTACGACGTGGTTTTAGGCTCAAGAAATCAACACCAGCGCCTATGGTCATATGCTCGCCAACACGCTTTATCGATGCATACATCTCGGGCCACAAATTCCATCGTGCATAGTCGTGAGTCGCCCCGCTTGGGCCAACCGAAGTATTGGGATGTTGATACAATGCGGCCGCCACGAAATGCCAATTCTTACCCATATTTACATCCACATTTACCTGCGGAGAACGATTGAACGATGCAAACGGAGCGCCGGGTGAAAATCCGACTGTCGTTGGCATCACCTGACCGACCATAGGATGCCACGTCTGACCAACCGTCAAAGCCGCCTTCTCCCATTGCAGTCGTACATAAGCCTGACGGATACGGAACAACGTATTATTAGAGCCAAAGCCCGAAAAATCGGCTTCCACCTTTGCGCTACTTGTGGCTTGTCCGATACGAGGGCCTGCAATATCCACTCCCAAACGGGTAGTAAACGCCACAAATGTCATACGCTGAACGTCGTTCAAATCCTCGCTTCCATCCTCATTCGGCAACACATCAAGCGGAATCATATGGAATGTCTCACCCATTACAGACTGACACTCGCGCGTATCAAAGCAAGCATAATTCCTAATAAACCCATAAGGCTTGAAACTCACCGCCTTATCCTGCTTTGTCTCAACTTCTGCTTTAAGTTCTTTTACAACTTCACGCTTTATCTCCTGCTTTAACTTTTCGCGCTCCTCTGCGTTATCTTGCGCAAGAGCAATATTCATCGCACAAGATAGTGCCAATATCGAAATCAAAAACCTTTTCATACCTAAAAATTTGTTCGCAAAAATAGTAATTTTTCGCCAAAACCCCACCTCCTTACACAACACAATATCGACCAATTATAATTTTGTCTTGTAAAAACGCAATATAAGTTGTATTTTTGCGTTCGTATTTCATCAAGGAATCTCCAATGAAAAGATATATTTCGCTGGTTATAGGAATTTTATTAATAGGTGGCATAATTTTCTTATGTCGCCCATCTGCTTCTACCGACCATATCGACGAAATCGAGGAGTTGAAATACCGTCTTAACGACTCTCTGTCAAATGCTCTATCCGACCTCCCCACAACCGAGCGTATGGAACAATACATAGCCCGATGGATGAGCCGCAACAACATCCGCGGTGCATCGTTGGCTGTAATGAAGGATGAGCAATTAATCTATTGCAAAGGATTCGGCTGGGCCGACAAGGAGGAGCAGGTCCCTGCCGAGGTAGGTCATATATATCGTATAGCGTCGGCATCGAAACTCATCACCGCCGTCGGCATTATGAAACTTTGCGACCAGGGGCGCTTGACACTCGACAGCAAGGTTTTTGGCCCAGAGGGAATCTTAAATCAGTTTACCGAGATAAAGGACAAACGTTCTGAACAAATCACCGTACGCCACCTCTTGAATCACACCGCAGGATTCAGCCGTCGTATGGGCGACCCGATGTTCCGCATTGCCGATGTTATCGAGTGGGAGGAGTTGGATACCACCCCTACCGCCGACGAACTTATATCATTCCAATTAGGTATGAAGTTACGTTGTGCTCCAGGTGGGTCGGCGCAATATTCCAACGTGGGTTATTTAGTGCTTTCGCGTGTGATTGAGCAAGCATCGGGTATGGATTACGAGGAGTATCTACAAACCAATGTATTATGGCCCGCGGGTTGTTACGATATGCACATAGCACGCAACTACTACGAGGAGCGTTACCCCAAAGAGGTTAAGTATTATGGCCACGACGCCGAGACCATCAAGTCTTACGATGGCTCTGGAAAGATGCGCTTGCGAGAATATGGAGGCAATGATATTCGCGGTCTGCAAGGTGCAGGAGCGTGGGTATCATCTGCGGTTGAGATGCTTCGCCTCGTAGCCTCGATAGATGGCAAGCCCGATGTGCCCGATATTTTATCAGCCGAGAGTGTTGCCGAAATGAAACGCATTAATCGCGACGGCGACTACGCTTTGGGCTGGGCGCGCTATCACGCCAATAGCGGAACTCTGATTCGTACGGGTACGATGTCGGGTACTTGTGCATATATCGAGAGTAAGGAGAATGGCATATCATACGCCTTCTTGACCAACACCAGCAGTTATCGCGGTGCATCATTTACCAATTCAATAGGTAATATGGTTCACACCGCTATGTCTCGCGTTACCGAGTGGCCATCGGATAGAAATCTCTTTGTAGCCGTTCCGCACGAAGAGGCCGATTCAGTCTCTACGTCGGAGAATCGAGCAGGCGATATTTCATAAATATCCACTTGAATAAAATCCCCAACTCAATCATAAGAGTTTCAAATTTACATATATTGAGCCAACTATTTCGTTATTTGGCTTTTTTTGCCTATTTTTGTACGCGATTGACAAAAGCAACTGCGTGAGCGACGGCTCGCACAAAATATTGATTATGCAGATAACCAAAGCCGAATTTAAGTGTAGTTCCGAGAAGATTTCGCAAGTCCCCAAAGATGATTTGCGTGATGTAGCATTTATCGGCCGCAGTAACGTAGGCAAATCATCGCTTATCAATATGCTGACAGGTCGCAAAGGATTGGCCAAAGTATCATCCACTCCTGGTAAGACACGTCTTATTAATCACTTTTGCATCAACAATCAATGGTATCTGGTCGATTTGCCTGGTTATGGCTACGCGCGAGTATCGAAAAATATGCGCGGTGAGTTCTCTAAAATCATCCTCGACTATGTACTCAAATGCCAGAAGATGCACTTCCTGTTCGTACTTGTTGATTCTCGCCTTGAGCCTCAAGCCATCGACCTACGATTTATCGAGATGTTGGGCGAGAATGGAGTACCTTTCGGTATTATTTTCACAAAATGCGATAAACTATCGGCTACCCAGCGCCGTAAAAGCGTAGAACGCTATTGCGCTACACTCGCCGAGCAGTGGGAAGAGTTGCCCCCTATGTTTTGCTCATCAAGCGAAAAAGGAGTCGGACGCGACGAAATACTCGATTATATCGATAAATGTTTATAATTATTTGAAAAGTTGGTCTGAATAGGACTCTTTTTTGCTAATATTGTAATATATTTGTACCATAAAAAGAAACACAATACAATAATAAAATGGCTATTCACAAGATTAAGTTTTTCACAGGACGCGCATCGCGCTACCTTGCAGAGAAAATCGTTGCGAGTTATGGCTCAAAACTTGGCGATGCCGAGGTTTTAGAGTTCAGCGACGGTGAGTTCCAACCCTTCTACAATGAGTCTATTCGCGGATGTACAGTTTTTATCATCCAATCGACATTCCCTTCGTCAGATAACTTGATGGAGTTGTTGATGATGATTGACGCTGCACGTCGCGCTTCGGCTTATAAGGTTATTGCCGTTATGCCCTACTTCGGTTGGGCTCGTCAGGACCGCAAGGACCGCCCCCGTGTACCCATTGGAGCAAAGTTGGTTGCCAACTTGTTGGTTGCAGCAGGTGTAGACCGCGTTATGACTATGGATTTGCACGCCGACCAGATTCAGGGCTTCTTCGATGTTCCCGTTGATGCACTCTACGCAAGTGGTATTTTCGTTCCCTACATCAAGAATCTTAACATCGAGAATCTTTCAATCGCTTCTCCCGATATGGGTGGCGCAAAACGTGCTAACTCTTATGCAAAGCACTTGCACGCTCCCATCATCATCTCACACAAAGAGCGAGCAAAGGCTAATGTTGTAGGTAGTATGACTGCTATCGGTGAGGTTGAGGGCCGCAATATTATTATTGTTGACGATATGATTGATACTGCTGGTACAATCTGTATGGCCGCCAATATGTTGATGGATAAGGGTGCTGCCAGCGTACGTGCCGTTATCACTCACCCCATCTTGTCGGGTGCTGCTTACGAGCGTATCAACGAGAGCAAATTGCAAGAGGTTATCGTAACCGACACTATTCCTCTTAACCCCAACAAAGATTTGAGCAAGTTCACTGTTTTGTCAGTTGCCGACATCTTTGCCGAGGTTATCGAGCGCGTACACAACTACAAAGAGATTAGTTCTATTTTCTATTAATAGACTTTATCGCCCACAAATAAGCCCCGCCTAACACGATTAGGCGGGGCTTTCTGTATCTACATAGATTTTATATCTGCAACGACGTTACCAAAACTTCATCGTCTAAAACTCTATATTTCGGCAGTTATATTTCTCCTCTATATAGCCATCGTTCAAGACTACCAAACCCGTATTGGCTCGTAGCATAGTCTTCATTACGGTAGCATCAATATTGTAACACCTTACCTCCTCGCTACCCGCAAAACTATGATACATAACCTGCTCGCCCAACGGTTGAGGTGTAAGACATATCACCGTCGCACCCTGCTCCTCGGCACGCTCCACAACGCTACGCAGACGCTCCTCGCACTTCTTGCTTATCTTATCAAAATTCGTCACGCAAATCATATATACATACCCCTCGCGAGTTAGGATGTCGTGCGTCACATTGCCCTCTGCATCCGAAATCGAGAACTCACTCACCAGAGTATGAACGGCAGGCACCTCGTTATCAACGCGAGTCTCAACCCACTCCCACTTTGCCTCATTCTGCCACTCCTTGTCATCAATCGAGAACTCTCGCACTCTGCCCGTACGACGATTCCTGTACACCAACACATACTCCTCGGTTGCCATATCCTCCTCGCCCGTATCGTGCTTGGCAGTAATCATCTCATAGATATTAGCACCTTCCTTATATGGCAGGAAATCAATAAGCGGCAAGTTATAATAACAATAAGCGCCCACACCCATAGCAAACGAACAGAACACCACCGTCAGAGCAATCTCCCACTTCTTAAAATCGAGGATACGCTGCTTGCGGTAACGATACCATATAACGAATACCATCGGCAGGAGTATTAGGTTTTTGAAAAATGTTTGCCAAGGCGTAAACTTCACCGCATCGCCAAAACATCCACAATCCTCCACGGGAATCCACGTTGCGCTCAAGAATGTCAGCACCGTAAAGAACGACATCGATGCCAACGCAAAGATAGATATCAATCGTGTGCGCACCCTGAACATCAGCATCAATCCCATCATCAATTCAGCGCCACACAACCATATCGAGAAAATCATACTATATGGCAAAAACTCCTCTATGCCATATATCGACAGATACTCATTAACCCTCAATGCCGTGCCCCACGGGTCCACAGCCTTGACAAATCCCGAAAAGATAAATGTCAGGCCGACCACGATACGACAAACGTGCGAGGCTATTTTCAATTTACGAGGCGTCATCTCACTTACTTTATATATTCGCCCACAACAGCCTCAATCCTACGGAAAATCTCCTCAGGCGATGCCATCTCATTACTCTGCGTACTGCAATCCACGACGTGCAGATTCTCATCATATTCGGCAGCATCCAGATAAACCTGTCTTACGGCACGTTGCAAATCCATCGACTGTTCGTGAATATCCTTTTGACCATTCAAATAGGCTCTATCATCGCCCTCACGTTGTTCCTGCAACAATTTACGCTCTGTAAATGCAAACGGCACATCCAGGAAGAGCGATACATCGGGTTTGGGAATAGTATTATACTCATACTCCAAGCCGAGAATCCATTTGCGCAACTCCTCGCGAGCAGCCTCGTCATTTAACTTCGCGCACTGATAACCTACGTTAGAATATACATAGCGGTCACATATAACCACCTTACCCTCCGACAGCCACTTGCGAATCATCACAGCAGCATCCTTACGGTCACCGGCATACAACAACGCAACGATATATGGGTCTACCTGCTCAATGCCACCCAACTCACCGCGCAAAAAACGCGCAATCAAATCACCATAATAAGGTGCATCGAAACGTGGGAAATGCAGATATTCACTCTCTACTCCCTTCTCGGCAAACATCTTGCGCAAATTTGCTATTTGCGTCGATTTACCCGAACCATCTACACCCTCTAATACTATAAACATCTTCTCTTTAGTTTGGTTTTATCTTGCTTTGGGCAACAAACGCCGTAATATTACGTTCCCTATTACCCCTTGATTTTCATCTGTTATCTCAACATTCTAACGGCTCGCTCCACACCTCGGCATAGCGTATCAATCTCCTCGCGAGTGTTGTACATTGCAATCGATGCTCGGCACATTCCCGTCACACCATAGTGAGCCATCACAGGCTCGGCACAATGTTGTCCCGTACGAATTGCTACGCCCAACTTATCGAGTATCATACCTATATCATAATGGTGTACACCCTCGACATTGAACGACACGATAGAACATTTTCCTTTTGTCGTACCATACACCCTCAAGCCCTCAATCTGCCGCAACTGCTCCTCGGCATAATGCGTAAGCGAGGCTTCATACTCCTCTACGGCCTTCAAGTCTAAATTCTCAACATATTTAATAGCCTCACCCAATGCCACTGCATCTATATAATTGGCCGTGCCAGCCTCAAACTTTAGCGGCAGCGGAGCATAGGTAGTCTTTGCAAACGACACTCTGTCCACCATATCTCCACCACACAAAAATGGCGGCATCTGCTCCAGCACATCACGCTTACCGTACAATACGCCCACACCTGTCGGACCATACAACTTATGCGCTGAGAATGCATAAAAATCGCAATCCAACTCCGCAACATCCACACCGCCGTGAACTACTCCCTGACAACCATCCACCGTAACCAAAGCCCCCGCAGCGTGAGCCTTATCTATAATAGTTTTCAAGTCAGGGCGTGTTCCCAAAGTATTCGATGCCTGCGTAACGGCTACCATTCGCGTACGTTCATCAAGCAAATCGTCAAGTGCCTCCACCTTCAGACGGCCATCGTCATCAAACGGCAACACTCTTATCTCGACACCCTTACGCTCGGCCACCAACTGCCAAGACACGATATTGGAGTGATGCTCCATCTCGCTGATGATGATATTATCGCCCTCGTGCAAGAACTTCTCACCCCACGCATAAGCCACCGTATTAAGCGAAGCCGTTGCACCGGCAGTAAATATAATCTCCTCACGGGCAGGTGCTCCGATAAATCGTTGTACTATATCTCGAGCTGCCTCATAACGCTCCGTTGCCTCTTCCGACAAACGATGTACACCGCGATGGATATTGGCATTATAACGGCGATACATATCCTCAATGCAACGAATCACACACTGCGGCTTTTGAGCCGTAGCGCCACTATCCAGATAGACCAGCGGTTTTCCATTCACCTCGCTCGCCAAAATCGGGAAGTCACATCTTATCTTCGTTGCATCAAACATAACTTATTGTATTTGCTCCAAAATCGCATTCAACTCCTCGGCCAACATCTCGCCAAACTCCGACGACGAATAGACCACATCCTTAACAAAGCCTTCGATTTGCAGTTTACGAGCCTGCGCCTCCGACAATCCTCGCTGACGCATATACAACACAGCCTCACTATCCAACTGCCCTACGGTTGCGCCGTGCGAACACTTTACATCATCGGCATAAATCTCCAACTGCGGCTTGGTGATAATTTTGGCCTCACCACCCAACTCGATATTGCGACTATTCTGGCAAGCGTCGGTACGTTGTGCATCCTGCGCAACATAGACCATACCGTTAAACTCGCCAACCGATTTTTCGCCTGCAACACCCTTCACGAGCGAATTACTAACACAATCAGAGAAGTAGTGATTAACCCTAACCGCCATTTTGCAATGCTCCTCACCTCGCGACAAGAAGACTCCGCGCAGAGCATTCGAAGAGTGCTTGCCATTCAAATCTATCGTATAGTCGGCTATTGCTCCGTGCATAACAACACTTAACACATCACACACACTACCCGACTGCTGACGCAATGTAACATCGGCAAAACAGCCATCCATATATACATCAACGACCTTCAACGAAGAATGAGGCATAGCATCAAACTGCAACTTTGATGTATCTTTCGAAGTATGAATTATCAATATTTTACGACGCTGCTGCTCTGCAATGGAAAAACTCTTATCAGTGGGATTAATTACAACCTCCACCTCTTCTCCATTGGCTAACCGCATCACGCCGCCCTCGCTTTGTGGGTCAACGCCCTGCTCGCGTAAATATTCAAGCAAGCCCATCGTTACTCTTTATAATCGTTTATCAACCAATCGTAGCCCTCCTTCTCCAACTTCAGCGCCAGCGTCTTGTCGCCTGTATAGATTATACGGCCATTGTACAAAACGTGCACATAATCGGGTACGATATAATCCAGCAGACGCTGATAGTGCGTAATGACAATAGTTGCATTCTCCTCGGTGTGCAACTTTGTAACACCCGTAGCAACTATACGCAATGCATCAATATCCAAGCCTGAATCGGTCTCATCCAACACCGCCAACTTCGGGTCGAGCATAGCCATTTGGAAAATCTCGTTCTTCTTCTTCTCTCCTCCCGAGAAACCCTCATTGACGGCACGATTCGTAAGTTTGGAATCCAACTCCACGACAGCACTCTTCTCGCGCATCATACGCAAAAACTCACCAGCCGTCAATGGCTCTTCACCTCTAAACTTACGTTGTTCATTAACGGCCATCTTCATAAAATTAGCCATCGTCACACCGGGAATCTCTACAGGATATTGGAAGCCGAGGAACAAACCCATACGCGCTCTATCCTCAATCGACAACTCCAACAAATTGCGGCCCATAAACTCCACGCTACCATCGGTCACCGTAAACTTCTCATTACCAGCCAACACCGATGCCAACGTACTCTTACCAGAGCCGTTCGGGCCCATAATTGCGTGTACTTCGCCAGCGCGTACTTCAAGATTGATTCCTCGAAGTATCTGCTTATCATCTACCGATGCACACAAATTCTTAACACTTAACATATTATAGCGTTTATCTAAATCTTTACTTTAACAATGGTTTAACTCACTACTTAAACCTTTACTTTAACCAACCGAGCCTTCAAGGCTGATAGCCAACAACTTCTGCGCTTCAACAGCGAATTCCATAGGCAACTTGGCAAGCACCTCACGCGCATAACCATTAACTATCAATCCCACAGCATCTTCCGTCGACAATCCACGCTGATTGCAATAGAACAACTGCTCCTCGGAAATCTTCGACGTCGTAGCCTCGTGCTCCAACACAGCAGTCGGGTTATGCGAATCTATTTCGGGGAAGGTATGCGCTCCACACTTATCGCCAATGAGCAACGAATCACACTGCGAATAGTTACGGGCATTATCCGCCCCCTTTGCCACTCGCACCAGACCTCGATAAGCATTTTGGCTCTTTCCTGCCGAGATACCCTTAGACACGATGCGACTACGCGTATTGCGACCAATGTGTATCATCTTTGTACCCGTATCGGCCTGCTGATAATTATTAGTCATTGCAACCGAATAGAACTCGCCTACCGAATTGTCACCCAGCAACACACAACTTGGATACTTCCACGTAATGGCCGAGCCCGTCTCAACCTGTGTCCACGACAAACGTGCATTTTCGCGACACATTCCTCGCTTGGTTACAAAATTATAAATACCACCCTTACCATCCTTATCGCCAGGATACCAGTTCTGAACAGTAGAATACTTCACCTCGGCATCCTTCTCGACGATAATCTCTACAACGGCTGCGTGTAACTGATTCTCGTCGCGTTGCGGGGCGGTACAACCCTCAAGGTAACTCACATAAGAGCCCTCATCTGCGACCAACAAAGTGCGCTCAAACTGTCCTGTTCCTTCGGCATTAATACGGAAATAGGTCGATAGTTCCATCGGGCAACGTACGCCCTTGGGGATATAACAAAACGACCCATCAGAAAAGACCGCGGCATTGAGCGCAGCATAGAAATTGTCGGTATGAGGTACAACCTTTCCCAAATATTTCTTCACCAATTCGGGGTACTCCTTAATCGCCTCGGATATTGAGCAAAATATAATACCCTTTTCGGCCAAAGTCTCACGAAAAGTTGTCTTTACCGATACAGAATCCATAACGGCATCGACGGCAACACCCGCCAAGGCCATCTGCTCCTCCAACGGAATACCCAACTTATCGAACGTGCGCTTCAATTCGGGGTCTACCTCATCCATCGAGCCGAGTTTTTTGCGGGCTTTGGGTGCGGCATAGTAAATTATATCCTGAAAATCTATTTCAGGTATATCCAGGTGTGCCCAAGTAGGCAACTTCATCGTCTGCCAATGGCGAAAAGCCGCCAAACGACGTTCAAGCATCCATTCGGGCTCTCCCTTTTTGGACGAAATAATACGAATCACCTCCTCATTCAAGCCTCTACCTATGGTTTCGGTCTCAATATTGGAAGTAAAGCCGTATTTATATTCGTTGTCAATATTTTCTAATATCTCTTTTTCTGCCATAACAATTGTGGTAATAGCCTACAAAATTACAAAAAATTAATGAATAATTTAGAGGTTGTACAATTATTTACACTACAAAACACACTCCATACTTATAACAGACAAAGGGGATGCACGTTTAATAGCGCATCCCCTTAATTATTTCAAGAATAATATCAATTTCTATTTTGAGCCGATACGACCTGTGTAGGCATCTACGCCAGATGCATCAAACGGCTGTGCGAAGAATTTCTCGGCAGCCTTGCTCACCTCGGCGCTCCAAGGCTGAGGGCCTCCTGCGCTCTGGATAACCCACAACTTCAACTGCTTCTTATGCCAATTGACCATACAGTTAGTACCCCAAGCACCACCGTGGCCAAACCAAGCATCCTCGTTATCGTTAACAGGAGCAGTCAAACCAAGAGAATAACCACCCATATTCTTTGGACGAGTTGAGCAAGCCAAAATTGACTTCACGGTCTCCTCCTTCAAAATACGCACGCCATTTTCGCCAACGCCAAGATTCATCAACATCTTGTAGAACTTCAACTGATCAGCCGCTGTAGTCCACAAGCCTGCACCAGCAGATGCAAAGACGTGAGAATCGTTATAAGGACGTTGCTGCCAAGCCATCTCCTCTACCCACTCGGCGGGAGCGTTATCCTTAAATGCATACAACTCTACCTTCTTCTTGAGTTGCTTATCGGTGGGCCAGAACCAAGTAGACTTCATACCCAGAGGGTCCAACACCTCCTGCTTGAGATAATCCTCCCACTTCATACCTGTAACAACCTCTACGATTGCGCCACCAATGTCGATACCCGTATTTGAGTACAACTCGCGAGTACCAGGCTCGAACATAATAGGAGACTCAGCAGCAACAGCAGCAACCTGACGAAGAGGAGCACCACCACTCCAACCACCGCCACGAACATCGTTACGCTTAACGCTCGCCTCGAAGGGGAAACCGCCTGTATGATTGAGCACCATACGGACTGTAAGCACGTTCTTTGCCTTTTGCAGAGTCTTTACACCATCCTTATTAGAGACCAACACCCACAACTCCTTAAACTCGGGCAGATATTTTGACACTGGGTCATCGAGCGAAATCTTACCCTCCTCGACCAATTTAGCAATCGTAACGCCGCAAAAGCCCTTTGTCTGCGAGCATTGCATAAACACATTATCCAACTTAATGGGTCGCTTAGCATCTACATCGGCATAACCCACACAGCAAGTCTCCTGCACACCATCCTTGTAGAATACACTGATAGCACCAGACAACTGGCCTTTATCAACATAAAGTTGCAAAACCTCTTGCGCATAGGTTGTCTTTGAATCCTTAGCCTTTTTCTGCGCCGTAGCAGTCACATTAAATGATGCGACCACAATAACAAGGGCGCACGCAAATTTCAAAACTCTTTTCATATCGTATAAATATAATTGTTATTTAATGAATCTACTAAACCTTCAGGAAAGTCTGCTTACGATAGAGGAAGTAGAGGAACAACCAGCAAGCGGTAACAAATCCTGCTTGTGTAACAACTGAAGCCCACTGCTCGGGCAACAAGCCCGCAAAGCCACCGATGAAGAAGTTTGAAATGCCGCTAAAGTTGATGAAACGCTGAGCAAGGTAGATTGTAATAGAGTTCATACCAACTACACGGAAGACAAGTGTCCACTTCTGCCAGCCACGAACATCAATGATATAATAGAAGATGGCCATCATAGCAACTGAGTATGCACCTACAGCACAAACAAATGTACTTGACCACAACATCTTATTTACGGGAACAAAACCTTTGCCAATGATTGCCACCAAAGCCAGAACAACCGCTGCACCAAGCATATAGAGAGTCTTGCGCTCGCCCGACAACTTCTCTTTAGGAAGGCGGATTAACTCACCTGTAAAGATACCCAACATTGCAGTAACGATAGCGGGAATAGCCGACAACAAGCCCTCAGGGTCGAAGCGATTACCATCATAAATCAAACGGCCAGGCAAGAACAAACGGTCGATATAACCTACTATATTACCCTCGCGACTCAACGGGTCGGCATCGGGCACATCGGGCGCACCGACATACTTTGTAAGCAATGCATAACCCACGAGAATCACAACCGAGATAACGGCGCGGGTACGAACTCCGAAATTAACATATAGCAATGCAGCAAACATCCACGCAATACCGATACGAGCCAATACGCTAGCGCAACGAAGATTCTCGAAATCCAACTTAAAGAATCCATTGTAAACCATACCGAGGAAAATCAGAATAGCAGCACGGCGGAATATCTTCCAATAGATTGATTTCATAGACGCACCCTGCTCACGCTGCTTGGCATAAGAGAATGGAAACGATACACCCGCCAAGAAGAGGAACAGAGGGAAGATGGTGTCGTGATGACGCAAGCCATCCCAATCGACGTGGCTCATATGACTAGAGATAACCTCGGTCACAGGATTAGGCCACAAAGCGCACAACGAGACGATAAGGCCCGAGAGACCCATAATAAAGAACATATCAAACCCTGGCAAAGCGTCGAGCGACATAAGACGTTGTTGATTCTTCATAATCAATTAATATTTTAGTTAGTAATTAGTTTTACACCAATAGGCAAACGACATAGCGGATAAGAGCGTTAAGGGTTATACGATTCATCTCCCAAACCGCATATCATATACTCTTGCAGAGAACAAAGATAAGATTTTATTTTATAAATAGGTAAAATTATCCATTTTATTTATTCTGCTGCAGCGTGGCTCACAAATTAAGATCAAGACAACAACAGAAACATCCATCGTATAATGCTGATTAATAGCGACTACTGCAACCACAGCAAAAATAATCGTAACAATTTCGAAAAAAATTACTGCGCGATATTTTGCATATTTGTTTTTTTTGTCTACTTTTGCACTACTCTTTAGCGAAGGAGAGGTTTGGAAGGATGGGTGAGTGGCTGAAACCACCAGTTTGCTAAACTGACGTACTCGTTAGGGTACCGGGGGTTCGAATCCCCCTCCTTCCGCACCATACGTGCCTTGCGGTTTTTTAAGGTTGGCCACAAGGGTGTAAAGAACGGCCCGTTCTGCGTATGGCACTTTTACATTTTATGTAAGAGTTTTTTAGGGTAATAATAGGGGTTCGGCGCCGAGTTCTCAAAATCTTTCTCGGCGCCATTTTTTATGCCCATACGCGAACACTCTCCCCCGCATCATCAAACGACTGTTTTCGGCATTTTTTCATCAAAATGATTGTTTTTTCAGGCTCAATATCATATCTTTGATACTTGATTGAAATTTAATATAGCAATCTATCTTAAATTTATATAAAATGCTGAAAAAGTTTCTCAATTTCTACAGGACGAGTTCTCCTGCCGCACCGCTCGAAGTAAGCGATGAGGCAAAGGACAAACTCTACAAAAAGCTGCGATTCCAAGCATTTATGGCAGGTACGATAGGTTACAGCCTTTATTACGTCTGCCGTACAAGTTTGAACGTAGTAAAGAAACCAATCCTTGACAGCGGAGCATTGGACGCAACGCAGTTGGGTGTTATTGGTTCTTCGCTATTATTTGCTTATGCCATCGGTAAATTTGTCAATGGTTTTTTGGCCGATTATAGCAACATCAAGCGTTTTATGGCTACAGGACTTGCTGTTTCGGCCGTTGCTAACTTGCTTATGGGCGTATTGGGCTTTGCTTCAGGGGCAATCATCTCATCGGCTGTACTTTTTGTCGCAATGTCTATTATGTGGGCAATAAACGGATGGTCACAATCAATGGGCTCTCCCCCATCGGTAATCGCATTATCACGTTGGTATCCGTTGGATAAGCGAGGAACATATTACGGTTTCTTCTCGGCAAGTCACAACATCGGCGAGTTCCTCTCATTCCTCTTTGTGGGTAGCCTTGTAGCCACCGCTGGTTGGCAATGGGGATTTATTGGCTCGACAATAGCGGGTGTTTTAGGCGTGATATTCATCCTCCTATTTATGCACGACACTCCCGAGAGCAAAGGTCTGCCATCAATCACCGTATTAGCGCACGAAAAGGAGAATACTACAGACAACCAATCGGTAAAAGATGTACAAAAATTGGCATTGCGCACACCTGCTGTATGGATTTTGGCTCTGGCGAGTGCATTTATGTATATCAGCCGCTATGCTATCAACGGTTGGGGCGTACTCTATCTGCAAGAGTCTAAAGGATTCGACTTGGTGGATGCAACACAGATTATATCTATAAATGCTTTGTTGGGCATAATAGGTACTGTGTTCTCTGGCTGGATTTCAGACCGTTTCTTCAAAGGTAGTCGTAACATTCCCGCATTGGTGGCTGGTGTACTGAACACGATAGGTTTGATACTATTTGTATATGGCGGAAACAGTTGGTTTATCAACGCATTGAGTATGGTTATCTTCGGTATTGCCGTAGGTGTGTTGATTAGTTTCCTCGGAGGCTTGATGGCTGTAGATGTAGTACCTCGCAATGCCACAGGCGCTGCTATGGGTGTAGTAGGTATGGCAAGTTATGTTGCGGCTGGTATTCAGGATGTAGTCAGCGGTGCACTTATCGACTCAAGCAAAACTATTGTCGATGGTATTACAATATATGATTTTAGCAATGCCGCAATATTCTGGATTGGAGCATCGATTATATCATTTATGCTTCCGATATTGAATTGGCGACGCAAGGTGCAGAACTAAACGCACGGCACAATTCTCTACAAACAATAACGCTCGGACCTTACGGACCGAGCGTTATTTATTTGCTTTTAATCAATGATTATTTCGCAGCCTCCTGGCAATCCTTGCAAGCAGTGTTGCCATAGATTGACTTCAAGTACTCCATACTCATTGCTACGCACTCCATAGGAGTCTTACCCATACTTGGCTGGTCCTGCTCAACGATGAGCCACTTGCTACCAGCAGCCTCAGATGCAGCGATGATAGAAGGAACATCCTGAACACCCTGACCCAAAGGACGGAACTCGAAGGCTGTATTCTTCTTCTCCTCGCCCTCGTTCAAACCGATAAGAGCATAGGGGTCACCCTCCTGCTCACCCTCCTGATAGAAGTCCTTGAGGTGAACAACAGGTGAACGGCCTGAATACTTCTGCAAGTAAGCAACGGGGTCCTGACCAGAATACTTAACCCAGCACTGGTCCAACTCTGTCTGCAAAAGGTCAGCAGGAACGTTAGCGTAGAGGTAATCCAAACCGAACTCGCCGCTCTCCAACTTCTTGAACTCGAAGTCGTGGTTGTGATAGAGCAATACCAAGCCAGCAGCCTTGCACTTCTCACCGATAGCACGAATCTCCTCTACCATCTGCATAAACAACTCACCACCAGGACGACGCTCCTCGGTAACGTAAGGTACAACGATGTACTTGCAACCTACAGCCTTGTAGTCAGCGATAACCTTGTCAACATCAGCCAACATATCAGCCAAGGGCACGTGAGCAGAGATGGGGTTCAAACCAATCTCCTCGCACATAGCCTTAACCTGCTCGGGAGTGTTGTTGAACAAACCAGCGAACTCAACGCCGTCGTAGCCCATAGCCTTAACCTGCTGAAGAGTACCCTTGAAGTCCTTCTCCATAGCGTCACGTACGCTATACAACTGCAAACCGATAGGCAAAGTCTCTTTGCAATCACCGCAGCACTCTGCCTTCTTTGCTGCGTTACCACCGCAAGAAGCGAGTGTCAAAACCGCTACTGCAGAGAGCAATAAAGTTGATAACTTTTTCATAATGTCTAAATATTAAATTAAGGATTCTTAAATAGTTTATCAAAATCGTACAAATATACGATTAATATCTTTTTCTGCAAAATTTATCGTCAATTTTACCTTTCGGCATAACGTCACTCGAAAATTATATATCCCTAATCGTTACATTTGGGCCGCTGAAATAATATCGCCAACAAAGCACAGCCACCCATAATATAGGGATAATAGAGATAGGCTATAATCTCGATGGGAGATATTGCAACCAATCCTGCAGCCATAAGCAGTTGCGCTCCATAAGGCAACAAGCCCTGCACAAAGCAAGAGAATGTATCGAGCAGACTCGCGGCACGACGAGGCGAAATACCAAATCGTTGTGCAATTTCACGAACAATGCCGCCTACCGATATTATCGCCACGGTATTATTAGCAGTGCAGACATCGGCGAAAATCACCAACGAAGCGATTGACAACTCGGCTCCACGACGCGATGAGATTCGTGATGTAACTCGCGAAATAATATAATCAATACCGCCATTCAAACGTATCAACTCCAACATACCGCCAGCCATCATCGTGATGATAATGAGTTCGCCCATCGAGCCTATACCCTCGCCCATCGACACAAACCAATCGACCAAAGAGAGTTGGCCGCCCAAGATGCCCATAAGACCAGAAGCCACTATGCCAAGCACCAAGACACACAACACATTAACACCCGCAACGGCCGTCACCAAAACCAACAGATATGGCAACATCATAATCCACGATGCTGAAGACTCCGCAGGGGTGTACGCTGCAACATAATCACCACCGACAACGGCATAAATAAGAAGTGTAACACAGGCCGCGGGGGCAACTATGAGAAGATTGGTGCGGAATTTATCGCGCATATTGCAACCTTGAGTACGTGTTGCGGCAATGGTTGTATCGGAAATAAACGAAAGGTTATCACCAAACAACGCACCTCCAACAACAACAGCAACCAACCAAGCGACATTTCCTCCCGTCTGCTCGGCAATAGCCGATGCAATGGGCGTCAGAGCGACAATCGTTCCCACAGATGTACCGACAGAGAATGATGTAAAACAAGCCGCAAGGAACACTCCCGCGGGCAAAAACTCTTCAGGGACAATACGTAGCGTTAGCGCTACCGTTGCATCGACGGCACCCATCGACTTTGTCGAGGCGGCAAAGGCTCCCGCCAAGACAAAAATCCAAATCATAAGCATAATATTAGGCTCGGTAGCACCACGAGAATAACTATCGACACTCTCGGTCAAAGTCTTATTGCGGCACATAGCAACGGCTACCATCGAGGCTATCATACCAGCCACCACGATAGGCATTTTATAAAAATCACCAGCCAACAATGAGCCCAAAAGATAGATTCCAAGAAACACCACAAGCGGCAACAACGCTATCGGATTTCCTCTCTTCACATTATGCATCCAACTATAATTTATAGATTTATCAATAATTATGTGTGCAAAATTACTTTTTTTTCGTACTTTTACTACCAAAATACGTTATAAAATGAAGAATAGATTAAGTTTTTTACTTTGTATAGCCTCTGTGGCTATATTATTGAGCAGTTGCCAAAGCCATTTTATCAGCGATACTACGACACGCAAAGCCGTTGATGAGGCTTTTGAGGCCCGCCGAGCACACTTTACACACGGTGATGTTTTTGCAATTTTTGACGAGGAACTTTCGGAGCAAGAACGCGGTGCTATGAAGTTTTTGTACTCTTCGATGAGTTCTGCCGATTTGGGCGACTACGAGGGAGAGTTCTTCCTCGAGAATGTCCGCAAATCATTGCAAGCACGCGAAGAGATGGCGTGGGGAAAAGAGGTTCCCGAGGATTTGTTCCGTCACTTTGTTTTGCCCGTCAGAGTTAACAACGAGCGATTGGACGAGTTCAGAATGATGTATTACGACACGCTGGCACAGCGCGTGAAAGGTCTTTCATTGCACGATGCTGCACTCGAAGTAAACCATTGGTGCCACGAGAAGGCTACTTATACCCCATCCGACAGCCGTACATCATCACCAATTGCAACCATTATCAACGGCGAAGGACGTTGCGGCGAGGAGTCAACGCTCACCGTATCGGCTATGCGTACCGTAGGCATCCCAGCACGTCAGGTATATACACCGCGTTGGGCACACACCGACAGCAACCACGCGTGGGTGGAGGTATGGGTTGATGGTCGCTGGCAATTTATGGGTGCTTGCGAGCCAGAGCCCGAACTCAACATAGGTTGGTTTAATCAGCCTGCTGCACGAGCAATGCTTATGCACACACGCGTCGTAGGCGATTATCACGGACCAGAGGATGTTATCCAGCGCACAAATTGCTTTACCGAAATAAACGTAATCGACAACTACGCCCCCGTACGTCGCTCGATAGTCAAAGTTGTTGACACCGAAGGCAAAGCCGTAGAGGGTGCAACCATAGAGTTCAAGATTTACAACTATGCCGAATACTACACCGTAGTGACCCTGCAAAGCGATGCCAATGGTGAGGCAGTTTTGCATATGGGCTTGGGTGATATGATTGTATGGGCTTCACACGAAGGCCGTTTCGGATTCGACAAACTCTCGGCAGAGGAGTTAACTATCGAATTAAAGTACAAAGAGGGTGATGTTATTGAGTTTGATGCCGACGTTACACCTCCCGTACCTGGTGACATTCCCGTCGATGTTACAGAAGAGGCCGTGGCACTCAACAAAAAACGCTTGGCCGAGGAGGACAAAATCCGTATGGCATATACCGCTACTTTCCTCACTCGTGAGCAATGTGCCGATTACTCTCCCGCCGAACAATCGTTATTGATTGGTGCGCGCGGAAATTGGCGCAACATAAAGGCCGTAATTGATTCAGCAAAAGATACGGAGCGTCAGCGTGTTGTAGCACTGCTACATACCCTATCGCGCAAGGATTTGCACGACACATCGCTTGAGGTTTTGCAGGATGCATTATCGACAACAGCCGACATCTTGCCCGACAATCCGCAGTATCGCAACATTGCATCACCGCGTATCGGTAGCGAGTTCTTGCAGCCTTACAGAGCGGAGATTAAGAGCGTGCTTTCTACAGAGATTGGCCAAAAGCCATCGGCTACCGAAATAATCAAGTGGACAAAAGAGAATATCGCACTTGCCGACGAGTATAACCCCATAGAGTTGCAGGCTACCCCTGCGGGTGTATTGCGTTTGCGTTATGCAGATGCGGCATCGAGAGACCGTTTCTTTATAGCAGCGTGTCGCACCTTTGGTATTGCGGCTCGTCTTAATGGTATGACAAGCAAAGCACAATACTATGATGGTGAAAAGTGGGTAGATGTGGTGCTTGACGGCGAGGTTGCTGAACAGCAGATTCGCACAGGCTCTTTGCGTACAATCTATGATGCAAAGATAGTTCCGACCATCCCATCGCCTGATTATTTCAGCCACTACTCAATCTCTCGCATCGAGGATGGCCGTTGCTATGCGTTGAACTTCAACAGAGGTAGCGATGTGGACCTCGGTGCAAATGCAGAAGAGGGATTGTTTGCTCGCGAGTTTACACTCAATGAGGGTTATTACATCCTCACAACGGGTAACCGTATGGCAAGCGGCAAGGCGCTCTCACGCGCTGTAACATTCCGCATCGAGGAGGGCAAGACAACAGAGATTGACCTTACGATTCGTGCTGCCAACGACGACATTGGTGTGATTGGCTCGATGGATGCCGAGCAGAAATATCTGCCCGAGGGTACAACAGCCGAGACATCATTGCTAGCGACAGCAGGTCGCGGATACTTTATCGTAGCGATTATGGGTAGCGGTGACGAGCCTACAAACCACGCTTTGCGCGGCTTGGCTTCAATCAGCGACGTACTGAACAAATGGGGCCGTCCGATGATTGTATTGAGTCCGACAGCCGAAGATGCCGCCAAGTTTGACAAAAATATGCTGGGCAATATAAAAGCGCACTTCGGCATCGACACAAATGACAAAGTGCGCCGTATGATATGTTCGGGTTGCAACTCGCAGGCAAAGACGCTGCCCGTAATAGCCATCTGCGACAGTTTCGGTCGTACGGTCTATTTCTCGCAGGGTTACAACACCTCGCTTGCCGAGCAGTTAAAGTACGTTATTCACAAGTTGTGATACAACTTCAGCCGATGAGAGGGGCAACAGTCCCTCTTTATCGGGATATGCACTAAAATCGACTACCGCACCACGAAAAGCGGAATCGGGACAATCCTTACGGGCCGTAGAATGAAACTCTGCGGCTCGTGTTATTTTTTCTATCTTCGCAATATTCGTTGGGCGAATACCTGCACCAGGCATCACAATGATACGACCTGCGGCCTGCTCCACCAATTCTGCAATAAAGTCGGCGCCTCGCTCAGCCGTAGATTGACATCCCGACGTAAGCAGTCTATCGCATCCGAGTGATATAATCTGCTCCAAAGCCTCTTTGGGTGCGACACAAACATCAAAGGCGCGGTGGAACGTTACCGACATATTGCCAGCCGCCTGAATCATCCTGCGGCAAGCCTCCATATCAATCTCACCCGATTGGGTAAGTGCACCAATAACAACCCCATCGACTCCAACTTCGCGACAAAGCGCTATATCGCGGCACATTGCATCAACCTCCTCTTCGGTATAACAGAAGCCACCCTCACGCGCACGAATCAGCACATTGACATCTATGTTAAGTCCTGCCTCGACAATCTGACGAATGACACCAGCGCTCGGCGTTACACCACCACACGCGATAGCACCACACAACTCAATTCTCACTGCGCCTCCCGCCTCGGCCTCACGCGCCTCGTATAACGATGAGCAGCAAACCTCAATCTTTCGCATAATAAACTGCATTAAATTAAAAGATTTTACATAGGGCTAAAATTAACAGATACCCTATCACTTGCGAAATGAGAAAAAAAAGAGGAAGGACTTACATCCCTCCTCTGTCTTTGAGCTGTTGATGAGGATTGAACTCACGACCTCTTCCTTACCAAGGAAGTGCTCTACCCCTGAGCTACAACAGCAACAATCTCATTGAGCGGTGCAAATGTAGGAAACAAATTCGAATTAGCCAAAAATATAGGGCGATTTTTCATCTTTTCTACACTTTTTATATATATTGTTCCGCAACTGAGATAGATATTGAATCGTAGAAAATACGTTACCTTATCTTCTCGTATCCAAACCGAGCATCCGAGCCCAACTCCTCTTCGATGCGTAGCAGTCGGTTGTATTTTGCAGTGCGGTCGGTGCGGCTCAGCGAGCCTGTCTTTATCTGTCCACTGTTGGTTGCTACGGCTATGTCGGCAATTGTTGTATCTTCAGTCTCTCCCGAGCGGTGCGAAATGATGGTGGAGTATCCGTTGCGATGGGCCATCTCGATGGCATCCAATGTCTGACTTAATGTGCCTATCTGATTCACTTTAATTAAAATACTGTTAGCGCAATGCTCGCTTATGCCACGGCGCAGGAACTCGATATTGGTGACAAATAGGTCGTCTCCAACCAATTGGCAGAAGTCGCCAATGCGTGATGTCAGTCGTTGCCAAGCGGCCCAATCCTGTTCGCCCACGCCATCCTCGATAGAGTCAATCGGATAACGACCCACAAGAGCCTCCAAATAGTCAATCTGCGCATCGGCGCTGCGTTTCACACCACCTTCGCCCTCAAACTTCGAGTAATCATACATCCCGTCATCATAAAACTCCGAGGCAGCACAGTCCAAAGCTATTTTCACCTCATTATCGGGCTTGTAACCAGCCTTTTCGATGGCCGAAATCAGAGTATCGAGAGCCTCCTCAATGCTTGTAAAGGCGGGTGCGAATCCGCCCTCATCGCCGACAGCCGTACTTAAACCCCTTTGGCGTAGGATGCCTTTTAGAGCGTGAAAAATCTCTGCTCCCATACGCAATGCCTCGTGGAATGACTCGGCTCCGATGGGCCTAATCATAAACTCCTGAAAGGCTATAGGTGAGTCGCTGTGAGAGCCTCCATTTATCACGTTCATCATCGGTACAGGCAGAACATAGGTGTTGCACCCTCCTATATAGCGATAGAGAGGCATCCCAAGCCCACGTGCTGCGGCTTTTGCAACGGCTAACGATACGCCTAATATAGAGTTTGCGCCCAAGTGGGATTTTGATGGTGTACCATCCATTTGGCACATTAGTGTATCGATGTAGCGTTGTCGAGTGGCGTCAATGCCTATCAACGATGGCGCTATTATCTCGTTCACATTCTTAACGGCGGCCAATGTCCCTTTGCCATTATATCGTTCGGGGTTGTCGTCGCGCAACTCCAATGCTTCGTTTTCGCCTGTCGATGCTCCCGAAGGAACAGATGCCCGCCCCATTGCTCCCGATGAGAGTGTAACATCGACTTCGACGGTGGGATTTCCACGAGAATCCAATATCTCGCGTGCGTTGATTTTTGTAATTTTCATAATGAGCAAAATTAGTTATTGAATACTCATTCGCAAAAATCGTTCATTTATAAAAATATCAAATAAAGTTTTGAAATTTATGTAATTTTTCATATCTTGCAAATGAAAAATAGCCCTGATTTTTCGGGGGGGGGTAACCTCCTGTAAATGTGCAACTTAATAAATTTATTGCTTATGAAAACAAAGGATTTCAAATTGTTGAAGTGGCTGTGTTCAATGGTAATGGTTGCTATGGGATTCACAGCGTGTAGTAAGGATGGGCCCGAAGAGATACCTGTTATGTATGGT
>JAZOVT010000020.1:0-36767 GCA_045658845.1 Alistipes sp.
TTGTGCGTGAAAAATTTTGTCAAAAACACTTGCTATTTTGTAAAGTTTGCTTTACATTTGCATTGTATTCGAGTACAATCAACTATTATTAAACAAAATTAAGACTCACAATGGAACGATTTCTATTACCTCACTTTTGCCGACCTATCGGAATAGCGGTATGGCTCGTAGCGATAATTTGGGGATTTGGCCTAATCTACGATTGGGTTCACACCACTCCCCAATGGGCATACGCTCTACTTGGTTCAAGGCTTCAAGAAAAGAGTTTTGAATTTCCCATTTGGTCGCGCCTCATTTATGACCGAGTACAGACAACCGCGCCTAACGGAGAATTGTGCTGGTATGGTGATGTAGCCGCACCTCACCTTTTCAACCCACTTTTAGCACTTGCTATTTATATCGGTGCGGCTCTAATATTTTTCTCAAAAGAGAAAATCGAAGACGAGATGGCTATATCAAAAAGATTACACTCGCTTATGATTGCATTTGCAATCAATATCGCACTACTCGCCATCAGTTACGCCTGTGTATTTCTACCCAGCGGCATTCCTACTATCCTTGTGCAAATTATTGTCAATAATTTCGCGATATTTATGATTATTCTACCAATCGTATATATAATCCAACGATGGTTAGATAATAGAAATCTAAAAGAGGAGATAATTTTATAACTATTACTACTATGAAAGAGAGAGTTCAATTCGACCTTATTGGTCGCATCAAAGGCTCGGTCAAAAATTGGCTTCTGCCCCACCCATTCAAATATGTCGGGTTTGCGTTGTTATTGGCGTTGCTCGTTGCCCTGGTTCTCAAAATCACGTTGTTTGACGTGCCCAAAGGAGGCGAGGTATCTATGGATGTGGTGACGACCTCAATGACCATAAACAAGGTCTTGAGCATTGCGCTTTATCTTGCCATCTTCTTCGTATCCTGCTCACGCGAGAAGGAGGAGGACGAGATGACTGCCGTTCTGCGTGGCGAAACGCTTAAGGAGATTTGCTATTTGGTATTAGTTGTATGGGTTGCAGTGCGCATCGTATTAACCTGTGTTGCCGACACCACTTTCGCCATCACTCACGACGACCCGATACTCGCACCCTTTATCATCTGGGTACTCTACTATGGTCGCTTCGAGCGCAAGATGAAGTCTCTGCGCCGCCAAAGCCGCGAATTTAGACTCTAAACTATTACAATTAATTATATATAACAACTATTACAAACAAGTAAACTATTACAACTATGAAAACATTACTATTTCCACACCGATTCAAGAAGGTCGGCTGGGCAATTTTCCCCTTTATCCTAATACTCGATGCTGTAATGATGATTATAATACATACCGAAGTGTTGGAAAACTCATCAGGAGTACTTCACGAGATACTCAACATAATAGATTCCAGCATAGAGTTATTTACAAATATAGCCATCATCGGCAGTATAATCTGTATGTTGCTAATCACCTGCTCAAAGGAGAAGGTGGAGGACGAAATGATTTCGGAGATACGCCAACAGGCACTACTCTTTGCGCTTTATGTCAATTCGGCTATACTTATCGTTGCGTCGCTAATATTCTACTCATTTGATTTTTTGCACGTAATGATGTATAATATGTTCACAATTCCACTTATCTTTATGGTGGTTTACCTTTGGAGAATGTGGATGCTAAAGAAAGGAGTCGAGAATGAACAATAAGATACGAGTCGCACGGGCCGAGGTGCGAATGACGCAACAGCAATTGGCCGAGGCGGCAGGTGTAAGCCGACAAACCATCAACGCCATCGAGAGTGGTAAATTCGTACCCTCGACGGTATTGGCGCTAAAGATGGCAAAGATATTTGGCAAATCGGTTGAAGAAATCTTTCAGTTGGAAGATGGGGATTAATGTAGATGAATAAAGGGGTTGTCCAACAAATGTGTCGGACAACCCCTGATTCTTGGAAGTTGTATAACAAGGGCTATTTTTAGGCCCTCGATGCTCGAAAAAGCGCAGTTTGCTTGGTGCAAATGAGCATTTTGAGAGCGAGAGAAACGACAAAAGAGCCTTGTTAGGCAACTTTCGTTATTTATCACAAATAAGTAGCGAAGAATCGCCGTATGATAGGAAACGAAAATCGTTTGCCAGCGCATAGTCGTACATCCTGCGCCAATCACCACCCAGATATGCCGACACCAGCAACAGCAGAGTCGATTTGGGTTGGTGGAAGTTGGTCACAATACGGCTCACTATACGGAAACGGAATCCGAGCGGCGTAATCATTATCTGCGTTGCGGCCTTCAGGCGCTCCAACCCCTTTTCACGCATATAGCCAATCAAAGTCTGCAACACATCACGGCCCGAAAAATCTTGCGGAATGTCGTAACTCTCCCATTGGCCTATCACCTGCTCCTCGTGCGGCTCTCCACTTTGATTTATGCGCCAAGCCAACACGGGCAACGACTCCAGAGTACGAACACTCGTCGTACCCACGGCCGTCACATCACCAACGTGCTCAAGCAGATTCTCGAGTGTCTGCAGACGTACCTCAAAATGCTCGGTATGCATTGGATGAGCAGCGGCATTTTCGCTCTTGACGGGCAGGAACGTACCAGCACCAACGTGCAACGTTACCTCATCAAACGAGAAGCCCTTATCGCGCATCGCACCAATCATTGCCTCCGTAAAGTGCAGACCAGCCGTTGGCGCTGCCACCGAGCCCTCGAACTTCGAATAGACGGTCTGATAACGAGTGAGGTCCATCTCCTCACTCTCACGATTGAGGTATGGCGGGATGGGGATACGCCCCAGGTGCTCCAACAACTGCCCGAAGGTCAAATCGACATCCCACTCAAAACGTACGATATGTTCTCGCTCACCGCGCTCCTTGATTTCGGCTCGCAACTGACACGCAACACCCTCATAATCAAAGTCTATCTGAACAAAGCCCTCTTTCCACTTCTTCAAATTGCCTACTATGCAACTCCATTCGCATTCGCCCTTGACGGCAAAAGCACGTTCATAGTCTGCAGGCTGATGTGGCTCAAGGCAGAATACCTCGATACGCGCACCCGATGGCTTATGCATAATGACACGCGCACGAATCACCTTCGTATTGTTGAAGACCAACAGTGAGCCTGCGGGCAACTCCTCCGCCAGATTGCAGAAATGACGTTCGGCGATGTTGCCGTTGCGGTAGATGAGCAACTTCGAATCGCTACGATTCTCAAGCGGGAATTTTGCTATGCGCTCATCGGGCAGCGGATAGTCGAAATCATTAATATTTATATGACGCTCCATCCTTCTCTATTTTTAACAAAGAGGCTGCACGACACTTGCCGAACAGCCTTAATTTTATATCTGTATTATGCCCAATAGACTATTGGCGCACCAACATATAGCGATACTTAACACTCGGTATAAAGGCATCGTCACAATCTATATATATGGTATCCTTACCCGATAGATTGACACGGCCCTCCATAATAACTACCGAATCATCCTTGCTATCCATACCCAACATAAGGAGATAGATATCGTTCGTACCACGCTCAACCGAAGTCAACCAAGTCGAAGCCTTGAAATAGGTATTCCACTGTGAGCCAAGCACAAAAGTGTAGTCCGACTTGAACTCCAAAGTAGAGCCTTCGGGGAGATAGGTATCCTCCAATGCAGGAGATATGTTCTTAACCAACCACTTACCCTGCAACACCTCATCATAGTTAATGACATTTTCGTCCTTCTTGCACGATGAGAACACCAAAGCCGAGCACAATGCAACGACCAACAACACAAAAAATCTTTTCATATTACCCTTGTTTTAACTATTTTCTAAAAAACATCTACTGTTCAAACGCATCAAATAGCAACTTTATTTTGCTTCTCGAGCGTCCTAACCAACTTTTCGGTGACAAATATACGAAATGACAATTATGTAGACAAATTTATAATACAATTATCTCACAACGCAATGCGCCGTAAACTACATACCCATCTGCTTGGCCAGACGCTTGTTGAATTCGTATTTACCATCGGTCAACTCCTCGATTGAGAAATTCTCGTAAACCAACGTATAACCGCCACCTGTCCACGGTGAATAGGTCTCCTCCTCGAAGAAGAAAGCCAAACGATTGTTCTTTTGCCAACTCATCGTAGAGTATGCCGAGCCGAGTTTTGTCACTTGATAACTACCCTCCCAATCGGCAGCAATCTTCGCTGGCGAGGCATAATCGGCCTCCGACTCCAATGCCTTATAGTATATACCTACATTGGTGCGCTGTGGACCGAACGGAACAGACTGCAACAACAGATAGACATCCTTGCCATCGCTTACGCGGCGTGCTGGCAGAAGCATCAACTCTCCGTTGCAGGCATTATTCTTTGATTCGACACCTCGATTAGCCGCACCCGACATAGCCATTTCGCCCCACTGGCCCTTGCCCGAAGCAACATCGCTATACTTGAAGATATTGAATTGGCGGCCACCGCCGATTCTCGAACTAATCAACACACTGCCGTCGGGCAACTCCTCGACCTTTGCCTCATCGGCTTGGCGCGGAATGGGAGATACATCCACACCACCCAACACTCGCCAATCGCCACCGAAGTTGTCGGAATAAAGCACGAAATTCATCCACGAACCTTTGACGGGTTGCACCAAAACGGCGCAATAGAGGCGGTAGAAACGACCCATCTTGATGCTACGGCTCTGCAAGATGCGACCCGAAGCCACAAACATCGAATTGGCAGGGCCTAACGGGCTCTTATCAAACTGCTCATAAATATTCTCCGAAATATCGACAGGCTCACTCCACGTATTGCCATAGTCGCCACTATAAAAACGTGCTATGGCTTGGTGATGATGGCGCGTACCCTTAATGTACGACACATTTCCTGCGCAACTCAACACCATCATCTGGCTACTCTCCCTGTCGGATACGATTGCGGGGTCACCAAAGGCTACGTTCATAAAGTTGGGCGAAGCCTCACCCTTACCCTCGGCCAAGATATAGGTCTTACCCCACTTCTTACCATTATTCTTACTTGTACGATAGACCAAATCAATGCGACCATTATTCACCACGCCAATATCCTCGCGGCTGAAACGGTAGTCACACACCGTAACCAAATCGCCATTGTTAGCTGTCGCTATAGCGGGGATGCGGAAAGGGATACACTTCGTATCGGGCTTGATATACAACTCTCGACGAGTCGATTTCTCGTTTGTTGCAGCCACCTCGCCCTGCGCAAACGAGGTTACGGCCAACAATATCAACACTGACGACAACAGATACTTTTTCATAATCGTATATGACTCAAATATTAATTCAATGCTTCAATCTTATACTCTCCACCCTTTTTGGTCGGGAATTTTGCCACGAAGAAATTACCCTCCTTCACAGCCTCAACGCCCGCAACCTTAAATGGAGAACTGCTTCTCACCGTACAGGGCTGACCCTCAAGCGAGAGTACTCGTCCGCCCGACACCTTGCCGTCGGCCCACTGCAAATCAACCTCAAAAGCACCACGCGCACGCAGGCCACGATAACTACCCTCGCTCCACGCTGTAGGCAATGCGGGTAAAAGGTCGATACTGCCGTGATGGCTCTGCAGCAACATTTCGGCTACGCCCGATACGCCGCCAAAGTTACCGTCAATCTGGAAAGGCGGGTGAGCATCCAACAGATTAGGATATGTACCTCCTCCCGTAGCATATTGAGTACGGCCATCATCGACATAAGTGAGCAACATTCGATAGATATTATAGGCGTGGTCGCCATCCAACAATCGCGCCCAAAGATTTACTCGCCAACCTGTTGACCAGCCCGTAGCCTTATCGCCTCGCAACTCCAATGAGCGAGCCGATGCCGCAGCCAATTCGGGAGTCTTTTCGGGTGTAATGTGGCTACCCGGGAAAAGGCCTATCAGGTGTGATTGATGACGATGCAAAGGCTCGGGGTCCTCCCAATCGTAATACCACTCCTGCAGATTGCCCTTATGACCAATCTGATAGGGATAGAGGCGCTTCATCACGTCTGCAATCTTCTTCTGCAACTCCTCGTCGATGCCCAACACCTCGGCAGCCGATGCCGTAGCCGACAGACATTCACGGATAATGGCCAAGTCGCAAGTTGTACCATAAGATGTAGGGCCAGCATAGCCATCGGGGGTACGGAAATAGTTCTCGGGCGATGTAGCGGGCGAAGTAATCAAATTACCATTCTTATCCTCCACAAGCCAATCCAAGCAGAACTCGGCAGCACCCTTCAACAGAGGATAACCTCGCTCGGCAAGGAACTCCTTATCCAGCGTAAACTGATAGTGCTCCCACAAGTGAGTCGATAACCACGCACCACCCATAGGCCAACAAGCCCACGAGGGGTCGCCCCAAAACTCTCCTACGGGATTCGACATAGCCCATATATCAGAGTTATGGCAAGTAACCCAACCGCCACAATCGTAATAGTTGCGAGCAGAATACTTACCCGTCTGGGCAATATTGCCGATGAACGACAACAGTGGCTCGTGCAACTCCGAGAGATTGAGCACCTCGGCGGGCCAATAATTCTCTTCGGTGTTGATATTTACGGTATAGTTACTATGCCAGGGGGCTGTCATATTGTCGTTCCATATACCCTGCAGATTCATTGGCACTCCCGTTGTACGTGATGCCGAAATCATCAGGTAACGACCAAATTGGAAATAGAGCATCTCCAGATTATTATCCTTTGCGCCCGCAGTCATTGCCTTAAGTCGCTCATCGGTAGGCAACGGCGACACCTCGCTCTTTGCTCCCAACTGAACATCGACTCTATCGAAGAACGATGCGAAGTCCTCGACGTGACGACTACGCAACTGCTTGAAAGAGTACTTCTCGGCCGCCGCCATACGCTCGGCAGCAATAGCCGCGTGGTCGAGGCCCTCCTTTGCGGGGTCTTTATCGAAACCGTTGAAACTTGTAGCAGCCGTCACAAGCAATACCACTCGACGGCAATCCTTCAACTGCAACTTACCATCCTGGCTCACCACCTGACCATCGCACTCCAAAGGCTTTATCATTGTCGTGAAACGCATTCCGCGACTCTCATCCCACGAGATTTCACGATGATACGAAATATGGTAAGGAGCATATCCCTCGGCCAAAATCACATCACCCTCCGAACGAGTCGTATAACGCAACTTACTCTCAAATGAGAGCAGACCATTTATCCTACCCTCACCCTCGGCCTTGAGTTCAACGACCATTGCCTTATCGGGGTGTGAAACGAAGTAGGTACGAGTATATTGGGTATTGCCCGATGAATAACTCACCTTCGACAATGCCTTACTGATATCCAACTCACGCGAGTAGTTACTCACCTCGCTCGCCCCTTCAAAATCAATCAAGAGCGAGCCCATTGGGAGATAAAACTCCGAGAAACTACCCTGCAGGCGTTTCTGCAAACGGTTTGCCTCGGCAAAATCATCTTTGGCAAGAGCCTCACGAATTGGAGCCAATCCCTCTTTGGCGGCCAACGTATCAACATTAACATCGACAGGCTCACCCGACCACAAAGTCATATCGTTCAAATCGATACGCTCACGCTCGACACCTCCGTAAATTATCGCGCCCTGCTGACCGTTACCCATCACCAGGGTCTCGATAAACACCTCGGCTGGTTTGTCATACCACATACGCCAACGCGCATCCGACGGAGTCTCGCCACAAGCGACCAACGACAAGATTGCGCACATTGCAAACGCCTTAAAAATAGACATAAACTTCATTCTATAAAAAAATTAGGTTATACATATTAACATCGCAGAATAGTCAGACTATCCACACATATGACAAATATACGCAATTTTATTCTAAAATTCGCACTACGGCGCTCAAGATGTTAGATTTATCAGTTTTTTTTCTTAATTTTGTAGAGATATAGTTTTCTTAAACACACTTTGTATGAGTAAGGTTGTCACTTTTGGAGAGATTATGTTGCGTTTGGCAACACCTGCATATCTTCGTTTTTCACAAACCGACACATTCTCGGCTACATTTGGCGGAGGCGAGGCCAACGTAGCGGTATCGCTGGCTAACTATGGTGTAGAGGTCGATTTCGTAACCCGTCTGCCACAAAACGACATCGCTGCTTCGTGCGTAGCCGAACTGCGCAAACGCAATGTCGGAGTCAGCAATATTGTTTATGGCGGAGAGCGTCTCGGCATATATTTCCTCGAAACGGGAGCCGTAGCACGCCCCAGCAAAGTCGTTTACGACCGTGCACACTCTTCGATTTCGACCATCGAGTGCGGAATGATAGATTGGGACAAGGTGTTCGAGGGTGCCGACTGGTTTCATTGGACAGGCATCACCCCTGCCATCAGCGCATCAGCCGCCGAGGTGTGCCTTGAGGCTTGCAAAGCCGCCAACGAACGAGGCATTACGGTATCGTGCGACCTTAACTACCGCAAGAATCTCTGGAAATACGGTAAGACGGCAGCAGAGGTTATGCCCGCACTTGTAGAGTGCTGTGATGTCATACTCGGCAACGAGGAGGATGCCGAGAAGGTATTTGGTATCAAGCCAGAAGGCTTTGACGTAACGGCAACCGAAGGTAAGGTTGATTCTGCGGCATTCCGTAGCGTATGCGAGCAACTTATGGCTCGTTTCCCCAGAGCAAAGAAGGTTATAATCACCCTGCGCGGCTCAATCAATGCCAACCATAACACTTGGGGTGGCGTGTTGTTTGACGGCGAGACACTCTACGAATCGCCACGTTATGACATTACGCATATCGTGGACCGTGTAGGTGGTGGCGACTCGTTTATGGGAGGATTGATTTACGGCCTACGCGAATACAAGGATGATGAGCGCGCGCTCAACTTTGCCGTTGCAGCCTCGTGCCTGAAGCATACCATTTATGGCGATTTCAACCTTGTGACAGTTGCCGAGGTGGAGAATCTTATGAAGGGTGATGGCTCGGGCCGCGTATCACGATAAGCGCAAAACGCTCTATTCAATAGAACAAACTAACAAAACAGATATGGCACGTTTTACAAAAATCGAAGTGCTGACAGCAATGCAGCAGACGGGTATGGTGCCCGTATTCTACAACGCCGACCTTGAGATTGCAAAACAGGTCGTAAAGGCTTGCTACGAGGGCGGTGTCCGTGCATTTGAATTTACAAACAGAGGCGATTTTGCCCACGAGATTTTCGGCGACCTAAACAAGTGGGCCGCCAAGGAGTGCCCCGATATGATACTTGGCGTGGGTAGTGTCGTCGATGCCCCCACCGCATCACTCTACATACAGTTAGGAGCAAACTTCATCGTAGGCCCGTTGTTCAACCCCGATGTGGCTAAGGTCTGCAATCGTCGCACAATACCCTACACGCCTGGCTGCGGTTCGGTAAGCGAGATTGGCTTTGCGCAGGAGGCTGGGTGCGACTTGGTGAAGATATTCCCCGCAGGAAATGTCGGAGGGCCTTCGTTTGTAAAGAATATCAAAGCCCCTATGCCCTGGTCGATGATAATGGCTACGGGAGCCGTCGAGCCCGAGGAGGAAAACCTCAAAGCGTGGTTTAAGGCAGGTGTAACGGTTGTCGGTATGGGCTCAAAACTATTCCCCAAAGAGGTTATAGCACAAGGCAATTGGCAAGCCATCAGCGATAAATGCCGCTACGCATTAGACATCATTGCCGCGGCCAAACAATAATAATGACTCTAAACAAAAACCTAAAAAAATATGACTAACACGAATCAAAACAAAATGACCTCTTACCGTTGGGTTATTTGCAGTCTGCTCTTTTTTGCGACTACGATTAACTATCTCGACCGTCAGGTGCTGTCGCTAACGTGGGAGGATTTCATTCGTCCCGAATTTCATTGGACAAACTCACACTATGGCTGGGTGACGGGTATCTTCTCGTTGGTCTATGCCATTGCAATGTTATTTGCAGGAAGAATTGTCGATAAACTCGACACCAAGAAGGGATATATGTGGAGCATTGGCATCTGGTCGGTAGGTGCTTGCGTTCACGCCTTGTGCGGTGTGGCGACAGAGTGGGTTGTTGGCTTGCCCGATGCCGAAGCACTGCGCGCGGTGATTGACAACGCGGAACTAGTTTCGAAGATTGCGCTCGTGTCGCTCACGTTCTTTATCATTGCCCGTTGTGTATTGGCAGTTGGTGAGGCTGGAAACTTCCCCGCCGCTATCAAAGCAACCGCAGAGTATTTCCCCAAGAAGGACCGCGCCTATGCAACAAGTATTTTCAATGCCGGCTCTACAATCGGTGCCCTGCTTGCTCCGTTCACTATCCCTGTTTTGGCCGCAAAATTTGGTTGGGAGGCTGCGTTTATCATCATCGGAGCATTAGGCTTTATATGGATGGGATTCTGGCAGTTCCTCTACAAGAAGCCCGAAGCAAATCCTATGGTCAATGCCGCAGAGTTAGCATACATCAATTCAGACTCGGCAGATGAGGCTGCCGCCGCACAAAAAGCCGCCGAGGAGGCCGCCAAAGCACCCAAAGTATCACTCTGGAGATGTTTCGGTTACCGTCAGACTTGGGCATTTATCTCGGGTAAGGCCATTGCCGATGGCGTATGGTGGTTCTATCTGTTCTGGATGCCGTCTTACCTGAAAAACGCTTGCGGTATGTCATCGACAAGTTTCGAATTCCAATTGGCGTTGGGCGTTCTCTATCTTATCGTGATGATTTCATTGGTGGGCGGTTACTTGCCGACTATCTTTATCGAGAAGTATAAGATGAATCCTTATGCGGGCCGTATGCGTGCTATGCTTATATTCGCATTCTTCCCATTGCTGGCACTCTTGGCACAGCCATTGTCACAATACTCTTATTGGTTCCCCGTAGTGATTGTCGGTATCGCTGCTGCGGCTCACCAGTCGTGGTCGGCCAACATCTTCTCTACCGTGGGCGATATGTTCCCCAAGTCGATGATTGCGACCATTACGGGTATCGGCGGTATGGCTGGTGGCGTAGGCTCATTTGGCATACAGTTGGGTGCAGGTAAACTCTTCGATTACGCCGAGCAGAGCAATATGGCATTTATGGGTTACACAGGCATCGAGGCGGGTTATATGATAGCCTTCTCGTTCTGCGCCGTAGCCTATTTGGCAAGTTGGTCGGCAATGAAGGCTTTCGTACCCAAATACAAGCCTATCGTATTGTAATTCACCATAATTTATATAACAAAAAAATAGGCTGCATCTTCGGGATGCAGCCTATTTTCTATTATGCTATCCGAATTACTTTGTTAAGGTATATGTTCCGCTCTCGTATGTCTTCGACTCTGTCACACCCGGAAGTGTAACAGTAGCCTTTGCACCCTCGGGGATAGTGAACTCCCAAATCCACTTGTCACCCTCATACTTCCAAGCACTCTTGATAAGGCCGGCAGCAGAGTTGTACTCGGCAGTCACATTACCCAAACGCTTGTCGGGAACGGGCTTCATAATGATATGCTTGAAACCAGGAGTTGCAGGGTCTGAAGAGATACCAGCGACAGTCTCCCAAATCCACTCGCAAACGCAACCGTAAGCATAGTGGTTGAAACTATTCATACCACGTGGGCCCATACCCTTGTCAACCATATAACTGTTCCAACGCTCCCAGATAGTAGTTGCACCATTATCTACAGAGTACAACCAACTTGGATTCTTTCGCTGGAAGAGCAACTCATAAGCGATGTCGGCCATACCATTCTCGGTAAGAGTAGCCATCAAGATTGATGTACCCAAGAAACCAGTCTGCAAGCAGTTGTCGTGCTCTACGAAGTTCTGGCGCAGACGCTCAATCATCTTAGCCTTTGCCTCACCCTCAACGATACCGTTCTTCAATGCGAACAGAGCAGGAGTCTGCATTGTGTTGAGAATCTCGGTCTTGAATGTACCATCAGCGTTGATGAAGTTCTTCTTGATATATGCTTTACCCTCATCGGCCATCTGCTGATACGTCGCAGCATCGCGACCTGTAGCGGTAGCCATATCACGCATCATTGTAGCGTCGATAACCCAATATGATGAGCAGAGGTAGTTCCAATATGCAACAGCCTCGGGACGGAGTTTGCCATTATCGTAGATACCACCACCGCAACTCTCCAAAGGCTCATAACTCAACCAGTCAGCCCAGTGGTAGTTACCGTGCTCACCGCGAAGTGTCTCGTGGTCGTACTTGGTCTCATAGATACGCTTCATAAACAAATCCATCGCCGCCCAGTTCTCTTCTACAATCTGCTTGTCATCAAACTGCTTCCAGATAGTCCAAGGCACGATGATACCAGCATCGGCCCAACCCAAACGCATATACTCGTTACCATACTGTGCATAAGGAGCAACACCTGGGAATCCACCCAACGGGTGCTGGCTGTCACGCATATCGCGCATCCACTTATGGAAGAACGTTGTGGTATTGGCAAAGAATGAACCCGTCTCGGTAAACACCTGTGTATCGGCAGTCCAACCCAAACGCTCGTTACGCTGCGGACAGTCGGTAGGAACAGAGAGGTAGTTCGAGAGCTGACCCCAATATGTGTTAGAGATAAGCTTATTTATAGACTCATCGCCTGTAGAGATTTTACCAATCTCCAAATCCTGGGCGATAGATGTAACGGGGATAGATGTTACCGACTTGATTGTTACATCGTCAGTCGCTGTAATTGATGCAAAACGATAACCGTAGAACGTACGAGTAGGATGATACTTGACGAACTTGTTACCAGCACCAAAAGTATACTTCATAAGGAATGCAGTAGCGGGAGTACGAAGGTTTGTACGGTGTACACTACCCTCTGGGCCATCCATACCACGACTTGTAGCACCATTACCATCGTTGAGCAACTCACCAGGCAAGCAGGTCAAAACTGTACCCTCCTTCGCCTTGAACTCAAATGCAGGAACACCAGCGCAGTTCTGACCGAAGTCTACAACCAAAGTCTCACCAGCCTTAACTGTGATAGGCTCACCTGCAGCAAACTTCTGCAAAATGACAACCTTACCAAACTCATTATCCTTGGCGCCCTCAACATCCTTCCAAGTATAAGCCTCAACGGGGCTCAATGTAAGGTCGTGACGAAGATAAACCTCGGCACCATTTGTCGGCAAAATCTCACCCTTAAACTCCTTATTCTCCTCGGGAGTAGAGAGCTTCTCGGGAGTATCGTAACCCATCAAAACGCGAGCATCATACTCCTCACCATCGAAGATAGCAGAGTGCTGAACAGGACCAGCGATACCAGCCTTCCAATTCTCGAGGTCAGTACCATAAAGTTTCTTCGAGCCATCGGCATAGGTAAGTTCCAACACGCCACGAAAAGCACACTTTGTACCATAAAAACCCTTTCCACCAGGTGTCACAATCTTATCGGCCCACCAACCAGGAGTAACCTGTGCAGAGAGTACGTTCTCGGCACCTGCGCCACACTTGAAGGCATCGGTAAGGTCGTAAGTAAACGAGCGACGAGTCTTAAGCACGTGAGTAAAACCAGGCTTCAAAAACTCGTTACCTACGGGCTGGCCGTTAAGGTAAATCTCATAAACACCAAGACCTGAGGTCATCCACTTTGCAGCGACAACCTTCTGCTCGTTCTTAACGGTAGAGAGGAACCAACTTGCGCCATCGGCAGCACGGTCCTTAGTCTCACTGCGATTTGTAACCACAGGGGCATCTACGGCAGAAATCCATATTGAATTCTCCCAAGCAGATGCGTCGAGGGCTTCGGTAAGTTGCCCTACTTCAGTTGCGACATTTGAACTGCAATTAACAAATAATCCAGCAGTCAAGAATGTAGCAAGAATCGTAAATAGTCTAAATTTTGTCTTCATAAAATATAATTTTTGGTTAGATTTTCGTAAATACCATCAAATGCAAGTACACGTATGACAAAATTATACAAAAAGATTTAATTTCACAATTCCAGAATCAATGAATCGGTCTTCTTATTAATGTTTTACATTATTGTAGTGATATAAATTATTCTTTTTTTGACACATTGTTTTCTGCAATTGCAAATAATATATAAAATGTTTAATTTTGTCTTTATGTTGGTGAAGCAGACAACACGATTAGATGATGCGGTTTTGCAAAAGACTACACGACCTCCATCAACAACCACTACTAACAATAATAAAAAACTATAGCGATGAGAAAATTTTATCTATTTGCAATAGCAGCTATTGCAATGGCGTTGAGTGCTTGTTCCTCATCAGAACTCGAGCACAATTTCCAGACTCCGCCCGAAGATGTACAAACGGCGGTTTATTGGTATTGGATTTCAGGAAACATTTCGAAAGAGGGTGTCATCGAAGACCTCCACGCGATGAAACGCGCTGGCATTAATCGCGCATTCATTGGTGACATTGGCCAAGACGGGCTCTACACCGAGCGCAACGTAAAAATTTTCAGCGACGAGTGGTGGGAGGTGATGCACACCGCGCTCAAGACGGCAACCGAACTCGGCATCGAGATAGGTATATTCAACTCTCCAGGCTGGAGTCAATCGGGAGGCCCGTGGGTTAAGCCCGAGGAGGCTATGCGTTACTTGGCCTCATCGCAGACACTCGTAACGGGAGCACAGAAGGTGAATATCAAGTTGGAGCAGCCAACCAAAGATTTCCAGCACGTTCGCACCATTGCCTACCCCACACAGCAGGGTATGAGCCAAAGCCTAAAGAGCGGTGATATGAAGATTACGCTCGGCAAGGGCATCAAGAGTATGGCCGAACTAAAGAACAATGAGCCCAATGAGATTACCCTCTCGTTGGGTGGCAACGCCATAACCGCACGCTCATTTGTAATCTATCCGTCGCATCGCCCTATGCTCACTACGGCACACCTGCAGGCAAAGGTGGATGGCGAATTCAAGACCGTTGCCGACTTTAAGATTGACCGTTCAAACGCAAATCTCAATGTCGGATTTACACCTTATGCTCCTATCACTGTAGCACTGCCCGCAACCACTGCATCGGAGTTTAAGTTGGTGCTTGACGCCACTTCTCAAGCAGGCGGTATCGACGAGATTGAACTCTCGCCCATTGCGCGTCTATCATCTTACGCCGAGAAGACATTGGCCAAGATGTGCCAGACACCCCTACCCTATTGGGACCATTATATGTGGGCTACGGAGCCGAAGTTGGATGATACGGCATACGCAATCGACCCCGCAAAGGTTATAGACATTAGCGATAAGGTCGCGGCAGACGGCACGCTCGTTTGGGATGTTCCCGAGGGCGAATGGATTGTTCTACACACAGGTATGACTCCTACAGGTGTAACAAACGCCCCCGCTACCCCCGAAGCGACAGGTCTCGAGATTGACAAGATGAGCCGCGAACACGTTAAGACTCATTTCGATGCGTATATTGGCGAGATTTTGCGCCGCATCCCCGAAAAGGACCGCAAGACATTCAAGGTCGTAGTACAGGATAGTTACGAGACGGGAGGTCAGAACTTTACCGATGATATGATTAAGGAGTTTGAGGCCACATTCGGCTACTCGATGTTGCCCTATCTGCCCGCATATTACGGCTATGTAGTGGGCGACGAGCAGAAGAGCGAGCGATTCTTGTGGGATTTGCGTCGCTTTATTGCCGACCGCGTGGCTTATCAGTATGTTGGCGGATTGAAGGAGGTGAGCAATGCTCACGGACTTACAACTTGGCTGGAGTGTTACGGCCACTGGGGATTCCCCGGCGAGTTCTTGCAGTATGGCGGACAGTCTGACGAGATTGGTGGCGAGTTCTGGAGTGTCGGCGAATTGGGCGACATCGAAAACCGTGCTGCATCGTCGTGCGGTCACATCTATGGCAAGCGTCGCATCTGGGCCGAGTCGAACACATCGGGAGGCCCTGCCTACTCTCGTTCGCCGATTGATATGAAGCAACGTACCGACCGTTTCTTCTGCGAGGGTATCAACGCTACGCTGTTGCACCTCTACATCCAACAGCCTGACAAAGAGCGTTATCCGGGTATAAATGCTGCGTTTGGCAATGAGTTTGACTCGCACAACACTTGGTATTCGCACCTCGACCTCTTTACATCTTATGTGAAGCGTTGTAACTATATGTTGCAGCAGGGTTTGAATATGGCCGATGTGGCATACTTAATTGGTGAGGATGCTCCCAAGATGACAGGCTTGCAGAGCCCAGCACTACCCAAAGGCTATCAGTTTGATTACATCAATGCCGAGGTTTTGATGTTGGGTGCTAACGTCGCACAAGGCAATATCGTTTTGCCACACGGCACGACATATCGCGTTCTGGTATTGCCACCTATCGACAATATGCGTCCCGAACTATTGGAGAAGATTAAGCGTATGGTAAGCGATGGCGCCGTTGTACTCGGCACACCGCCTTTGCGCTCACCAAGTTTGCAGAACTACCCCACGGCCGATGCTGCCGTAGAGGCTATGAGTCGTGAATTGTGGGGCGACTGCTTCGACAAGAAGGGCGTAAATCAATACGGCAAGGGCCGCATCTTCAACGGCTACTCATTGGAGGAGGTATTTGCCGAGATTGGCCTTGCTCCCGACTGCGCTTTGGAGGCAGAAGTACCCGTATTGTATAACCACCGCTCGACTATGGGCGCCGAGATTTACTTCGTATCGAATCAGAGCAACGAGACCATCGAGTTCGCTCCTACATTCCGCGTAAGCGACAATATGCGCCCCGAGTTGTGGGATGCCAAAGATGGCTCGATTCGTGCGCTACCCGAGTATGAGGTACTCAACGAGGGTATAAGGGTTCCTATCAAGTTGGATGAGTTGGGAAGTTGCTTTGTAGTATTCCGCCAGAGTAGTCGCGCAACAGAAGCCGACAAGAACTACCCCGAGCCAACGAAGGTAGAGGCTGTTAACAGCGAGTGGAACGTAGCATTTGACGGAAAGTTATCGTCACACGATGATATCAAACTCTCTACGCTTGTCGATTTTTCGAAGAGCGAAGACAAGGATTTACGCTACTTCTCGGGTACGATGAACTACACTACCGACATTACTATTTCAGAGCCGAGCAAACAGACTGTTTTAGATTTAGGTCGTGTTGAGTGTATGGCCAAGGTCTATGTGAACGACACCTACGCTGGTGGCGTATGGTGCGAGCCCTTCAAGGTTGATATCAGCGAATATGTTAAGCAGGGAGAAAACACTCTGCGCATCGAGGTTGTAAACAAGTGGGTAAACCGCATCGTTGGCGACTTGCAGTTGCCCGCCGAGGAGCGCAAGATTTCTCTTACGGCTAATCCTTACGGCTCACACTCCGACATTCCCGCATCGGGACTTATCGGCCCTGTACAGATTGAGCAATACTAATATACCTTATATTATACATTATAGGCTGCCAACAATACTCTGTTAGCAGCCTATTTATTTTTACACCTAACAATCTTCTCTCGGCTTTGGTTATGCCACCTGACTACGGCACAGGGTCGTAACCACTCCCGCCCCACGGATGACACCGTGCCAAGCGCTTCAACGTAAGCCATCCTCCTTTGATTGGGCCATACTTCTTCAAAGCCTCCACCGCATACTGCGAACAGGTAGGCGTATAACGACACGCAGGAGGTGTGTAGGGCGAAATGCAATATTGATAGAATTTAACCAACGCCAGCAACGGCAAAGCAAATAGTCGCTTAAGAGCGCTTGATAACTTGTTCCAAGATTCGTTGCACGGCATACTCTATGGTTTTATAGGAATGGCTCTCTTTGGTCGAATACACTAACGCTAACTCGACTCTCAATCCTCGACTCGACAGGCTCTCGACCAACGATGTTCGATTGAGACGATAGGCCTCGCGAGAGCGTCGTTTCAACAAATTGCGCTTATTGGCCCTTTTGTGAAATCGTTTGGGCACCGAGAACATAACCTTGACATACTCCGACGAAGATGTCATCTGCTCATCGGCGGCAGAGGGCACAGAGGGCGCAGAGGGCGCATCGGTGTGAATCAAGAAATTATAACGAAACGGATAGACAAAACCACTCTTGCCCTCACCGAAAAGTCGGCGAATAGCAGACAATGAGCGCAAGCGCTCGGCGCGTGAGAGTGAATTATCGAGCATCCGTCAATCTTATAATTTTAGGCAAGCGGTACATCTCCTGCGTGTGAATCGCCACACATAGGCAGGAGTGTACTCAACCCTACTACTATTTACTTGCTTTTTGAAGTCGAAGATGTACGCGTACGGCTCTTCTTGGCCAACTTATTCTGTTGCACACGGATAAACTCCTCCTTCGCCTCGTCGCTCTTAACCTCGGCATCAGCAACGGCTACGCCACTTTTGACCTTATTGATATACAAATCCAACGCCTTGGCCATCGAAGGTGCTTCGGGCGAGGGAGCCGATGCCTTAACGCTCATACCTGCATCCAATGCGGCACGCAATGTAGCCTCACCAAATGCTGCGATAACGGGCAACTCCTCAATCTTGAAATGCTCCATCACGCTCTTTACATCCGAGGGTGAGTACAACGCCATAACATCATACTGTGAAGGCTTCAACTCGCTCATATCGGCAGCGATAGTCTTGGCCAATATAACGGGGCTAAAGTTGAGTTTGAGTTTTGTGAGTGTATCGGGTAACTCGGGCTTATGGGGTTCGCTCAAAGCGAGCAAGAGGTGTTCGCTCTTGTGCTTGATGATAAGTTCCAACAGACCTGTAAACGAGCCGTCGGCAAACGAAATCTTACGCTTACGATAGACAATATATTTTTGCAAATACAGCGCCACGGCCTCTGTATTACATATATACTTCATCGTTTCGGGAACTGTAATGCGGGCCTCCTCGCACACCTTGAAGAAACTATCAACGGTAGTTCGCGAAGTGAAGATTACCGCCGTATGGTCCAAAATCTCAATTCTCTGTGAACGGAACTCCTTGAGGGATACACCAACTACTCTAATCAGGGGTTTGTAATCCACCTCAATGCCATATTTATTCGACAACTCGAAAAAAGGCGATTTCTCCAGCACCGCAGGGCGAGGCTGTGATATCAATACGTTTTTTACCATTTATATATTTTATTTACTTATCTCAAGCGAATCGCAATTTGCCATACAAGCGTAAACGGCAAAATTTCGACGGCGCAAAGGTACAAAATCCAATGCAAAATTGAAACTTTTTTAGAAATAAAGAGTTCAACACTCTCTTTTGCGTACAATAATAGCGTCGCCGCGACGGCCACAAGGCCCATATTCAACCATATTTGATAGGCCGCACCTTGTCCCAACAATGCGATGAGCAATATCGGAGCAACCAACACAACACACAATACAAAATAGATTAGCCTGATGCGTATCAAGGCCGACACCATCGACAATGATTGCGTCACAACACCAACAACCGACAGAACAACACTCTGTGCGATTATAATCGCCAAGAACAGGCCTATGCTCAACGGTGCGGCATAGAGAGCCATATCCTGCCCGATACCCAACTCTGTGCCTCGGCCCGTAGTTACCCACGCCAACGAGAGCACCCCGACAAAGGCGACTCCGAGCAGAAAAAGTTTTCCCAAAAAGCCGTTAAAAATCTCGCTTCTTCGACGCTCGCCCACCTTCTCCGACAAAACAACATTGCTACGGAATACCGAAAACAGAAGAGCCATCATATCATCGAAATAACGATATAGACAGAATAGGTAACCCACAAATATCGCCACCACAAAGAGATTAAACCCATAAGAGATAACCACATCCCAATTATTCTGCAAGGCGAACGCCTCACCCGACATTATGCCCTGCTCGGCTACAAACTGCATAGCATCGGCCAAATCGGGCGGAAGTAACGAAAAAGATTCACTATTAGATAATGGCTCCATTATATCAGCACTAAGCACCGATGCCGATTCCGTCACGCTATTCGCCCCATCGGCAACCGTAGCGAGGCTATCTGCTTCCGACACATCCAACGGCCTTACATTGTAGGCCAACGATGTTTGGCCACCCAGAACATCAGCCGCCTGACCTTCAGTATATGGCTCTCGCATCTGTTGCCATTGGCCCGTAATCTCATTAAGCGTGCTACTTGAGGCGGCCTCGTCACCAATGGGATAACGTTCTGCCACAGAGTCGGGATGCTCCAGCGAGCCTGTCCAGCGCTCCACACGACGGCGCAAGGCGTACTCCGAGAGAGTATCCAACCCATAGGTTTGCAACTTTTCGACCTGCTCGACCATTACTCTATGACTCGTTTTAATGTTATGCGGAATGTGGTACCCACGCCAACCTCCGACTTGGCGACAACAATCTTACCGTGATGATAATCCTCGACAATACGGCGCGAGAGCGATAGGCCCAAGCCCCAACCGCGGGTCTTTGTCGTAAAACCTGGCGAAAATATCTTCTTCCAATTACCTTTGGGGATACCTTTGCCCGTATCTTTTACGTCGATTATAACCGACTTATCGGTAGACCACACATATACATCTATCTCGCCGTGACCCTGCATAGCATCCAGGGCGTTCTTCATCAAATTCTCGACAACCCACTCAAAGAGCGCGGCATTGAGATTGGCCTTAACGGGAGCAATCGCCAAACCGTTGTACGACAGCGTAACATTGCGCGGTATACGCTTGCGGAAATACATAACCGATTCGCCCACCACTTCGTTTACATTCATCGGCGAAAGGTGAGTCTCGGAGCCAATCTTCGAGAAACGGTCCACGATTTTCATCAGATGAGTCAAATCCTTGTTCATCTCGTCGATAGCCGTCGCATCGACCTCCTGCGCACGCAGATACTCCACCCAGCCGAGCAGTGACGATATGGGTGTTCCTAATTGGTGGGCCGTCTCCTTGGCCAAGCCAATCCATACACGATTCTGCTCATCCTGCTTTGTTGAGCGCAGAGCGATATATGTAAACAGAATAAATATTGCGATAATCAACCACTGCACATAGGGAAAGTAATATAGCGCCGTAAGCAACTGCGAACGACCATAGAAAATCATATGGTAATGACCACTGGCCCACATCATCTTCACCGTGCGCGGAGTGTTCTCCTCCATCAACTCATAGAGTTTGGCGCGGAATCGTTCGGGGTCGTTCAGTACCTCCTCGGGGATGCGGTTGCTGGCGATGTAGTTTTGATTTTCGTCGGTGATGATGAAGGGGATGTTATTCTGCGTACTCAAGATATGCGAGATGAGCGGGTCCACCTGATAGTTACCAAACGCATCGTGGCTCACACGCTCCATAGCCGCAGCCCACAACTTCACATCGTTCTGCTCCTTTTGGCGCAACACCTCGGCCAAAGTGTTGGTATAAATAAGCGACAAGACAGCCAATATCATACCTATTACAAGTATCGATATACGGCTGCGAAACGATATTTTTATGTTCGGAAACTTCATTGTCGCTCGTGTTATTATTTTTTAGCGGCCTGCATCTCGGTGAGCCACATTGCTCACTCCTCGACCGCTAAAGATTAGTTCTTCTTGGTATCCTGCTCGCGGAGTATCTTCTCGTAACGAGCCTTGTCGCCAAGTAACTCTACAGCCTTCATCACTGTGCTGTCGGCTACAAGATTATGCTCCACAACACCTGCGTAGTAGTTGTGACGCAAGACAATATCGCCATTGATTAAATCACACACCTCCTGGCGATATGTGCGCAAATTATCCTCCTTCGAGTCCTTTAGTTTCGACTCAATCTGTTGTAACTCCTCGGCAAAAGCGGCATCGAAACGCTCATCTTTTGAGTCACGCTTCAAGGCATCGAGTGCCGCACGCGTACGCGACTTGAAAGGCACATCCTTGTCGGCCATAAACTTTACAAAATCCTCATAATCCTCGTCAGAGATTGAGAATGTACGGTTATCGACCTCGAGGTTGGGGTTACGACGCACATAACCATCCAAGAAATCCTCGATGTAGCCCATATTATAAAGCATTACGGCAAACGTGCTGATATACTCGGGTTGAGTCTCTACATCGGGCATCAAGCCCTTGCCATCATAGACTTTACGGCCATTACGAGTCTTAAACTCCTGAATCAGCGAATCGGGGATAATCTCGCGGCCACTATTGTCGTTGTGTGCCGAATAATTGATGCGCTGAACGCAACGGCCCGACGGGATGTAATACTTCGCTGTTGTAAGTTTCAAATAACTATTATATCCGAGCGGCAAGACCGACTGCACCAAGCCCTTACCGAAAGAGCGCTGGCCCATCAACACTGCACGGTCCATATCCTGCAACGCACCACACACAATCTCGGCAGCCGAGGCCGAATTGCTATTAATCAACGCCACGATAGGCACATCGGGCAAAACGGGATTGGTCTCGGTAACGTATGAGCGCTTCGATTGCTCGGTGCGGCCCTTCATAGTCACCGCTTCGGTACCTTTTGGCAGGAACATAGAGAGTATCTTAACCGCCTCGGGCAGGCTACCACCGCCATTATCACGATAATCCAAAATCAGACCTTTGAGTTCGCCCTCCTGACGCAAACGCTCCACAACGGCACGCATCTCGTCGTAGCAACCATCTGTAAAATCGTTATGCGAGATGTAACCAATACCATCTTTGATATAACCAGCATAGGGCACTCCAGGGATTACAATACGGGCACGCTCAATTTCAAACTCCTCGACCTTGCCCGTAGTCACACGCTCGAGACTCAAGCGCACCTTTGTACCGGGTGTGCCCTTGAGTTTAGACGATATATCGCTCGTCGAGCATTTTGTAACATCCTCACCCTCGATGGTGATAAACTTATCGCCAATCTTCAATCCCGCCAAATCCGCCGGCGAGCCTTTATAGGGTTGCGCTATGACCACACCGCTACTATCGCGTTTCATTCGGATTGTAGAGCCTATACCACCATACTTACCCGTAGCCAAGGTCTCGAACTGCTCCATCTCGCTCTCCGACATATATTGGGTATAGGGGTCCAGGTTGCGCACCATACCTGCCGCACCGCCTGCCATCAACTTCTCAGGCGCGACCTCATCGACATACTGTAACGACAACTCGCGCATCATATTGACCATAACCTCCATATTACGGCCCAATCCGAAATCATCTTTTGCAGCCCAGATACCCGTCACAGCAACCGCAACGAGCAACATAAGACCATATCTCTTCGCTCTTTTCATCTTCACAAAATTATTTACCTCCCCTCGAGATTATCTTCCCCACGTGCGATACAACACCTTGGCTACACCACGACGTATGCCCGTAATGTCAATCCATTGGCCATACTGCTCAACTACAATCTCATCCTCGAACAACAGGAACAAGCGGCTCAGGATATTATCAGCTCGAAAGACCATACGTCCCTCGCTCTCCTCCTTGAGCGTAAAGCCTGCCGCCGCAAAAACACGCAATATGTAGTCGCGCTCGGCCTCCATATCGCACTCCACACGTCGCGTCATAAAGCCCATACGAGGATAGACAGCCGACAGCACCACAACGGCCAAACCCAGCAACTTGCCGCGAGTGGTCTGGAAGTTAGCCACGATATAATCCCACGCGCTGACATCCATACCCTTGGTTGTCATTACGCTCAACCATACTATTGCAAAATATAAAACGCAAAATGCGGCGAAATATTTTAACGCCCTTACAAAGTATCTCATAATCGAATCATTAATTTATTCTACATATTTTAAGCGAATGGCCTCGGCCACACGTTTCATCAACCACGCAGGAGTCGATGTTGCTCCGCAGATGCCAACGCTCTGGCAACCCTCGAACCACTCGTCCTGCAACTCGGCCTCCTCCTCGATATTATAACTGCGCTCGTTGGCGCTATTGCACACATTGAACAACACCTTGCCGTTGCTCGACTTCTTGCCACAAACGAAAATCACCACATCGAATCGTCGGGCAAACTCCGCCAAGGCCTTCTCGCGGTTAGAGACACGGCGGCAGATGGTATCATCAACGGTCAGCATCTTCTCATCACTCAATCGTTCCTTCATACGCTCGGCCAAAGCCCAAAACAACGCCACACTCTGCGTAGTCTGCGACAGGAAGAAGATAGGTCGCCCGAAATCTATCAAATCGAGGTCCTCCTCACGCTCGATAACGATTGTCGGGCCCGCAACCTGTCCCGTAAGACCAACGACCTCGGCGTGACCACGCTTACCCAATATGACCACCTGACCGTTTACGCTCTGCATCTGCTCGTGCGCCACAACGACCTTGCGCTGCAACTGCGCCACTACGGGGCAGGTGGCATCGATTACGCGGATGCCCAACTCGTCGGCACGACGATAGGTCGAAGGCGGCTCACCGTGAGCGCGGATAAAGAGGTCGCGCCCCTTGAGTGATGTCATATCGTCGTGAGTAACGGTCTTCAGGCCCATATCCTCCAGACGTTGCACCTCCATACGGTTATGCACAATATCGCCCAACGAATAGACCTCGCCGTCCAACTCCGAAAGCGCAACTTCGGCCTTCGATATGGCTCGCACCACACCAAAGCAGAAACCTGAATTTTCGTCTATCTCGATATACATCTCTCGCTCTATAATTATCCGTTAATTACCTTCTCATAACGCTCCATAAACCACGCCATCTGCTCCTCGACACTCATATAAGAGTTATCCAACTCCACAGCATCATCTGCTCGGCGCAAGGGTGAGATTGCGCGTGTCATATCGGCATTGTCGCGCGAAATGACATTTTCCAAAATCTCCTCCAGCGTCACATTATCACCTTTGGCCTTGAGTTCGGCATAACGGCGCTCGGCTCTTACGCGGGCATCTGCCGTCATATAAATCTTCAACTCGGCATCGGGGAAAACGACAGTACCTATATCGCGGCCATCCATCACCACGCCTCTGTCGCGGCCCATCTGCTGCTGCATTGCAACCAACTTCTCGCGCACCTCACGGATAGAACTTACGCTACTGACGCAGTTGCTCACCTCGATGGAACGAATCTTGTCCTCGGCCAAATCGCCATTTACATATATATCGCTTGCTCCGCGCTTGGGATTGAAACGGAAAGTTATCTCGACATCGTTAAGCAATGCAACTACGGCATCGTTATCGACAACTCCCGAGCGAATAGCCCCCTGCTGCAGAGCATACAGAGTGACGGCACGATACATAGCACCTGTATCGATAAAGATATAGCCCAAGCGTGCTGCAATCGCTTTGGCAAATGTACTCTTGCCACACGACGAGAATCCATCGATGGCGATAACTATTTTTTTAGAGGTTTTGCTTGCTGTACTCATTATTTTGGTAGAATATTAAAAAACGTAGATAGGATGGTATAGATACCCAACACGCCGATAATCACACCCGCAACGTGGTTGATGGTGAGCATATGACGCGGGCGGAATCGCTTGCGGAAGAGGTCTATGGACAACGTCAGCGCAAACCACCAAAGCAATGCTCCCGCCAAAAAGCCTGCAATCGTGATACCTCCACGCACCAACGATGCCATATCGTCGTGCGACTGCAAACCTACGTTGAACATCGCAAAGAATGCCAACAGATAGGGAATGACAACGACGAAATTAGCCAACGTAAAGACAAACATCGACGAAAAATCTTGCCACGGGTCTTTCTTACCTGCACGGTTTTTGCGAATCTGCGGCACAGGATTCTGGAAAAAGATATAGACGCCCACGATAACAACAAATATACCGCCTATGACCTGCAATATCATACTATACTCCTCGATTTGCGCCTGCAACATCGAATAGAAGAAGAAGGCAATAATTGCCATAAGCGTATCGGCCACCGCAACGCCCATACCCGACACGAGTCCCGAGCGACGATTTTTGCTCAACGTACGCTGTATGCACAAAACAGCCACAGGGCCCACCGTAATCGACGAAGCCAGACCGACGCACATACCGCGGAATAGTATTTCGATAGTATCTATCACCATTGTGTGTTTCTGTGTGTGTTTACTCGCGCAAAGCAATTTGCACAAGATTTCGGTTGCAAAGATAGGCATTTAATATAAAATATTAAAACCCTTTGCAGATATTCGCCCAAACTTCGGCACAATGTTGGCTATTTCGCTCACTTCGGATAGCGCAAAACTCGCATACGGAGTCTATTCAACAGGCTCATTAAATGGCACAAAGAAAAGCATCACGAAACTTACCGATTTTGTTAATAATTTATGAATAACTTTATCCACTCTTCCCCGAAAAAGTTATTACAACAAACTATTTTTGTAACGTCAAAAAAATAATTTTATGGCAGAGTTTAAGAAACAAGGACTCGATATAGAGTTGACAGAGGACATTGCGCAGGGCAATTATTCAAATTTGGCTATTATTTCGCACTCTACATCGGAGTTTATAGTAGATTTTGCGACTGTACTTCCAGGCCTTGCAAAAGCCAAAGTAAAGAGTCGCGTGATACTTACGCCCGAGCACGCAAAGCGTCTGTTACTCTCACTGCAAGAGAACATTACACGCTACGAGAGCAACATTGGCAAGATTGAAATTCCTCAACCCTCACGCAACAACGAGGACCCCATCGTAGGTATGGGCCCAATGGGTAATGCGTAAGCCAATTTCATCAGCAAGGGGGCAGGTTTTTATAAGGTGCAGGCTTTTACAGGACAGATTTTTATAAGGAGAACTTTTAGAGGGCAGATTTTTTATAGGGAAGATTTTATAAAAGGCACAAAAGAAAGAACACTTGTAGCACATTTTTAAGTGCAATTCATAATAATTCGGTTTTGATGTTGTGAAAGAGAGGTTGCGCGATGGCGCAACCTCTCTTCATTTATCTTTGCTATTTCTCTCTGCAACTCACCGCCTTACAACACTTCGGCGACCACAAAATTACTTCCTCCGACAAATATCATATCCTCCTCTTCGGCAATCTCTTTTGCGCGCGCCATAGCCCCTGCAACGCTTAACTGAATCTCTCCCTGCAGACCTACTGTTGCGGCTTGCCCCGCCAACTCCTCGGCAGACATTGCACGCGATACATTGGCTTGTGTAAAGATGTAGTATGCCTCACGCGGCAAAAGCGGTAACACCTCATCGATGTTTTTCTCTCGGGCAAAACCTATTACGATTATCTGACGATTATAGCGTAGCGCCGCATCCTTTAACATCGAAGCAACGTACGATATGCCGTGTGCATTATGTCCCGTATCGCAGACAATCCAAGGCTTTTCGTTCAAGGTTTGCCAACGACCAGCCAACCCTGTCGATGATGCCGCCTTTGCAAAACCTTCGATAAAGGCTCTGCGGCTGATTGTAAGCGGCGAAGAGTCGTGAAGATAATGCACGACGGCGGCAGCGGTGACTGCATTTTTGCGCTGATATTCACCTGCCAAATCCAACTCCAAATCGTAGCAACGGCCATCGCACATTCGCTCCAACGCTATATGTTGTTTACTACCCTCTACACGATGTTCGATATAGTGGAAACTATCTTCTGCATAGATTACACGCGAGCGACCAACGGCAGCCTTAGCCTCAAAGACATCGTTATACTCCTCGTTGCTTTCGCCAATTATGACGGGTACTGATTTCTTAATAATTCCAGCCTTTTCGCCCGCTATTTCGCGCAACGTATTACCCAACAAATCGGTATGGTCAAAGCCGACGTTGGTGATGACACTTACGAGCGGTGTGATTACATTCGTGGCATCCAATCGCCCGCCAAGCCCCGTCTCAATAACGGCGACCTCGACATCGCTATAAGCGAAATAGTCAAATGCCATAGCCGTTGTCATCTCAAAGAACGAGAGTTGCAACTCCTGCATCTTGGCCATATTCTTATCTACGAAATTGACCACTCGCTGCTTTGGAATCATCTTGCCATCGACACGCATACGCTCACGAAAATCCTTCAAATGTGGCGACGTAAACAATCCCACGCGATAACCCGCCTCGCGCAGAACAGATGCCAAGATGTGCGACACCGAGCCTTTACCATTAGTGCCTGCAACGTGAATCGTATAGTAGTTGCGCTGGGGGTTACCCAAATGGCGACAGAACTCCGCTACGCGCTCCAAGCCAGGCTTATAGGCGTCAGCACCCACGTCTTGAAACGAAGGCAATGACGAGAACAGAAACTCTAAAGTTTGAGAGTAATTCATTATCTGAAAATTATTAATCTACAAGATGATTACGACGACGGATGCGATAAGCCGAATAGTAGAGCAACGTCAAAGCCGTCACAAGCGTCGCCAATCGGCCCAACCAATCGCCGTACAATACATATATCGTTTTATTGTCACGCACCTCGACATCCTCGCTCAAAACGCCTCGTTGCTCCCAATCCAGACGTGCGGTCACATCACCACGCGGTGTAATGAATCCCGAAACGCCTGTATTAGCGCTACGTGCTATGGCTCGGCGAGTCTCGATGGCTCGCAGACGACAGAAGTCGAACAGACGACGATGACCTGGAGTATTGCCCCACCAACCATCGTTCGACATTACGAGCATCACATCGGCGCCCTCTCTTACGAAACGGGCAAAGCAGTCTCCATAAATTCCCTCGTAACATATTGCAGGGCCGAACTTCACACCACCCTTCTCGAAAACCGTAGCCTTATCGTTGCGACCAAGTTGGCCCGTAATACCGCCCAAATCGACAAAGTTGTTCAAAAACTTGGTGAACGGCATTGTCTCAACACCTATGACAAGTCGCATCTTATGGTGCAGATTGCTATCCGAATCGCTATTTACGGCCACCGCCGAATTATAAAAGTCGTAATAATATCCGTCACCACGACGTGCCGTCTCGGATGGTGCAACGCCTTTGGGGTAAATCTTCATTGTAGATGCTCCCGCGACAACCATTGCATCGGCACACTGCCTCTCAACCAACTCTTGCAGAATAAATATATTTTCGCTCTGCAACGGTTTGTCGTCGTTCAATCGTTCAGGCAATGCCGTTTCGGGCAGAACAACGACTCTCGTATCACGAGGCACAGATGAGAATAAATCCCAGATATTCTGCATCTGCCAAGCAACATTGTCGCTGAATTTTTCCTCATAGCAATCGACATTGGGTTGCATAACAGAAACCTTTATCTTCTCTTCCGATGGCTCATAACTCCAATACATTGCAAGCGATAGCACTATGGGTAGTATGACAACCGTACCTGCTCGCACTACACTCCAGCGAGAACGGTTATGCCAAGCCTCAAATATTGCGATATTCGACAACAGTACCCACAACGAGCCGCCCAAATTACCCGTATACTCATACCACTGCACAGCCCACACATCGCCTGAAAAACCGTTACCCAAAGTAAGCCACGGGAACGACAACACCTCGGCGCTGATATAACAATACTCGGTCAAAATCCACGAGGCAACCAACAGAGTATAGGCCACCGCCTTACGGGCACGTTTTGAGACATAGTGGTAGAGCATAAATGCCACCAAATTCCAGAACGTAGAGAATATCGTTGCCACTATCGGGCCAATGGGAGCAGCAATCCACACCCACCAGATTGTAGCGGCATTCCACAACACAAAAGCCAATGCGGCCCAGCCTGCCATACGCCACCAATCACGGGCCGACGAGCCATACCCGCGACTTATCTCAAGCAGGGGCAACAGAGCCACCAGCATCGTAAAACCGCCTCCGCCATACCAGCCCACTGTAAGCAATAGGGCCGATAGGAGAGTGTATAATAATTTTTGTTTCATAAAATTGCGTTCAATCATAAAACATTACTGCAAAGATAGCACAACCCAGCCGCAGTACAAAATTTATTGCGTGCAATACATTCAACCTTGCTAAAAATACTCTTCGCGGTAATTGTAGTTATTGCGCAACGACTCGAACTCTGCAGGGCAAGTTTTGAGCATCGCACTCTCACTTTGCAAATTGCAATAATGCTCAATGCTTTGGCACATATCCTCCCACGATATATCCTTGCGCTCGACAGACGACACCTCCGAGGGATACCACTCCGTCAGTGGCAGAGCAAAACGACAGGCTACGGCGCGCACTACAGCCATCGCTGCATTAGCCTTGCCTTGAGCCGAATAACCCGCTATGTGGGGCGTTGCGACAAAGGCTTTGGCAAGTAATTTTCTATTGATATTCGGCTCACGCTCCCACACGTCCAAACACAACGTCTGCTCTGCCGAGAGCAGGGCTTCTGTCTGCGCCACCTCGCCGCGTGAGGCATTGATAAGGGTTGCAGATTTTGGCATTAGGGCTAATGTTTGCTGATTAATCATACCACGAGTTGTGGCATCAAGCGGAGTATGCAGGGTTACAATATCGGCCTGCGACAACAACACCTCTAATGCTACGAAATCGCCCCCTTCGCGCTCTTGGCGTGGCGGGTCACAACAGATGACCTCGAATCCCCAGCGGCGAGCATATCGTTCTACCAATGAGCCTACGTTACCTACGCCGACAATACCCAATCGTTTTTGCTGTGGAATCCAGCCTTGCACCTTCGACAACCTTGCCAAAGTCGCTGCTACCCACTGCAACACACCTGCGGCATTACATCCAGCGGCCGTAACAACCTCTATGCCCTGCGAGGCACAATATTGCAGGTCGATATGGTCGAATCCTATGGTCGCAGTGGCTATCAACTTTACTTGCGAGCCCTCCAGCAAGGCCTTATCACATCGGGTACGGGTACGGATAATCAATGCATCGGCATCCTTGACGTCAGACGACGAAAATTGCTCTCCCGCACGATAAACGACTTCGGCATAGGGCTCCAAAACGCCCGCGATATAGGGTATTGCGCTGTCAATTACGACTTTCATTCGATAGATTATTAGTTTTTCCACTACAAATATACGGAAAAATATTTTTTTTGCATATCTTTGCGAGGTTATACGCATTTATAATTTAACTATCAGTCTCCTACCGCCATTTGCAAGGAGAGAATTAAGGTAAGATTTTTGCCTATAATAATTTGCAAATCGTCGAGGAGCGTTAAAAAGTTTTTGCCAAACAAATGAGACTTATAAGTCAAATAACAAGCACAATATTATGCATCGGCATAGCCGTTGCTCTGCTATCGTGTAGTGGCTCAAAGGGTAGCAACGCCAATACGCAGTTGACCGACCAGACAGATTCGTTGTCGTACGTAATAGGTATGAACATCGCATATAATATTATGAAGATGGACTCTACCGTACGCCCCGAAGCGGTAATTAAGGGTATTAACGACGCCCTAAACGGCGAGGAGTTGCTGACAATAGAGGATGCTCGCACATATTTCCTTGCATATATGAATTACGATGTGTATGAGCGTGTTCGCAAATACGAAGAGCAGTATCTTAGCGATTTGGTTGCTGGCGACAACAAGGTAGTCCGCACTCGTACGGGCCTAACATACAAGGTTGAGGAGTTGGGTGATATGAACAATACGCTCTCTAACGACCGCGATACGGTAGCCCTAACCTATCGAGCAAGCCGCCTTTCAGGTGAGGAGGTCGATTTGGCTACAAATCGCGACGATACATTGAGAGTGGTTGTTAATAGACTTATCCCCGGTCTGCGCGAAGGCGTTAAATTGGTTGGTCAAGGAGGTAAACTGACTCTTTGGGTGCCCTCATCGTTGGCCTACGGCGCGATTGGTAACGACGAAAAGGGTATAAAGCCCAACGAATTGTTGCGTTACGAAGTAAACATCGTAGAGGTTAAGCGCCGACGTCGCTAAGCCAAGCAAAGCAGAGATTAAAAGACAATAATTTTTACAATACAAACAAAACGAAAAGATGAAAAAACTAATTTATTGCGTAGCAATTATGTGTGCTACAATTATGATGGCTTGTGGCGGCAAGACATCGACAATAGCAAGCAAGGGCGATGCGTCAAACTACGACTCTCTCTCATACGCTATTGGTGCCAACATTGGTTTGGGTATCTCTGGCGAGATGCCTGAAATGAAGTTCGATTGGGAGGCTTTGATGAATGCAGCAGAGGAGAGTTTGCTTAAGGAGGCTGCCGATGAGGCTGCACATCAGGAGGCTATTGGCGTATTGCAGGAGTTCTTCTCTGAGCAGCGTCCTCATCGTATGACCGATTATATCGGCGAGCAGATATTGAAGGACTCTACAAAGCAGCCCGACTTCACTCAGTTCGACATCTTCAACAGCGAGGAGGAGCGTACCAAGGTATCAAAGGCTTATGGTTGCGATTTGGGTACTAATATGCGTGCATCTCGTTTGCCTTTGCAGACTTACTGGTTCAAGAAGGCTATGAAAGATGCTATCGCAGGTGAGGCTACAATGACAATGGAGGAGTCACAGGCTTATATTCAGAACTACTTTACAACAGTACTTCCCGTTCGCAATGCCGAGAGTGCAAAGGAGTGGTTGGCCGAGGTTGAGAAGCAGAGTGGCGTACAGAAGACCGAGAGCGGTTTGCTCTATCGTATCGACCGTAAGGGTGATGAGGCTCTCAAGCCTATGGCTACCGACGTTGTAAACGTTGATTACGAGGGTACACTCCGCGACGGTACTGTATTCGACTCTTCATACCAGCGTGGTGAGCCTATCGAGTTCAGCCTTTCAGGTGTTATCAAGGGTTGGACAGAGGGCTTGCAACTCGTAGGTAAGGGTGGCCAGATTACTCTTTGGATTCCCGCAGAGTTGGCTTATGGCGCACGCGGCGCAGGTAGTATCGGCCCCAACGAGGCTTTGATGTTCAAGGTTGAGTTGCACGACATCAAGAGCGGCTCACAGCCCGAGGCTTCAGAGGCTGCGGCTGAATAAGCAGACGATTGATATTTGCAGATAAGATAATGGGGTTGTCCAACATAAAGTTGAGCAACCCCATTTTTATGGGCGGTTGTATATTTACCGCTTAATATTGGATTGTATCTTTTTTAGGCCTGCGCGTTTCAAGGGTGTCTGCCCGAATCGTTGTAGAAAATACTCTTCACTCATCGCAAGCCACTCCTCGGCAGATATATCTTGCGGCGAGAACTCTCGCGGCATAATACAATGCTCCGAACCTTTGGCCGCGCGATTATACGGACAGCAACGCTGACATTCATCGCAACCAAATACCCAACCGTGCAAATCGACCGCATCTGACGGTGTAACCTCTACTGTATGACACGATATGCACCGCGCGGTATTTATCACCATATCATCCACAATAGCACCCGTAGGGCAAGCCTCCACACAACGACGGCACTCGCCGCAACCGACCGTTTGCAACGGGGTGTCGTAAACATCCACCTCTTCCGTTAAGACCAACTCACCAAGCAGGACATAACTGCCATATTGCGGCGTAACGAGCAACGATTGACGACCTATCCAACCCAAACCGGCATCTACGGCCAACTGCTTTTCGACAAGCGGTGCAGAATCGACAAATGTGCGCCCCTGCGCTTGCGGATAGTGCGCTTGCAGTTGTTTCAACACCGCCAGAAGGCGTTTGCGAATAACTTTGTGATAATCACGACGGCAAGCATAAGAGGCTATCTTGGGATATGAGGTCGCAGAGTCGGGGCTTTTTGACGTAATCGTACCATCATAAGCAACGGCACACACCACAACAGTACGCGCACCTTCTACCAATTTCGCCACATCGAAGCGGCGGTCCAAGTAGTTACGCATATAACCGAGCGAGGAGTCATAGCCCATAGCCAACCACCGCCCAAAAGCCTCCTCGTTGAGCGTAAGATGACGACAAGCAGTTATGCCACACAAATCAAAACCCTCCGTTTTGACCAATTCTTTTATGTATTTCGCCTCCATCATAGATGTTTTTCACACAAATGTACCTATATTTTAATAATTTTCACTATCTTGCACCCAAATTTATTCTTTAATCAAACATTATTATGGAACTTTTGAACACTCTGTACGAATTGCTGCAGAATAGCGTCAAGAAATATAGCGACAAAATCGCGTTCTCGATGCTGGGTGGCGAAGACGTAACTTATAACGAGGTTGGTGAGCGCGTTAAGCAGATACAGGACCTCTTGGTTGGTGCTGGTTTGAAGGCTGGCGATAAGGTTGCTATCTTGAGTAGCAGTATGCCTAATTGGGGCATATCTTATTTTGCCATCGTAACATCGGGAATGGTTGCCGTACCTATCCTTAACGACTTTACGAGCGAGGAGTTGGAGAAACTTATCAAGCACTCCGAGGCAAAGGCGTTGATGGTGTCGGATAAACTCTTTACCAGAATCTCGAAGGAGACCGTTGCCAAACTCAACATCGTAATCCGCACAAAGAACCTGAGCGTAATATCGCAGACCGTAGAGGAGCAGGGCTCAATCGCAATACCCAAGCCCGAGGATTTGGCTGTTATAATCTACACGTCGGGTACAACATCAACGCCCAAGGGTGTAATGTTGACACATTATAATCTGGCTTCGCAAATCAATCTGTTGTACCAGCTTTACCCCATTGGCCCTGGCGATGCTTCATTGTCGGTGTTGCCTCTCTCGCACACTTACGAGTGCTCGTTGGGTATGCTGTACATCGTTGCAACAGGTGCAACCACAACCTACCTGGAGAAACCGCCAACACCATCAGTGCTTTTGCCTGCATTGCGTAAGGTGCGCCCGACTTGCTTCTTTATCGTACCATTGATTATCGAGAAGATATATAATAGCCAGATTTTGGCGAAGTTTACTGCCAACAAGTTTATGGCTACGCTCTATGGCATTGGATTCTTCCGCCGTTTGTTGCACCGTATTGCAGGTAAGAAGTTGATAGCAGCATTTGGAGGTAGAGCACGTCTGTTCATCGGTGGCTCGAAGTTGGATGAGACTGTCGAGCAGTTCTTGATGGATGCAAAGATTCCTTACGCTATCGGTTATGGCTTGACCGAGACTGCACCGCTTGTTGCAGGTCAGATTTCACCTCGCGTAAAGTTGGGCTCTACAGGTCCTGCTATGGGAGGTGTAGAGGTGAGATTGGACGATGTAAATCCCGAGACAGGTCACGGCGAGATTGTAGTAAAGACTCCTTGCGCGCTGCAGGGCTACTACAAGAACGAGGAGGCCACAGCATCGGTATTTACCAAGGATGGCTGGTTCCGTACGGGTGATTTGGGCTTTATCGACGAGGAGGGCTTCATCTTTATCAAGGGCCGCCTAAAAAATATGATTGTAGGCCCCAGCGGTGAGAACATCTATCCCGAGGAGATTGAGTCGGTACTTAACTCTCACGTCTTTGTGTCGGAGTCTGTCGTAACCGAGGCTGACGGTCGTTTGGTTGCATTGGTACACTTCGACTCTGACGCTATCGAGCGTTTGAAGGATGAGTTGGCCGAGAAGTGGGAGATTACACGCGACGAGTGGAATCAGAAGATGGCCGAGTGGGAGAAGAAGAAGGAGGAGTTGAAGCAGGATGTTATGAAGTATGTAAACTCAAAGGTAAACCGTTTCTCTCGTATCGCCGAGGTAAGAGAGGAGGAGAAGGAGTTTGAGAAGACTCCTTCGAAGAAGATTCGCCGCTTCCTCTACACCAATCAAAACGGACAGCAAAACAAAAAGTAGTACAAAACAGTAACAAAAAACCATATTTAAGATGAAAATGTTTCGTTTATTGATTGTTGTCATAGGTGCAACAATGATGTTTGCAGCGTGCGACAGCACACCCGCTGCAGATGACAAGCGTGCCGCTAAAATCGTAGAGGAGATTCGCAATCCCAAGTCAAAGAATGTGTTGGTAGTATGCCACCGAGGCGACTGGCGCAATTTTCCTGAAAACTCAATTCCCGCGATTGAGTCAGTTATCGAGATGGGTGCCGACATCGTTGAGTTGGATATCCAATTGACAAAGGACAGCGTATTGGTATTGATGCACGACGGCACAATCGACCGCTGTACAACAGGCAAAGGCCGCATCAGCGACTTGACTTACGAGGAGATTCAGAAGCATTATCTGAAGACTGCACACGGCACTCGCTGCTCATTGGACTTGAAAGTTCCCACATTGCGTGAGGCTTTGGAGGTTTGCAAGGACCGCATCGTAATTAACATCGATAAGGGCTACAACCACTACGCCTTGGTATTGGCTATGGCTGCGGAGATGGGTATGACCGAGCAGATTCTCATCAAGGGTAGCAGTACACTTGCCGATATCCGCGAGAAGATGTCTGCAAACAAGGAGAACTTACTCTATATGCCTATCATCACCCCCTCAAACCCCAAGAGTATGGAGATTTTCGAGGGTTACATTGCTGATGATGAGCCGCAGTTGGCTTACGAGATTTGCTGGGGTGAGTACACTCCCGAGGTGGAGACCGTTATGCAACGCCTTATCGCCGATGGCTCAAAGTTGTGGGTTAATTCACTTTGGAACTCATTGTGCGGTGGCTTGAGTGACGATGTTGCTTGGGTTACTTCAGCCGAGGAGGTTTACGGCAAGTTGGTAGATATGGGTGCAACGATGATTCAGACCGACCGACCCGAGTACTTGCTTAATTACTTGCGTAGCCGTGGCTTGCACGACTAATCAACCGCCAACAAATAGGATAAAAGAAACAGAGGCTGTCTCAAAAAGACAGCCTCTGTTGTTGTCATAGAAGTTGTATAACAAGAACTATTTTTAGGCCCTCGATGCCCAAAAAACCGTAGCATACTCGACGTATGTGAGGATTTTAAGGGCGAGAGAAACGACAAAAGAGTCTTGTTATACGGCTTCGCAAATTTATTTCTTGATGCGAGTCCAATAGAGAGTAACTCCCACGCCCAAAATCGTACCGCGTAACTTGAGTTTGTCGGCAGTCTCGAACTCAGCGGTAGCGCTAACCTTGATACCCTTTGTCGGGTCGTAAATCTTGGCACCGCCCCACTGCTTCTTTGCTGGGTCATACTTCAAACCCTCAACAATGACAATCTTGTCAACATCGACATTACGCAACGCCTTGTCGGGATTCTTCACATCCTTACGCTT
>JAZOVT010000021.1:0-7282 GCA_045658845.1 Alistipes sp.
CAGAAGTAAAGCCGTATAATAAGGTGATTTTTGCGTTATGCTTATCCCTATAAAATAATTATATATCAGATAATACGCAAAACGCGGGTGTCGAATTGTTCGATACCCGCGTCTGTTTTATCACGCAATCGCAAATTTACTCTGCGCTCTCCTCTGTCTGCTCCTCCTCGGGCAACTTGAACTCAGTAAGACCAGCCGCTACCAAGATGTTGAACCACGAAAGAGCCTTCTTGATATCCGAAACGTGTACACGCTCGCGGTCATACTCGGGCAACACCTCTGCGAAATAAGCCTTCATCTTATCTGCTGACTCCTTGTGTGAAAGGCCCTCTTTGCCGCCTGTGTGAGCATACATACGAGTAAATACCTCTGCCAAAGCAATATCCTCACCCTCGGTGAACATCGAAATCTCCGACAATGCGCTTACGCGTGATGTAGCCGAAGCATTCATTCTGTGACCATCCACCAACGACTCAACGATGATACCTTTAGTCGATTGTGCAACATACTTATACAGGCCGGGCATACCCGAAATAGCCAAAATATCCGTAAATTTCATAATTTATTGATGTGTTTTATTATTGTTTTCTTATTTTACGTCTGCAAATATAGCAAAAAAATCTATATATAAATAGTTTGTAATATACTTGTCATTACGAAGCCTCGTAGTGACGTTGCAATCACAATAAACATAGGTAATTATATGCCAAATTACACAACCGTAGGTTGTACCTCATTCGGAGCCTAAAAAAGGCGACCAAAGCCCCTGCCTGAGGCGGGGGTTGGGGGTGGGTCAGACTTGTAAATGCGGCTAAAAGCCGCAACGTATGCTTAAAGAAGCAAAACGCCTTAATAGAAGTGTAATATTGTATGTAAGCACCTAAATAAAATTACTCCTTTGTCAAATGTACATCCAACTGAGGGAATGGGAAGTGTGCTCCGTGCTCGGGCAACTCCTTGTAGAATGCCTCGGTTACCGAGTCGTAAACACTCCAATAATCCTCATTCTTAACCCACGCGCGCGCCTCAATCACTACGGCGCTATCGGCCAAAGCATCAATTCTAACGTATGCTGCAGGCTCGGTTAATACACGTTTGTCGCGAGTTATTATGTTCATCATAGCCTCGCGTATTTGGTCGTAATTGTCACCATAGGCTACCGACACCTTCCAACTGCAACGACGAGTTGTCGAGGTCGAAAAATTGTTGATTATCGAAGTCGATATTACATTGTTTGGTATGTAAATAGTCTTTTTGTCGGCAGTGTGGATAATCGTGTTAAACAATCTGATATCTGCAACTGTACCGCTCATATTCTGTGCCTCGATGTAGTCGCCAATGCGGTAGGGGCGCAACACTAAAATCATAATACCACCAGCAAAGTTCTGCAATGTGCCGCTCAATGCCATACCTATGGCCAAACCCATCGATGCAAAAATTGCCAATACCGACGATGATTCAAATCCGAGGATATTGAATATTATGATAAACAGAGCCGCGTAACCCAATACCTTTGTCGCAGTGATTGCAAATGAGCGCAACGCAAGGTCAATCTTGCGACGAGACAAGAACGCCTCGACAATTCTAAAGAATTTGCCTAATAACCAACGACCTATGTAGAAGACAACGAGTGCGATACAAACCTTTATTCCAGTCCATATCATCCACTCTACCATCTGTTGCCATACATCTTTGATGTCGATATTTGCCAACTCTGTTACGGCTTGAGTAAAACGAGCCTTCTGTACACTGTCGGGTACAATCAAATTTTCCACTTGTGGCTCGGTCTGAAGAAAAAAATTGAACATATTTTAGTCTTTTTATTTATTGTTTTTTGTTGCAACATACAGCCTGTGACGACTTATCGCGTGCAAAAATAGCGATTTTTCATATAAATATTAGTATCTTTGTCATATTAAACCGTTTTTTAGAGTGAGATATTATATTTTGGTGTTGCGGCGTGGTCAGTCTTTGCAATCAGAGTCGCACATAACGTAGTGATATCTTGAAATTTGCAAAATGAAAATAGGAGATATTGATTTAGGGCAGCAGCCACTCTTTTTGGCTCCGATGGAGGATGTTACCGACCCCTCGTTCCGCTATATGTGTAAGCGTTTTGGGGCAGATGTTGTTACGACGGAGTTTATCTCGTCCGATGGTTTGATACGTGATGCGTGGAAGTCACGCGCCAAACTCAACATCGACGAGCAGGAGCGTCCTGTTGGTATCCAGATTTATGGCCATTTGATTGAACCTATGGTCGAGGCCGCCCGCATAGCCGAGACGGCACACCCCGATTTTATCGACATTAACTTCGGCTGCCCCGTAAAGAAGATTGCAGGTCGAGGTGCAGGCTCGGGTATGATGCGCGATGTGCCGCTTATGGTTGAGATGACACGCCAGATAGTCGAGGCTGTGCAAACGCCCGTTACCGTAAAGACTCGTCTTGGCTGGGATGAGGATTCAAAGAATATTATGGATATTGCCCTGCGACTGCAGGATACAGGCATCAAGGCCCTGACTATTCACGGTCGTACTCGTTCGCAGATGTATCGTGGTGAGGCCGATTGGACTTTGATTGGCGAGGTTAAGCACCACCCCTCAATCGAAATACCCATCATCGGTAATGGTGATATCGATTCTGGCCCCAAGGCCAAGCAGATGTTCGACGATTATGGCGTCGATGGCGTAATGATTGGCCGTGCCACCTATGGCCGCCCGTGGATTTTTCAGGAGGTTAAGCATTTTATGCAGACGGGCGAGGTGATGCCGCAACCATCTGTTGTGGAGCGCGTTGCTATTGCCAAGCAGCATTTGGCAAAGTCAATCGAGATAAAGGGCGATAAGGTAGGCATCCTGGAGATGCGTCGCCATTTGTCTAATTATTTCAAGGGCCTTCCCGATTTCAAGCAGACACGCCTTAAGTTGGTTACGTTGTACGACGTTGATGAGATAAACTCAACGCTCGACTATGTAGCCGAGCGTTGGGGTGATTTCGATATGAGTGGGGCAGTTCCACCATCACTCTCTCACGAGATATAAAAGAAACAATTGTATATGAAAACAAATAAGGTTGTCCTTTTGGACAACCTTATTTGTTTGTATTGAGTTTTGCCTATCTCTGCGGAATATCGACTTCGGTCTCTCTGCCGTCAATCAGATAGTCGGTAAAGTAATCTACCATTCGCCAATAGAAATACTCGTTCATATCGCCAAATCCGTGACGCTGTGTCGGCAGATACAACATATCGAAGCGCTTGTTTGCACGAATCAGTGCGTCAGCAACGCGCGATGTGTTTCCAGGGTGAACATTGTTGTCAATCTCACCGTGAACAAGCATCAAATGACCTTTCAGACGACGAGCAATTTCAGGGTTGCTGCTGATTCGGTAAACAAACGTAGTATCGCCCTTGTCGCTCACCTGCTCCTTAACGCCGTGATGTGTCTCACTCCACCAACGGTTGTAAATCTTGTTGTCGTGGTTACCTGCGCACGATACTGCCGCCTTGAAGAAGTCGGGGTATTGCAGAATAGCCGCTGTTGACATAAAACCACCTCCCGAGTGTCCGTGAATACCTACACGGTTGATGTCTATGTAGTCGTGGCGAGCAGCCAACTGTTCGATTGCAGCCTTCTGGTCAGCCAAACCATAGTCGCGCAAGTTGCCGTAACCATAGTTGTGATACCACTTCGAACGGTCGGGGTGGCCACCTCGGTTACCTACCGTAATAACCACAAATCCAGCCTGTGCCAAGCGGTCGGTGCGAACGCTCATTCGTGTGTAAGGATATTGTGTAGCCTCAACCTGCGGGCCAGGATATACATAGTCAACGATAGGGTATACCTTCGTAGTGTCAAAGTCGAAAGGCTTGTACATTACACCATAGAGGTCCGTTACGCCATCCGCCGCCTTAACCGTAAAAGTCTCGGGGAAGCGATAGCCGTTTGCCAATAACTGCGAAAAATCACTTGTCTCCAAAGTGAGCAACTTGTTACCCAAGCAGTCGTAGAGAGCCGTCTCGGGAATAGTATCTACGCGTGAATAGTTATCCACAAAGTAGCGACACGCATCATCCACCATCGGAGTGTGGAAGAAGTTACCCTCATCCAACTTCTTGACCTCACCACCGTCGAGACTTACCGAGTAAAGGTGCTGGTAGTAGGGGTTTTCACCCTTCTCGCGGCCCATACCAGTGAAATAAACCACACGCTTCTTCTCATCCACCTTCAAAATCTCGTGAACGTGCCAAGGGCCTTCGGTAAGTTTGCGCTTTAATTCGCCATCGCCACTATATAGATAGAGATGTGCCCAACCGTCGCGCTCACTCCATTGTATTACCTCCTTGCCATTGTCAACTGCCGCCAACGGACGAACCTCGATGTATGTATTCATTCGCTCCTCGATTATCGGACGCAATGTATCCTGACCGATTGTGTACGAACAAATATCTATACGATGTAAATCGCGGCTTGAACGAGTGACAAAGAAACGATTTTCGTCACCCAACCATACCCAAGGCTGGTCGTACATATGACGCTGTTTATGCTTTCTGGGGCGATATCCTATCGAGAGTCGCTGGTCCTTGAATCGGCCCGTTTGAATCTCTTTGCGTGAGTTGTCCTGCATATCGAACAGATATAGATGATATATGGGTGACTCCTTCTCGCCGGGCATCTGATAGCGATATGTCTCCAATGTGGGACGAGGGTTTGCCAAAGCGTTGATTACCCAAAGAGGTTTTACGTTACGCTCATCGGTCAGAATCGTTGCGAAATAACGAGAGTCGGGCGACCATATAACCGATACCCCTCTACGCTTTCCGTTCAACAATGTATCGGTGTTGAGCATACTGTAAGGCTCTCCATATCCGAAGCCCTCAACTCCGTCGGTAGTAATCTGAATCTCTACAACAGTTGTATCCTTCTCGTCTTTCTTTAATTTCTCATAGTCCTCGCGTGACATACGGTAAAGATTCAAGTCCTTTGAGTAGATTACGGTCTTACCATCAGGCGATACCGAAGCCCAACCAAGTTGCTTTGTCTCTTTCTCTTTATCGGTCAGGTGAGTCAATTTCTTTGTTTTACTGTCGTATGAGAAGTAGAAAATCTCCTTGCCGCTCACTTTCTTTGGTTTCTTGCCAGCCAATGAATCCTCCTTTGAAAGTGGTTTCGGCTTGGCATCCTGAGTCGATGTTACCTCAAAGGTGAATGTCCTGCCATCCTCCTCCACGTCCAAATTACGTATAGGTAATTGTGCTGCGATGTAAGGGTCTTTTACTATCTCGGTCAGTTCGGCTGCTAAGCGGTTGTGGTCAAACAACTCCTCCTTTTTGCGTGTTGCAGGGTCTACGATATACCACTTTGTGCCTTCGCTGGTCTTGTAACTATACCAAAACTTCTCACCCGACTTAAACCAATGAGGGTCTACAGTCGTTGAGAACAGCATATTCTGCAACTTGCTTGCAGTAAATCGCTCTGCCAACTCATAGCGATTCTTCTTTCTCACGTCCTCTCTCTCTTGTGTCGCATAAACGCTTGCTACACATAAAAGCGAGAGTAATATCAATAATAGTCTCTTCATCGTTGTTGTAGGTTATTTTATTTTGCACTCTGTGCAGCCTTTGTAAAGTAGTCGTTAAAGAACAACATCTGATACTTTATAGAGTTGCGCCAATAGTCCCAATTGTGAACACCGGGGCGAACATAAAAGTCGTGAGGGATGCCTGCCTCCATCAATTTGTTGTGAAGGTTGCAGTTTACCTGATAGAAGAAATCCTCTGTACCGCAGTCGATGATGAGTTTCAGCGAGTTAGGCTTGAGCAAATCCACCATATTGATTACGGTATATTTCTCCCAATTCTCGGGCTGCTCCTCTATTGTGCCCAACCACTTCGACATTCCCCAATTCTTCGGGAAAGGACGAATATCTACACCGCCCGATGTGCTACCAGCAGCACCAAAGAGGTCCTGATGGCGCAATGCCAAGTACAATGCACCGTGACCACCCATCGACAAACCTGTAATAGCACGAGCCGTACGGTCGGCCTTTGTCTTGTAGTGTGAGTCGATGTATGAGATAATCTCCTTGGTTACAAAAGTCTCATATTTGTTAGACTCATTGACGGGGCTATCCCAATACCAACTATCTACACCACCGTCGGGCATAACGATGATGGTGTTGTAAAGGTCGGCCAAAGGACCTGTCTGTCCCTTTGTGTCCCAAGCCGTGTGGTTGTCGCCGTGACCGTGCAACAAATAGACTACGGGTAAATCCTTCTTCTCGTGATAACCTTCGGGAAGTAATACTGTGATAGTAATATCCTTGTTCATAGCATTGCTATGGATGGCTACCGTTTCGCGGTTGAAAGCCATTGCGGAGCCGCACAAAAACAGTGCGACAACGAGTGTAAAAAATCGTCTCATAATTATCTTTTATTAAATTTATATTGCTTTTTAGTAGTGTTTTGCCCTCTATTATTCCTTTTGTCGGGCGAAAACATTGCAAATATACGCAAAAAGAGTGTAAGATGTGTAGTATATTTCGAATAATTGTCTATTTTTGCAGAAGAACATTAAACTGAAAAACATTAATAAGATGAAAGCGAAATTTATTCTTGCGGCTATTATGGTTGCTGCCGTTATGACCTCTTGCTGCTGCGGTGGTAAAAAGCAACTTTTCAATGGTAAGGACCTTACAGGTTGGGTGTGCGTTTTGGATGCTAATAGCAATGTCCCCACTTCGGAGGTTTATGGTGTTAAGGATGGTAATATCCATATCGTAGGCCAGCCCTTTGGTTATATGCGTACTGCCGAGAAGTATGGCAACTATAAGATGCACGTTGAGTGGCGTTGGATTGGTGAGGGTACTAATAGTGGTATCTTCCACCGTGTTCAGGATGGCGATAAGGTATGGCCTAACGCTATCGAGTGCCAACTTTGCAGTGGTAAGGCTGGTGATTATGTAATGCTCGGCGGCTCAAAGATTTCGGAGATTGAGTGTGTGGGCGAGTTCCCCGTTAAGGACCGCAATGGTGATTTCGAGAAGCCCGTTGGCGAGTGGAACGAGGCTGAGATTATCTGCGAGGGTAAGAAGGTTACAGTTTACATCAACGGTCAGTTGCAGAACGAGTGTACAACTACAACCGAGTCTGGTTACATCGCACTCCAGAGCGAGGGTGGACCTATCGAGTTCCGCAATCTTTACATCGAGGAGTTGTAATATCTTTTAGATATTGGGTTTATGATAAGCCGCCGACAGAGAGTGTCGGCGGCTTTTTTGTTA
>JAZOVT010000022.1:0-23575 GCA_045658845.1 Alistipes sp.
TGAAATAATTACCATCTTTATCTTTTACTTCATAAGCACGAATAAGGGCCGATGCTCTGTATTCTCCTGCTGGACTTTCGAATGTAATATCAAAACCTGAATTATGGGCGTGTAATGTCATAATGGGAAAATAAGGAACGATGTCAAGGCCTTTTCCGTTGCGATGATAGACTATAGGGTCGTGTATTCCTTCAGTCGTTTCGCTATGAAAATAGAACTCTACGGTTTTAATATAAATCTTAAATTCATCACCAACTTCGATATATCCACCATACAAAAAAAACGGGAGCAAGGCTGTTGAACTTTTGTAGTAGTTTGTCTTCATTAGCAGTCCCGTTAAATTGAGACAAAGATGATAGTAAAGTCATATAATAAACCGATTTTAATAAGTGCTCAGTGTATTTGTATGTTAAAGAGTTAGAACGGATAACCGACACCGAAGTTCAGGGCGGTGTTTTTCCAACGGAAGTCGTGAATCCATCGTTGGCCCTCGGGGCGGTTGGGGTTGTGGAGTTGGATACCCCAGTCAAGACGCAAAATAACGAATGTGATATCTATACGAAGGCCCAAGCCTGTATTCATACCCAACTGGTTATAGAACTTGTCGAAGTGGAATACGCCGTCGGCTGGCACCTGCGTTTTGTCGCGGCCCAAGTACCACACGTTACCCACATCGACAAACGTAGCGCCGTGGAACATTCCCCATATCGGGAAACGGAACTCGGCATTGGCCTCCAAACGCATATCGCCCATCTGCACAGGGTAGGGGGTATCCTCGGCGGGGGTGTTGCCCGGTCCTAAAGTACGGGGTGCCCAGCCTCGCATACTATTGCTACCACCGACGTAGAACAGACGGTCGAAAGGCAATGCGCTCGAGTTGTTGTATGGCACACCAACGCCTGCGAATATTCTACCCGCCAGAGCGGTCTTCTCGCCCAATACAATCTTGTGGCTGAGACTTACGTCGCCACGCACATACTGCGAGAATCTTACGCCCAATACGTTGTAATAACCCTCGTCTGTTCGGTCCGAGAAGGTGCGGCCAATCAGATTCATCAGGTTACCGGCCGACTCGAAGTTTACGCGCAATAGCGTGGTGTTGCCTCCGATGTTTTGGTTCTGGTCGTTGTAGGTGTACGAGCCCGACAAGCCAACGATAGCCTGTGTGCGGTAACTCTGTCGCAGATATTCGTTTCTGAGCGAGTTGAAGAACTCGTTGTTCATATAACCTACATTAATCCAATTTATATCTATCGGGCGCACCTGATATGAGTCGTGGCCATTCTTACTTCTCCACGAGTAGGTCCACGTTGCACGCGACAGGTCGCGACGATAGTAGGGGCGGTCTTGATAGTTATACGACACCTCGACCTTGGTACGAGGCATATTGATGTTGCGTGTCGAGAGTCTGAAAGGCAGGATAAATCGCGGGAACGACAATCCTACGGCAAAGCCCAACTCGTTGGCATTTCGTTTCGAGGTGTTGGGGGCCTTCATATACTCATATCCGAATGTAACCGATGTGTTGAGAGTCTCCACTCCTCTAAATAGGTTGCGATTCTGGTAACCTACCGTAGCCGATGCGCCGTAGAAACTCGATGTTGTGCTACCCTCCAACTCCACGTTTACGCCCTGCTTGAGCGTCGGCGAGCAGAGGATGTGACAACGCAGATAACTCTCCTTGATGTCGTCAAAACGACGAGGCGAGTATGCTGCACGACCGTCGCCTGCATAGTTCACCATCAGCGAGTCATCTACTCCTCGTGGCAACTCCTCGAATGCTATTCGCGCGCTCTTGAAGTAGCCGAGCGACATAATTTCGCCGTATGTTCTCTCGACCTGCGAAGCATTGTAGAGTGTGTTAGGCGAGAGCGGGATGGCTGTGCGCAATACTGCGGGGCGCACGTTGGGCTTACCTTCGGAGATTATGTTTAAGCCCTGATAGAATGTCGTATCGACCATCCTCCGTGATGCCACTTCTCGCTCGGTTGCGGGGTCATATTCGGGCATCACGTTAATCTCGGTAATACGGAACAGGCGGTTGTTGTCCATTATGGCACGTCCGCGCTCGTCGTAGCCCGTGATGTTGCGCTTTACAATCATACGGATGTTTGCTTCGCGGTTGTTACCGAGCGTATCGACACGATATTCGATGTTATTAATCGAGAAATTGTAGTAGCCTCGGTCATTTAGGTGCGATGCTATGCGCTGGCGCTCCTTGTCGAGAACCGTAATATCGAATATGTTGCCTACTTTCAGAAGCGACGATATAGTGTCGGACTCTATTATGGGGGCTAATTGATTGTCGCGGAAGTCGTACGATATACTCTTAATACGATAAGGCGTATTCTGTGTTGTCTTGAAACTGACGATGGCGCGCTTATGGCGACGGGTTGTATCTATCGAGTACTCCACCTGCGAGGAGTAGTATCCTCGTGAGTCCATATATGTTTTAAGATTCTGCGCGCTCTTCTCGGTGAGCAACGTATCGAGCAATACAGGCGCCTCGCCCACCTTGCGCTTTAGATTGTTCCACCAATTATCCTTGTTGGGGTTGGCCAGGTTGTAGGCCCATACATAAAAGTTAGTGCCCAAGAATCGTTTGTTGGGGCTTTGGCGGACATACTCTTCGAGCGTGGTGGAGTTTATACGTTCCTTTTTGGGTGTCTGCTTGTCGTCCTCAATCTCTACACGTTGCAGGAAGTATTCGCCTGGTGAGAGTTTGCGCGTGACGCTACACGCCGAGCATAGTATGCCCAACGATATGACGACTACCATTCTTATGACTCTCTCCATTTTCATCTTCACTGTTTGCTCTTTAGGCTTGGGTGGTTAAGCAAGCAACGTACCATAATTATATCACGGCGCATAGACTTAAAAACATCAACCCAAATATGTTTCAAAAATACGAATATTTCCATCGACAAACAAATTATTTTCCCTCTAACCTGTGGCAATGGACCAATCTGCGAGGGAGAAATTTTAATTTCGCATTTTTTTTGTGTAATTTTACGCTGTAAATAATCTTAAGGGCATCGTTTGGGCGATGCGCTTTATAAATTTTCGATTTGCGATGAAGGAGAGATTTTTGATGGCTGGCTCTACAGCCTTGCATATAGCCGATTCGGGCGTTGGCGAGAAGTGTGTGGTGTTGCTGCACGGATATTTGGAGTCGATGTATGTGTGGGAAGATTTCCTGCCGCTGCTGACTCCCCACTTTAGAGTCATTACCGTAGATATTCCCGGTCACGGCATATCGGAGGTCAAGGGCGAGGTGCATACAATGGAGATGGTAGCCGAGGTGTTGCGCGATATGTTGGATGCGTTGGGCATTGAGCGCGTTACGATGGTTGGCCACTCTATGGGTGGCTATGTGTCGCTGGCCTTTTGTGCGGCCTACCCCGAGCGTTTGGATGGCGTTGTGCTGTTGAGTTCGTCGCCTAATCCCGATACCGATGTTAAGCGCGAGAACCGTCGTCGCGAGATTGCTTTGGTGCGTGCGGGTAAGAAGGATGTGTTGGCGCGTGTCGCTCCCGAGGCAGGCTTTGCCGAGCAGAACCGTCGCCGCTTGAAGTCGTATATCGACGATTTGGTCGAGCAGGTACATATCACCGAAGATGAGGGCATAGTTGCTCTGCTGGGTGGTATGATTGAGCGTAAGGACCAGAACGAGATGCTGAAAAATAGCCCCGTCCGCCAACTCTTCATCTTGGGTAAGCAGGATGGTTACATCCCTGTCGAGGCGGCCGAGGAGTTTATTGCGAAGAATCCGCAGGCCGAGGTTGCGTGGTTGGAGGAGTCGGGCCATATGGGCTTCATCGAGCAGCCCAAGGAGTGTGCCCAAGCCCTCATCGATTTCGTGCTTGCGTAAAAGGCTAATTAATAATATGTTTTTGTAAGAAAAGAGGCCGCCGAAGATGTTATTGGCGGCCTCTGATGTAACTAATCAGATATAGTAGTGCGACAACGATAACTCCCGCAAGGCTGATTTTCGCGTTGCGCGTCAGTGCCAACAGAAAAACAAACACCATTGCCGAGCCGACGACCAATGTCGAGAGCGAGAAATACTCATATCGCTTATATTGTCGTTGCTTGGTGTTGATGCCCGCCTCCGAGAGCGAAAAGCCGATTGTACCCTTCGCCTTGCGTCTCTCGCCGCTGAAATATACGGCGGCCAAGTAGTGGTGAGAGTCGGGACAATCCGATTCGTAGAGCGTGTGCGTACCTATCGGGCAGTTCTCTACCCAGCGGCCCGCCTGCATAGTCCAGCGGTCTGGCTTCTTTGTGGTGCGGGTGTAGATGCCGTAGCCTTGTCTTAGGCCCTCCTCATCGACCTCACCTATGTAGTATCCCTCCTTCTCGGGCTTGAATTGCAGCGACGATTTTCGTGACACAACCTCATCCATATTCTCCGTGAGCATAGCCCTCGCTTTGGGCGGCAACGTCACACCCCAACGCTCTATGCGTCGGCGTACAAGGGTGCGGTACCAATCCACCTCGGCTATGGCTGCTTCGCGGTCCATCGAGAGTGGTTATTTTACTTGATAGAACATAGGAGTTGAACTCTCAATTCCGCCAATGTTGTAGAGGCGGATGTTGCTGCCCTGACCCTCGTTAGAAGAGTGGTTGTGCGAGAAGTAGTACATACCCTTACCCAAGTATGCTATACCCGTAGAGCCGACGCCAAATCGCCAGCCTCTGATGCCTGTCTTTGCATCCTGCTCGCCCTTATCCCACAAAGTTAGTGTGTTGGCCTTGTCGATGTATGGCACACCCTTCAAAGCGCTCTTCACTGGCTTTGCTGTGCCATCTACGGCGAAGAGGTTATAGTTGGGGAATTGAGGTTTTGAGCCAGCATAAACGGCTAACCACCACACCTTCAAATCCTCGTCATACTCAATATTCTGTACACCGTAATTCGTGTTGCCCGTGTAGGCAAAATACTCTCCGTCGGGTCGAGCAGGGCCCTCGCGGTGCATATTCTCGTGTGAGAGCGGACGCTCATACTTCTTCCACTTCTTTACGTCGTATTGCAACAGCACCTGATAGTCGTTGTCCGAACGTTTGTGGTCGCTGTATATGCCGTATGTTACGGTTAGCAACTGCTTGCCACCCTTCTTGCCGAACTTTGGTCCAAAGGCCACACCGTCGATTCCACTGCAACCCAAGCGATGCTCCCACTTGCCGTTGTCCAACTCTACGACATCCAAGTAATCATCCACCACAGTTGAGAGGTGTACCGTAGTCATAATGCCATCCTTCTCGGCACTCATACCCTCGCGTGTGATGCGGTCCACATCGAATATGGCGATGTAGAATGCATTGTTTGGCTTGAAACTGCTCTTCTCGGCCTTCAAGATGCCCTTGCCTATGGCGTCGTTCTTGTACTCCAATGAGCCGTAAACGCGACCATCCTGCGGATTGAAATCCAAGTCGCCCAAGTGGCCCAAAAGTCCCGTCACCGAACCGATGATGTTGCCTTGCAGGTCGGTCTTGATTAGTATTGTGGTGTAGGAGTAATAGACGTAGCCCTTCTTGGTATCTACGGCAATGCCCTGAATATGCCCTGTCTTGAATGGTCCCGACTTGATGGTTCTGGGATATATGTGCATCATCTCTTGAGCCGATGCGGTAAGTGATGCTGTCGCAAGCAGTAGAGCCAATGCGGCGAATGAAATTATCTTTTTCATAATGTTTTGATTTTGTCTTAAGTTGTTTTGCGAAGATACGAATTTTTCTGCTGATATATCGCCTTTTTACACAAAAAAACATCGACCTCACTCGGAGGCCGATGCATAATCTATAACAATATTACTATTCGCTCTGCGCTATTACTGTGCGGGTGTAGCAGTTGCCGATACGCCCAACTTTGTCTTAACATCACCGCTGATGTCGATAACTGAAGCCTCATCGAAGTAGATGATAGGGCCAGCCGACATATCGAATACTACAGCGTAACCACCAGCCTTCGATACCTCGTTGATAGCCTCGATAGCCTTCTTCTCGATGGGGGCCATCAAGTCGCTATACTTCTTCTGCAAATCCTGCTGAGCCATCTGCTGGAACTCCTGGAAACGAGTCTGCAAATCTGTCAACTCCTTCTCCTTGAGTTGCTTTACAGCGTCGGTCATAGTATCAAAGTTCTTCTGATACTCCTGCATCTTTGTATTGTACTCAACCTGAATTGTCTCGGCCTGTGCAGAGAGTTCCTTCTGGTAAGACTCCATCTGTGTCTGAGCCTCTTTGTACTCGTTCATACTCAAGATAATCTCCTGTGTGTTGATGCGTCCCATCTTCTGGGCAAAAAGTGATGTAGAGAACATCACGCATACTACCGCAAGGGTTAGTTTCAAAACTTTTTTCATAATTTCTTTTAATAGTGTCTGTTTATTTGTTTGTCTATATTAATCTAACGTAATCTATTCAGCCTTTAGTATTGCGATAAGTTCGGTAGTCTTATCGGCCTTTGCTGAGTAGTAGAGCATCGTAGCATTCTGTGCCACGTCGATAATCATATCGTAGCCCTTCTGCTTGGCATACTCCTCGATTGTGGCAAATACCTTTTTCTGGATGGGCTGAATCAATTCCAGACGTTTTTTCATCAACTCACCCTCGGTGCCGAAGATTGACTCCTGGAACTTCGTAGCCTCCTCTTCCAACTTGATGATGTTGTCCTCGTTGGCCTTCTGTGCCGCCTGCGACAGAGTTGCCTTACGTTGCATATATGCGTTGTAGAGGTTCTCTACCTTCTCAAATTTGGCATCTACCTCTCCCTGATACTTCTCGGCTAACTCATCGAGTTGCTTCAATGCTTGGTTGTATGCATCGATTGATTTGAAAATTTTCTCACTATCAACTACCGCATAATTCTGCGCCGCTGCTGTTGCTACAAATCCCATTACGAGGGCCGCAATTAAGATTAATCGTCTCATAGTTCTGTAATTTTAGGTTTGTACTAAATACAAATATAAGAATTAATTTCCAAATATCTCGCCACTGTGGTTAGAAAGTTTGACCAATGGTGAAGTGCAAATGGCTACCGCTACGCTTTGTCTGGCCCGCAGGAGCATCGAATCCCCAACCCCAATCGAGACCCAACAGACCAACGATAGGCAGATACATTCTGATACCGATACCAGCCGAGCGCTTAATCTTGAACGGTGAGAACTCTCTCCACGAGTTGAAACCATTACCACCCTCCAAGAACGCCAACATATAAATCTGTGACGAAGGCTTCAAGATAAGCGGGTAGCGCATCTCCATAGTGTATTTGTTGTAAGCCATTGAGTAACTGCTACCGATGGGGTCCAACTCACCATCCTCGTAACCACGCAAACCGATGATGTCGACACCATATATAGTATAACCGCTCATACCGTCACCTCCGACCTCAAAGCGCTCGAAAGGCGACAACTTGTGCTTGTTGTAGTGGCCCAAGTAACCCATCTCGGCGTGAGCCATCAATACCAATTTCTCGTTGCGGGTAATTGGCTGGAACCAACGGCCCTTCAACTGCCAGCGGTGGTACTCAATCCACTTGTAACGTTCTTTATCGGGCATAGTCTCGTCGCTATAATCACGACCATCCCACAATGAGTAGGGGGGTGTGAATGTCACGGTTGCCGAGAAATCAGAACCACGACGAGGATAGATGGGCTGGTCTACAGTCGAGCGTCCGAAGACAACCTTTGCCGAGAGTTCGTTAGCCACACCGTCCTTCATAATGAAGTAGTTCCAGTTGTTCAAGGCGTAACGGCGATACTGTCCCTCCATATAGAGTGTAAAGTAGGGGTCGGGCCACTGCAAACGCTTACCCAAACCTGCTGCGACACCCAACGAACGGAAGTACATCGTTGCCGACTGCCAGATGTAATATGCATTGTTCTGCTCCGAGATATGTGCCGATACGCTCAAAGAATTAGGCTTGCGACCACCCACCCAAGGGTCGGTGAAACTAACCGACAGAGCCTTGTAGTATGTACCGTTGGTCTGTCCCGAAATCGAGAACTTCTGATTCTGTCCCATAGGATAGGGAGTCCACTTACCCTTGCGGAAGAGGTTGCGTGTCGAGAGGTTGTTGAGCGTAATACCCACCGAGCCCACAAATGAGCCTGCACCCCAACCACCTGCGATGTTGAATTGGTCGCTGGCGGCCTCCACCAATGGGAAGTTGATATTTACCAAGTCGTTCGATACGGGCTGGATGTCGGGCTCCATCTGCTCGGCATCGAAGTGGCCCATATTCATCAACTGACGGATGGTGTACATCAACTGCGAGCGGTCGTACAACTGTCCGGGATAGACACTCAACTCGCGACGGATAACCTCGTCATCGACCTTGGTGTTACCCGAGATGCCCACCTCGTTGATGGTAAAGGGCTTACCCTCGAAAATCTTAATCTCCATATCGATAGAGTCGGCACCTACGACAATCTCCGATGGCTCAATCTGCGACATCAGGTAACCTCTATTTTGGTAGAGTGTCGAAACTGACTCCTGGTCGGGGTCCATCTCGCGGCCGATACCCAACTTCTTGTGCATCGACTTCTTGTCGTATGTGTCACCCTTCTTGACGCTGAACAGACGCTGCAAATCCTCCGTAGCATATACCGAGTTACCTACCCACTTGACGTCGCGGATATAGAACTTGTTACCCTCGTCAACCTTGATGTGGATGCCTATGCGCTCGTTGTCGATGTCGTAAATCGAATCCGAAAGGATTGTTGCATTACGATAACCGCGTGCGTTATAGAAGTCTAACAATAGGTTTTTATCCTCCTTGTAATCATCCTCCTTGAGTTTGGTACTGCGGAAGAAGTTCAACGAGCGCTGGTGAGTCTTCTTGAATGCCTTGCGCAAACGCTTTTCGGGGAACTGCTCATTACCCTCGAATGTGATAGAGCCTATCTTCACTTTGGCGTTGCGGTCTACGCGGAACGTTACGTTCACGGCGTTCTTCATCAACGTGTCGTTGGTAATCGATGTCGATACCTTTGCGTTGCGGAAACCCTTGTCAGAGTAGTACTTTTTGAGCAACTTCTCGTTCTTGTCGATAACGTAGTCCGACAACTCGGTACCCGGCTGCAGTTTGAGTTGCTCCTCGATGAGTTCCTTTTGCTTACTGCGGCTCATACCTGGGCCTATAATCTCCCAGCGATATACTCGGGGGCGCTCCTGCAGGAATACCTCCAAATCGAGGCTGTCGCCCTCTATCGTAGCACCAATCTTTACATCCGAGAAGTAACGCTGTGACCACAAGCGGCTTGCGGCGTTAGAAATATACGAACTCGGCAAGTAGAGCGAGTCACCAGGTATAAGTCCTGCGCTTGAACGCAACAAATCGGGGTTGAGATACTCAACACCGTGAATGTTTACGTTGCGGATATAGTACAAGCGAGGTGTGGCGTCCGATTGCATCATCGGAGCATTCTCGTCAAAATAAAACGTCTCCTTTTCGGGTTTCTCCGCCTCAGTCTTTGTCGTGCGGTCACTCTTCAAGGTATCTGCTTGTTGGGCAAAAGTTGGCGCTGCCATCATAAACAACGCAACCGTTGCAACCAATGTTTTAATAACGTATCTCATTATAAATCAAAAATTTCAACTCTACTTAACCAAACCATATCGACGGTCTCGTGCCGAGAAAGCCTCGATGGCCTTCTCCAACTCCTCGTTGTTGAAGTCGGGCCACAGTACGTCGGTAAAATAAAACTCGGCATACGAAGCCTGCCACATCAGGAAGTTGCTCAAGCGATACTCGCCGCTGGTACGGATTATAAGGTCGGGGTCGGGCATCTCGGCAGTATAGAGCGATGCCGAAATCATCTTATCGTCAATATCCTCTGCCTGAATCTCGCCCTCCTTCACTTTGCGTGCCAACTCCTTTGTTGCGGCTACAATCTCGCTACGCGATGAGTAGTTCAATGCCAAGACAAGCGTCATACGCTCTCCACCTGCGGTGTGGCCCTCGATTCTTGCCAAAGCCTCATTCACCTTCTGCGAGAAACGGCTCTTGTTGCCTATAATCTTAACGCTTACGCCCTGCTTCTTGAGTTCGGGTGTATGCATCTCTACGCCAGTACAAACCAACTCCATCAAACCATCTACCTCGGCTTGCGGACGGCCCCAATTCTCTGTCGAGAAGGCATATACCGTCAGATACTTCACGCCCAAGTTGGCGGCGTTGTAAACAGTTCGTTGCAGTGCTTCCATACCTGCAAAATGGCCCTCACCACGCTCCTTGCCGCGCAGTTTGGCCCAACGTCCGTTACCATCCATAATGATGGCAATATGTTGTGGAATATTTCTCATATCGGTCATATAACTTGCAAATATAGGCATTTTTACTCGGATACTAAAGAAAAACGTAGTTTTTATTTATAAATGGCCCTTTTGCGGCTTGTTATCGAACTCAAAATCGCCAAAAAATTGAATTATTAATTCCTAATATCCACATCCCACATCAGTTTACTATGTAACGTCTCGTAAAACGTAGAAAATACATATTTCTTCCTTTTTCGGAGCCTGTCAGGGCGACCAAAGTCCCCTGCCTGAGGCGGGGGATTAGGGGGTGGGTCAGACTTGCAAATACGGCCTAAGGCCGTAAATCGGGTGGCGACAGAAATGTGACCTCCCGATGTTTGCAATAACAGTTCATCTCTGCGTTTTTGTCTAATTTCTTATATCCACATCCCACATCAGTTTACTATGTAACGTCTCGTAAAACGTAATATTGTGCGGCGTAGCCAATAAAATTCTTTCTGCCGAGCGTCGTATGACGATTTTCTGGTCGTCACCTATGCGGTAGGTGCGGTTATCTACCGACAACATCGCCTCGCCGTGGCGAGCGTGAATTTCAAGTTCTATGACGGCTGTATCGGGTATTACTACGGGGCGCATTCCGAAGTTGTGGGGTGCGAGTGGAGTAATCAGAAAACAACCGCACTCGGGGGCTACGATGGGGCCTCCTGCGCTCAACGAATAGGCCGTTGAGCCTGTGGGTGTGGCGACAATCACGCCATCGCCATTGTATTGCGCAACTACCTGATTATCAACCTTTGCTACGACCTTCAACATCGTAGCCTCAAGACGTTGTGCCGACACCTCGTTCAGCGCCGTCACCACCTCATCGCACTGGTTTATTCCCTCTATCTGCAACATCGTGCGGGGGCGGATGTGCAGGCGGCCCATAGCGATATCCTCGAACAGCGGCTCAACGCCTTCGCGGGTGGCCGTTGTGAGGAATCCCAAGTGCCCGAAATTGATACCTGCGACAATGGTATTTTTGTTGTGGAGTCGGTGTACGCCCTCGAGCAGCGTGCCGTCGCCTCCGCAGCAGAGCATAACACTCTCGGCGGGTTGCTCGCCCGTCGATGAGGAGTATATTTTTTCGGCCTCAATTTTGCGGGATGTTTGCTTTTCGACAACGGTGGCAAACTCCTGATTTATCGCAAAATCGAATCCGTAACGCTCGATGAGCGAGAAGATTCTTTCGATGTCGGCGGCCGATGGTGCAATCTGTGGCCGCGAAAAAAGTAAAATTTTCATCTTCAAGTCGAAAAAAATGAGTAACTTTACGTCGCCAACGGCGACGTAACCCGACAAAAACTCACTCGCTGAGTCAATTTTCGGGCCACGGGGTCGCCTGTGTAAGTGGCAATTAATTATGCAAATATAGGTATTTTATGACAAAATTGAGTGTAAACGTCAATAAGATTGCAGTCCTGCGCAACTCGCGTGGTGGCGATGTGCCTAATGTGGTACGCACTTCGCTCGATATCGAGCGTTTCGGAGGTGAGGGTATTACGGTCCATCCGCGTCCCGATGCCCGCCATATCCGTTACTCCGATGTGAGGGATTTGAAGGCCGTCATCACGACAGAACTCAACATTGAGGGTAATCCCATCCCGAGTTTTATCGACCTTGTGCTGGAGGTTAAGCCCGCGCAGGTGACGTTGGTGCCCGATGCCGAGGACGCTATCACCTCGAATGCAGGTTGGGATACCATTCGCAATCGCTCGTTCCTGGTTGATGTGTGTGGCCGTTTCAACGAGGCGGGCATCCGTACTTCAATCTTTGTGGACCCTGTGGTCGAGATGGTTGAGGCTGCCAAGGAGTGTGGTGCACAGCGTGTAGAACTCTATACCGAGGCCTATGCTTCGGGTTATAAGGCCGACCGTGAGGCCGCCATTGCCCCCTATGTCGAGGCTGCCGAGGCTGCTCGCCGAGTGGGTCTGGGCCTCAATGCTGGTCACGACTTGAGCCTGGAGAATCTGACCTATTTTGCCGAGCGTATAGCGTGGTGTGACGAGGTATCGATTGGTCATGCCCTTATCGCCGATGCGCTCTATTATGGTTTGGAAAATACTGTTCAACTATATCGTCGTTGCTTGGCTTCGACTGTGAAGTAATAGTCTATGGCAGAAGAATTTGCACCGTTGTCGAACCCTGTGTTCCGCAAGATTTCACGCATTGTCGATGCGCTGGGCGTCGAGGCCTATGTCGTTGGCGGCTATGTGCGCGACTACTATCTGCGCCGTCCCTCTACCGACATTGATGTTGTCGTGGTGGGTAGCGGTATCGAGGTTGCTGAGGCGCTGGGCCGTGAGGTCAAGGGCAAAGTGTCGGTTTTCAAGACCTTTGGTACGGCTATGGTGCGCGCTTATGGTGCCGAGGTGGAGTTTGTCGGAGCACGCAAGGAGTCCTATACGCAGGATTCTCGCAAGCCTGTGGTCGCGCCCGGTACGTTGGAGGATGACCAGCGCCGTCGTGACTTTACTATCAACGCTATGGCGTGGTCGCTCAACGGCGAGCGCTTTGGTGAGTTGGTTGACCCATTTGAGGGTATGTACGACCTGGAGGATTGCATCATCCGTACACCCTGTGATGCCGACATAACCTTTTCGGATGACCCGTTGCGTATGATGCGAGCCGTGAGGTTTGCCACGCAGTTGGGCTTCGATATCGAGGAGGAGACCTTCGATGCCATTGTGCGCAACCGCGAGCGAATAAAGATAGTTTCGAAGGAGCGCATCCTGACCGAACTCAATAAGATAATCCTCTCGCCCGTGCCCTCCATCGGTTTCGATTTATTGTCGATGACGGGCCTTCTGGAGTTGATATTCCCCGAAATGCACCGCCTGAAGGGTGTCGATAGGGTAGGTAACCACGCACACAAGGATAATTTCCGTCATACGCTGAAGGTGCTGGATAATGTAGCCCGCAAGAGCGATGATTTGTGGTTGCGCTGGGCTGCTGTTCTGCACGATATTGCCAAGCCGCTGACCAAAGCCTACGATAAGAAGATTGGTTGGACATTCCATCAGCACGAAGTTTTGGGCTCGAAGATGGTGCGCGATATATTTCGTCGTATGAAGTTGCCGATGAACGAGCATATGAAGTTCGTGCAGAAGATGGTCTATTTGCATCTGCGCCCGATTATCCTCTCGGAGGATATGGTGACCGACTCGGCAGTGCGTCGTCTGCTGTTTGAGGCGGGAGATGATGTCGAGGCGCTGATGACCTTGTGCGAGGCCGACATTACGTCGGGCATCGATGCCAAAGTAAAGCGTTATTTGGCCAATTTCGAGTTGGTACGTCGTAAGATGAAGGATTTGGAGGAGCGCGACAGAGTGCGTAACTTCCAGCCACCGATTACGGGCGATATTATTATGAAGTGTTACAACCTGCAGCCTTGCAGCGCCATTGGCGAGATTAAGGAGGTCATCAAGAACGCTATTTTGGATGGCGAAATCCGCAACGATTATGCCGAGGCTTACGCCCTAATGGAGCGTCTGGCCGCTGAGCGAGGTCTGCAGAAGGTGTGCGATGTGCCTGCCCCAGAGCCTGTGCTTGCTTTAGATGCACAACCTGCCCCCGCTGTCGCCAAATAATATATTGGTTTGGAGGTGTTGTGTCATTGCGAGGAGGACATTAGTCCGACGTGGCAATCCCCTATGTTCCTCGATGGAGGAGATTACCACAGTCGCTATGCTCCTTCGTAATGACAACAGTGTTACAACATTAAATGATAGATATAATACTAACCTTAAATAAAAGAAATTATGAAAAGAAATCTACTCAAAAGTATGCACATTGTCTGTGCTGTACTTCTTTCTGTTGTTGTGCTGTCGTGCGGGCCGCGCAAGGCCGAGGTGTATGTCACTTCGGGCGAGGGCGAAGAGCAGTTCCGCTTTGCACAACTCGGCAATGCCGACCTTCGTGATGTAGCCCCCTCGGAGGGTAATTTTATCCAACTCAAGCCCGAAAGTCACCGCCAACCCGTCTATGGTTTTGGTGCTGCCATCACAGGTTCTACCTGCTATAACCTCCTGAAGATGAGCGAGGAGGATAGAGAGGCTATCTTGCAAGAGTGCTTCTCTCCCGAGCAGATGGCTATGAGTTTTATCCGTATCTCGATTGGTGCGTCGGATTTCTCGCTCGACGAATATACTTGCTGCGATAAGGAGGGTATCGAGTTTTTTGAGTTGCACGAGTACGACAAGCGCGATTTGCTCCCCATCTTGAAGCGCATTTTGGAGATTAACCCTGCGGTGCGTATCGTGGGCTCTCCGTGGTCTTGCCCCAAGTGGATGAAGATTCACCACGAAACGGGCGAGCCGTTCGATAGTTGGACTTCAGGTATCCTCAATCCCAAGTATTATGCCGATTACGCCGAGTATTTCGTGCGCTGGATAGGCGAGATGGAGGCTGAGGGTATTCCTATCTATGCCGTTACTGTTCAGAATGAGCCGCTCAATCACGGCAACTCTATGTCGCTCTATATGGGTTGGGAGCAGCAGCGTGACTTCATCCGTGACCATCTCGGCCCCGAGTTCGAGAAGCACGGTATCAAGGCCAAGATTTGGGCCTTCGACCACAACTACAATTACGACAACGTGCCCGACCAGCAGGGCTATCCCCTCAATATCTTTGCCGATAGTGAGGCATCGAAGTATATCGCAGGCTCGGCTTGGCATAACTACGGAGGTCGTGTGTCGGAGTTGGACCGCATCTACAAGGCCTATCCCGATAAGGAAATTTTCTTTACCGAGGCCTCTATCGGTACGTGGAACTACGACTTCAGCAAGTGCCTTGTGAACGATTTTGCGTCAATCTTCATCGGTACGCTCAACCGCTACGGTCGTGGTGTGACGTTATGGAATCTTATCCTTGACGACAAGGGTGCGCCCAACCGTCCTAAGGGTTGCCGTACCTGCTTTGGCGCGATTGAGATTTCGTCAAAGACCTACGACTATGCATCGCTCGACCGCAAGAGTCATTACTATAATATCGCTCACTGCTCGAAGGTCGTTATGCCCGATGCGTGGTGTGTGGATGTTGAGGCCGAGTTGCCGCGTGGTGTCGAGATGTCGGCATTTGTTAATCCCGATGGCTCGTTGGCTGTAGTTGCTGTGAATCGCTCTAAAGAGGCGCAGGAGGTTGTTGTGAAGGGCGTAAAGCGTGAGTTTACACTTACTCTTCCCGCGGGCTCTATTGCCTCGGCCAAGTGGTCAGAGTAGTATAACGGAAATAATAAGGTGATTTCTTCGTTGTATTCATCCTCGAAATTCCTCTTATCCTTCTCGTTATCGACAGTGGAATAGTAGCAACAAAAAAATATCACATCCCGCAGGATGTGAGAGTTTTTTTGTCGACTTAAAATTTCTCTCTCCAGCCGAAGAGCAACATATCGCCAGGCTCGACGTAGAGCGACGGAGAGTATGTGGCGGCGGGAACGACCTTGCCATTGGGTAGGTAACGCATCACCTCCTCTGCGCACTCCACGGTCACGCGTTGCGGCTGGTATATGTCGCGGTTTACGACCATCAAGTAACGCATCGTGCCGTTCTTGAGTTGCGATACCACAACGCCCTCGCCATCGGCCTCCACCTTGCTGATTTGTGCGGGCAGGTCACCCTCGGCAAGCGCAACGGTCTGTGCGGGGATGTTCTCGCCCGTATGACGTACCTTTATCATCTCGGCACCCAAGAATACATCCTTCAAGGTCTGCACCTCGTGGTTAATCTCGGCTACGCGGTCCCACACTTCGGTGCGTTGGCTGTTGGTGTCAATCGGTGCATTATGGAAGTCCCACGTCTCGGTGCCGGGATTGGTATATGTAAAATATTGTATTCCTTGTGCACCATAAGCAAGGTTGGTGAAAATCTGCAAACGCATTGCTCCGCGATTGGCTACGGGATATGGGTAGTGGGCCGTCGAGAGCGAGAATGCCCAGAAGGGTACGCCCGCTTTCTTTGACTCTGCGGCCACATCCTCCAAGTTGGCGTAGAAGTTATCGCGTCTTACACCGTCAAAGACTACGGGGTAGTGGTCAAACGACACCATACCCAACTTTATCTGCTCGATAAACTGCTTTACGTGTGCGGCGTATGACTCTGCTCCCAGATGTGCTGGTGACACATAGTTGGGGAATAGATTGAGGTATAGCAACTTCGTGTCATCGGCTCTGCGAATACTTTCGGCCAGATTAGCCAATGCCGGGAAGTCGGCACCCGTAGGCTCGTCACGCAGGAAGTAACCAGCGGTCTGCGGATGGTGGCGGAAACGCTTTACGGCATTCTCCGTATCGTCGTACATCTCGGCGCAGGTGATAAGAATCTTTACGCCCGTACCTGTTGATGCCTCCAGCGCCTGCTCGACCTGCTCGGCCGTGCCGAAGTGCGAGAACGAGATGTTGAATCCCGCCTCGGCCATCTCCTCGTAACGCTCCTTGGTCACTTGGTCGCCCAAGAGTGAGAACCACGCGAGGATGGGGAACTCGTCGCCCGTAGGGTTGGTGTAAACGTGCGGAGCGGAGAGGTCTGTGGCTCCTAACTCCTGCTCTACGGGGACTGTTGTGCCACCGCAGGCGCAGAACATAAATACCGCTGCAAGTGCAGTACAAAGTGTTGAAATTCTATTCATTGTAGTTTGAATTATTTTACGTTATTTGTCGCTCAATCGCTTTAGCCAGTCCGAGAGCGCCTCCTGCCACATAGCCTTGTATTCAAAGTCGCGGAAGCCCCAGCCGTGACCACCCGCGGGTAGGATGTGGAGCGTTGCGGCAATGTTGTGCTGCTTGAGAGCGTTGTAGAATGAGGTGCTGTTGTAGGGTTTCACACCGTCGTTGTCCGACAATACAAGGAAAGTCTGCGGTGTACGCTCATCGACGAGTCGCTCTGCCGACCATCTGTCGGTCAACTCCTGCGAGCGGTCGTTGCCCAGCAGGTTGTTGAACGAGCCGGCGTGTGCGTGTAGTGGCTCTCCCGTAATTACGGGGTAGAATAGTATCGTAAAGTCGGGACGTGCCGTAGCGCGCGGACTCTTGTCGCCATTGGCCTCCAATGCACCTACGGCTGTCGATGCGGCCAAGTGGCCACCAGCCGAGAAGCCCATAATGCCGACACTCTTCAGCGCCTCTTTGCCCTTGTACTCCTCGCGCATATAACGTACCGCCTCGACGGCATCCTCCATAGGCACTTGGGGTGTGTGGTTGGGCATACGATACTTCAACACCGCCGCAGTTATGCCCTGCTCGGCAAACCAACGTGCAAAGTCGTGACCCTCGTGCCCCATAGCCAGCAGTGCGTAGCCTCCGCCCGGGCAGATTACAATGGCCTGGCCCGTAGCCTTATCCTCGGCCGCCTCATAGATGTAGAGTACGGCCTCGGTGACGTTCGATATTCTCACCTCGCCCTCATCCTTTTCGGGCCCCGTAAGGCCATTCGAATGAGGCGCGGTAGCGTTATCCCATAATTTTACTGTAAAGTCTTGTGCTTGCATAGTGGTGGTCAATAGCGATAAGGCTATCGTTAGCAAAATTCGATGCATTTGTAATTTCGTTGCTTGATGTTGGTCGTTATTTTATGTCGAGACGCTGCTTCAGGTATTCGCCTATGCGGTCGAGGTGGGTGTAACTACCCGTACCCGGTGCTGCTGTGCGCTGGAAGCAGTGGGGGCGCAGTGCAAGTGTATGTAACTCGCTCTGAATACCCATACTGCGCATCTTCTCCCAAACCTTTACCGAGTTCATCGAAGCCCATCCGTCGGCATCGCCGTGAATCATCAGCATAGGTGCTGTGTTGAGGTCGAAACTGAACTCTGGAACCAGCACAGCGCTGTCGGCATTACCGCCCGTAGTGTTATTCTTGTCGGCTCCGTCGGTCAAGGCGTATGCGGGATAGATGCCAATACCCCACTGTACATTGCAGGGGAGGCGGTCAATCTCGTCGATGGCAAGGTATGAGTTGTGCATAGAACTTGTCACACCCATCAGCGTGAGGTGACCACCAGCCGATGAGCCCATAATGCCAATCTTGTTGGGGTCGAGACCTCGCTTGGCGGCCTGTGAGCGTACCAAACGTATCGCGCGCTGCAAATCCTGCCAAGCCGTAGTGTGCTTTGCCAAGCCCTCGGGGCGCGGAGTGCGGTACTTCATCGTTACCACCGTGATACCCATCTCGTTGAGGTAGCGACGTGCGGGTGCAACCTCAAAGCCGTCAGGGTTGTTGCCTGTATAACTACCGCCCGAGTAGATAATCTGTATCGCATCGGTCTTCTTCACCTTGGGGATGTGCCACTCGATGTAGGGCTTGCACTGCTTCTCCTGAGGGTTGGGCATCTTGCCCTCGGGCCATACATCCTCCTTGTAGTACTCTGCACGGGCATCGTCGTTGGGGTAGCGAGCCATCAAATCCTCCTCGGGTTGCAACTCTCCCATATAACCCATCTGTCGCATAAACTCCACCGTGCGCTCGAAACCGAATGCGCCGTGGCCCTTGTTGGGGTAGAGGTGCAACTCGGCAGGAATCTTCATCTCGCGCAGACGGCGATAGATGAGCGTTGAGCCGTTGGGTGTATAGGGGTCCAAACCGCCGTGCTGAAGTGTCATCGGGCAGGTCTTCTCGTCAAACTTGAATACGTCAGAGAGTTTTACATCCAAGCCGTAGCCATCTCTTGTGGCGGGTGTGCCCGCCTCGCTATCGGTTGTGACATAGGCAGGGGCATTTACCACAGCCCAATTTATGTGGCAAGGTACTTCATCCAACTTGTCGATAGGCTCATAGGCCGCAGTCTGCGAACTTGTTGCAAGCAACAGAGCCAGGTGCGAGCCTGCCGACTGCGATATAACGCCAATCTTCTCGGGGTCATAACCTCGTTTCTCGGCCTCCTTGCGTACCATTCTGACGGCACGCTGACCATCCTCCCAAGCAGTTTGGTAGATAGGCAATCCTGCGGGGCGGGGTGTGCGATATACAAAGTTTACGGTCTGGAAACCGAGTTCTGTCAATCGCTCGCGCCACATCTTAATATACTCCACATCGCAGCAACTGTTGTAACCGCCGCCCGATATGAGAATCATACAAGCGTCGTTGTCGGCCTCCTTTGCGGGTTTCTCGCCCCATTCGAGGTAGGCTATACGATGTTTGTCGGCATTGAATCCCTCTTTGCCAGCCTCATCGGTCATAGCGGCAATCTGGTGACTTTGTGCATTGGGCATTTTGCCCTTGGGCCATACGGGTACTCGCTCGAAGGCGTAGAGGCTCATCGAGCAGAGCAACAACAGACCGAGTAGTATTGACTTAAGTTTCACGGTGTTAAAGTTTTATAGGTTTTTACTCTTGTTACATTACGATATTGATGATTTTGCCCTTCACGACAATAATCTTCTTGGGGGCTTTGCCCTCCAACCACTTCTGCGCACCCTCGGTTGCAACGATAGCGGCCTGAATCTCATCGGGAGTCATCGTAAGAGCATAAGTCTGCTTGAAGCGCAACTTGCCATTCACCATAACGGGATATTCAAATGCGCTCTCCACAAGGTGCTTCTCGTTGAATTCGGGGTAAGCGGCATCGAATACACTCTGCTGGTGGCCCATAACCTCCCACAACTCTTCGGCGATGTGCGGTGCGAAGGGAGCAATAAGCACTGTCAGAGGCTCCAGAATCTCACGCTTGTGGCAAGCACCCAACTCGTTGAGGCAAATCATAAATGCCGAGATAGATGTATTGAACGAGAAGTTCTCGATATCCTCGCGAACCTTCTTGATTGTCTTGTGCAGGGTCTTGAGTTCGGCAGGTGTAGGCTGCTCGTCGTTGAGCGTGAGTTCGCCCTCCTTGCCGTAGAACAAGCGCCAGAACTTGCGGAGGAACTTATGTACACCGTCAATACCGTTGGTATCCCAAGGCTTCGACTGCTCCAACGGGCCGAGGAACATCTCATACATACGCAATGTGTCGGCTCCGTAGTTCTCAACGATGTTGTCGGGGTTAACGACGTTGAACATCGACTTCGACATCTTCTCCACTGCCCAACCGCAGATGTACTTGCCATCCTCCAGAATAAACTCTGCATCGCGGAACTCGGGACGCCAAGCGCGGAATGCATCGAGGTCCAATTGGTCGTTCTTGACGATATTTACATCGACGTGAATCTCCTGTGTCTGGTAGTCGCCCTTGAGGCCCAACGATACGAACTTGTTAGTGCCTACAACGCGGTAAACGAAGTTCGAGCGGCCCTGAATCATACCCTGATTAACCAACTTCTTGAATGGCTCCGACTCGCAAACATAGCCCAAGTCGTAGAGGAACATATTCCAGAAACGTGAGTACATCAAGTGACCTGTAGCGTGCTCAATACCACCTACATAGAGGTCCACATTACGCCAATACTCGTTGGCCTCCTTCGATACCAAGCCCTCGGTGTTGCGGGGGTCCATATAACGCAGGTAGTATGCCGATGAGCCAGCGAAACCAGGCATTGTAGAGTACTCCAACTGGTTGCCCTCGAAAGTCCAGTCCTTCACACGAGCCAATGGTGGCTCACCCTGCTCTGTCGGGCCGAAATTCTCGATAGGAGGTAACTCCAACGGCAACTTATCCTCGGGCAGGGGATATGCAGTCTCGCCCTTGTAATATACGGGGAACGGCTCACCCCAATAACGCTGACGTGAGAAGATAGCATCACGCAAGCGGTAGTTGATTAACTTCTTACCCAAGCCACGCTTCTCCACCTCGTCGAACATTGCGGGTATAGCCTCGGTTACATCCATACCTGTGAGGAACCCCGAGTTAATCATCTTGCCCGACTTTGCGTCGTAAGACTCCACCTCGATGTTGCCACCCTCGACAACGGGGATAATCTCTATGCCGAAGTGGCGAGCGAAGGCGTAGTCACGTGAGTCGTGAGCCGGAACAGCCATAATAGCGCCCGTACCGTAGCCTGATAATACATAATCCGAGATGTAAATCGGAATAGCATTGCCCGTAAATGGATTGATAGCGTAAGAGCCTGTCTTCACACCGCTCACGCGGCGAGTCTCGGCGATACGCTCACGCTCCGAGCGCTTCTTTGTTTCAGCGATGTAGGCCTCCACAGCCTCCTTGTTCTCGGCAGTGGTGAGTTCCTCCACCCACTCGTGCTCGGGGGCGATAACCATAAACGTAACACCAAAGATAGTATCGGGACGTGTAGTGAAAATCTCCAACTTGCGCTCCGAATCCTTCACGTCGAAGAATACCTGAGCACCTACCGAACGACCAATCCAGTTGCGCTGAATCTCCTTCAACGAGTCGCTCCACTGCAATTGCTCCAAGCCGTCCAACATACGCTGTGCGTAGGCCGTAACACGCAACGACCACTGCTTCATACGCTTCTGCTCAACGGGGAAGCCGCCACGCTCCGAGAGGCCATCCTTAACCTCGTCGTTAGCCAATACGGTGCCCAACTGCGGACACCAGTTCACCATAGTGTCGGCACGGTAAGCCAGGCGATAGTTCTGCAAAACCTGCTCGCGCTTTGCCTCGTCCCAAGCGTCCCACTCCTCGGCTGTGAAGTTCATCGGTGTAGTGCAAGCAGCATTCAAGCCCTCGCTACCACTCGTTGCAAACTTCTCTACCAACTCCTTGATGGGGCGTGCCGTCTGGCAGGCGTTGCAGTAGTAGTGGTCATACATCTTCAGGAATGCCCACTGTGTCCACTTGTAATATTCGGGCTCGCAAGTGCGTACCTCGCGGTCCCAATCGAAGCAGAAACCAATCTTGTCCAACTGCTCGCGATAGCGGTTGATGTTCTGCTCTGTAGTTACAGCGGGATGCTGACCTGTCTGGATGGCATACTGCTCGGCGGGCAGACCAAAAGCATCGTAACCCATCGGGTGAAGTACGTTGAATCCGCACAGACGCTTGTAGCGTGAGTAGATGTCCGATGCGATGTATCCCAGCGGGTGGCCGACGTGAAGGCCTGCTCCCGATGGATAGGGGAACATATCGAGTACATAATATTTCGGGCGGCTGTTGTCAACCTCCACTTTGTAGGTTTTGCGTTGCTTCCACAACTCTTGCCATTTGGTCTCAATCTGCTTAAAATTGTATTCCATTTGAGTAGTATTTTTTTTGTTTATTTGTTTTGTCAAAGTTGGGTGGTTGGGTGGATTGTTTTCAGAAATCGCTCCCGCACCTATTTATATATAAATATTCAATCTGCAAATATATAATAACTTGTGCGCAGTTCAAAATTTTTTGCAATGAAAAGCCTCGCTTGGGTGGGTTTATAATTCAAAATTCAAAATTACGAGAGATAAACTCTCGTTTCCTCCTCGCGGCTCGGCATAGTGTGTAAACACTCTCTGCTCTCGCTCCGCAACGTTGGTTCAAAATTCAAAATTGCTCTTTTGGGGATGTTAAATCGAATGAAAAATCTTCTCGGAATGGAGCAAAAAGTGGCGGAATTTTTCTCGAAATAGGCCCGAATTAGTACTTAAAATTGGTCCGAAATTGGTCCAAAATCGACGCAAATTTCGCCGAAAATTTCTTCAAATTTGGCGCGAAATTTATTCTCAAACTGTCCGCGATTTTGTCGGTTTTTGGCTCGATTTTGGCTCTAAAAACGCGATTTTGCCCCGAAAAGTGGATTTTTGCGTAAAATGCTGAAAAATATCACTTTGACGTCAATCGTATAAATAAATACTTATAATTTCGCAAAAACCATAACGAAAAAGAATCGAAAATGAGCTAAAATGCTGAAAAAAGCCGAAAAAAGAGTCATATATATAGTGTTATTAAAAATTTTTCATTACCTTTGCAGTCCGAAATGGACGTTTTAAGAACGGAAATTGATTAATTAACAAACTAAAAGGACAAAGTTTTTACAATGCCAACTATTCAACAGTTAGTAAGAAACGGTCGAGTTGCGATGGAGGACAAGAGTAAGTCTCCCGCTCTCGCAGCGTGTCCCCAGCGTCGTGGTGTATGTACTCGTGTGTACACTACTACCCCGAAGAAGCCGAACTCGGCTATGCGTAAGGTGGCGCGTGTTCGTTTGACCAACGGCAAGGAGGTCAACGCCTACATCCCCGGAGAGGGTCACAACTTGCAGGAGCACTCAATCGTGCTCGTACGCGGTGGTCGTGTAAAGGACCTGCCGGGTGTACGTTATCACCTCGTGCGCGGTGCGCTCGATTCAGCAGGTGTTGACGGACGTCGTCAGCGTCGTTCAAAGTACGGTGCTAAGCGCCCCAAGGCCGCAAAGAAGTAAAAATTAAACGAACGTAATTAAATCAGGAAAACAAAATGAGAA
>JAZOVT010000023.1:0-30012 GCA_045658845.1 Alistipes sp.
TAGAGGAGGTGTCGCTTTAGCGACGGAGGAGTCTGCAAATCCAAAATCTTGAATTTTGAATTGCATTGGTCAATTATTTCACTTATTTTTTTGTAGAACAACCAAAAAATATTTAATTTTGGGAGATTATTACCTTGTGTGAATGGTGCATCGTAAAATACAACTGAATTATATAGTTTAATATTGTAACACAGTTGTCATTCCGAAGGAGCGAAGCGACTGTGGGAATCTCCTACATCGAGGAACGTATGAGATTGCCACGTCAGACTAAAGTCCTCCTCGCAATGACACAGCAACTAAAAATATATATTTCCTAAATACATTGTATTTTAACCACCCGCAGAGGCTTGATAATCTGACTACTCATTGAAGGAAACAAAAAATATAAAACAATAAAATATTATGTCAGAGAAGAAATTCAAACGCTATCTAATTACATCGGCCTTGCCTTATGCTAATGGTCCTGTTCATATCGGTCACTTGGCTGGTGTTTATGTGCCTTCGGATATCTATGCTCGCTATCAGCGCCTGAAGGGTAACGATGTTATCTCGGTGTGCGGTAGTGACGAGCACGGTGTACCTATCACCATTAAGGCTCGTAAGGAGGGTATCACTCCCCAGCAGGTGGTGGACCGCTATCACAATATTATTAAGGATGCTTTCCAGCGTCTGGGTATGTCGTTTGATATCTATTCGCGTACATCATCGCCTACACATCGCGTGACGGCGAGCGACTTCTTTAAGAAACTCTACGACGAGGGTAAGTTCATCGAGCAGACCTCGGAGCAGTACTATGACGAGGAGGCCAAGACATTCCTCGCTGACCGTTATATCGTAGGTACTTGTCCCCGCTGCCAGAGCGAGGGTGCCTATGGTGACCAATGTGAGAAGTGTGGTTCGACACTCTCGCCCGACGAGCTTATCAACCCCAAGTCGAAACTCTCGGGTGCTGTGCCCGTCAAGAAGCAGACCAAGCATTGGTACTTGCCGCTGGATAAGTATGACCCATTCTTGCGCGAGTGGATTCTGGAGGGACACAAGGAGTGGAAGTCAAACGTATATGGCCAATGTAAGAGTTGGTTGGATACAGGTCTTCAGCCTCGTGCCGTAAGCCGCGACCTGGATTGGGGTATTCCCGTTCCGGTGGAGGGTGCCGAGGGCAAGGTGTTGTATGTATGGTTTGACGCTCCGATTGGTTATATCTCTGCTACCAAGGACCTTACACCCGATTGGGAGAAGTATTGGAAGAGTGAGGATACCAAGATGGTACACTTCATCGGTAAGGATAATATCGTATTCCACTGCATCGTATTCCCCTCGATGTTGAAGGCTCACGGCGACTATATCTTGCCCGAGAACGTACCTGCCAACGAGTTCCTTAACCTGGAGGGCGACAAGATTTCGACATCGAAGAATTGGGCCGTATGGTTGCACGAGTATCTCGACGAGTTCCCTGGCAAGGAGGATGTGTTGCGATATGTATTGTGCGCCAATGCTCCCGAGACCAAGGATAATGACTTTACCTGGAAGGATTTCCAGGCACGCAACAACAACGAGTTGGTTGCCATCTTGGGTAACTTCGTAAACCGCGCTTTGGTGCTCACCAAGAAATACTATTCTGGGGCTGTTCCTGCGTGCGGAGAACTAACAGAGTATGACAATGCCACCATCGAGGAGTTAAGCCAAATTAAGGCCTCTTTAGAGGCAAATATCGAGGCTTATCGTTTCCGCGAGGCTTTGAAGGATGCAATGAACTTTGCCCGCATCGGTAACAAGTATTTGGCCGACACAGAGCCTTGGAAGGTTGTGAAGACAGACCCCGAGCGTGTTAAGACTATTTTGAATATCGCTTTGCAGATTACTGCCAACATTACTATCGCCATTGAGCCCTTTATGCCATTCTCGGCAGAGAAGATTCTCAAGATGTTGAACATTGAGAAGTTTGGCTGGGATAACTTGGGTAGTATGGATTTGTTGGCAGAAGGTCACATTATTGGTGAGGCTGCGTTGTTGTTCGAGAAGATTGAGGATGAAGTGATTGAGGCTCAACTCAAGAAGTTGGCCGACATCAAGGCTGCCAACGCTGCTGCTGCCGCTGCCGAGCACGTGACGGAGCAGAAGGCAGAGTGTACGTTTGAGGAGTTCCAGAAGATGGATATCCGTGTATCGACAATCCTCGAGGCCGAGAAGGTTGCCAAGACCAAGAAACTCTTGAAATTGACAGTTGATACTGGTATCGATAAGCGCACCATCGTGTCGGGTATCGCCGAGCACTTCACGCCCGAGGAGTTGATTGGTCGTCAGGTGTTGGTGTTGGTGAACTTGACTCCACGCGAGATGCGTGGCATCGTGTCACAGGGTATGATTCTTATGGCCGAGGATGCGAGCGGTAAGTTGGAGTTGCTCTCGCCTGAGAATAAGACCAACAACGGCGCGATTGTAGGGTAAGGATTAATTAAAAATTCAAAATTCAAAATTGCACTCGCTCCGCAGCGTCGGTTCAGAATTCAGAATTATTTTTGCTCTGAAACGTCGGTTCAAAATTGAGAGAATTTTTTTGATTTATATATAAAAAAACTACTAAATAATTGAATATTAAATAATTAATAAAATAAAACTATGAAAGCATTTGTTAAATTTATGATGTGTGCTGCGGTTTTGATGGGTAGCGTTGTGTTCTCATCTTGCAGCAAGGATGATGAGGGTGGTAGTGACCGCGAGATTACCGATGGTATTATGGCCACTCATAAGTTCTATATCACACCCGATTTGCTCAAGTTTGTCGATGTTACAATCGAGTGGACCGACTTCGAGGGTAAGATTGTGACCGAGAAGGTGACACCCGCAGAGTTGGTTTTGGAGCGCGAGTATATCACCGAGAAGTTGCAGGGAAGTACTGCTATGACGGTTAATATAGAGCGTAACAGTACAGAGATTGATAAGAATGGCGAGTACGATATTGCTTTGACTTATGACTTCTCGGCTATCCGTCTCTTCGGTACAGGTGTGGGTAAGCCTATCACTACAGGTCAGCCCATTGAGGCCTTTAGAGAGAAGCACGTGAATATTCACAAGACTTTCCTGGAGAGTATCCTCAATCGTATTCCCAAGGAGGTTAGCATTATTAATATGTTTAACGACACGCCGTTTGGTGTGCAGTGCATACCCGTTGTTGAGTGTAGCGACGAGAAGGTAGGTAAGTAAAACGAGATTGCCCGAGCATTGATGAGGTCGGGCAATAAAGATAAAGTGTTAGGTTAGGAATTAGGTTAAATTATTGGTTATGAGTACTTTAGATTGGAATAATATTGGTTTCGGCTATATCAAAACCAATGTAAATGCTCGCGCATACTTCGCCGATGGCAAGTGGAGTCAGTTGGAATTTACCGACGACGAGTACATCAAGATGCACATTTCGACCACTTGTTTGCACTACGGTTTGCAGTGCTTCGAAGGCTTGAAGGCTTTTCGCGGTGAGGATGGACGAGTGAGGTTGTTCCGCGTTGATGAGAACGCCAAGCGTATGCAGGCTTCGGCCCAGAAGTTGTGCTTGCCTGTGCCGTCGGAGGAGATGTTCGTTGAGGCTTGTAAGGAGATTGTCAAGCGCAACATCGATTTCGTACCGCCTTATGAGTCGGGTGCATCGTTGTATTTGCGTCCGTTGTTGCTGGGCTCGCAGATTGATTTGGGTGTGAAGGCTTCGCCCGATGCCCTCTTCTTGGTCTTCTGCTCGCCCGTAGGCCCCTACTTCAAGGGTGGTATGTCGCCAATCAAAGTAATCATCGACCGTGTTCAGGACCGCGCTGCTCCACGTGGAACAGGCGATATCAAGGCGGGTGGTAACTATGCATCGAGCATCCTCTCGGGCGAAAAGGCGCATACGTTGGGTTACTCTAACGTGATGTACCTCGATGCTGCCGAGCATAAGTATATCGAGGAGTGTGGTGCCGCCAACTTTTTTGGTGTTAAGGATGGCACTTATGTGACGCCCAAGTCGCCCTCGATTCTGCCTTCGATTACCAATAAGAGTCTGCGTCAATTGGCACAGGATATGGGTTTGAAGGTCGAGGAGCGCCCTATCGCTGTTGATGAGTTGGCGTCGTTCAGTGAGGCTGGTGCGTGTGGTACGGCTGCCGTTATCTCCCCTATCGGCTCGATTTTCGACCTCGATACCAACGAATTTATCAGTTATGGTGACGAGGTTGGCCCTGTAAGTCTCGAGTTATACAATCGCTTGCGCGATATACAGTATGGTCGCGCCGAGGATGTTCACGGCTGGATAACGATAATTGAGTAATCCGGAAATAGGATTTTACTTGAATAATAAATAGCTGCCAACTGATAAGTGGCAGCCATTTATATTTTGGGATTATCTATTTTGTTTATGTTCCACGTGGAACGGATTGGGAGATTCTCTCGCTTATCTGCCGAATTTTATCAGCATCACGTTTATATCCGCAGGGCTCACGCCAGGAATACGCGAGGCCTGACCTATGGTCTGCGGGCGGATTTTTGTGAGTTTCTGTCGAGCCTCGATGGTCAGCGCATTCATCTGCATAAAATCGAAATCCGCTGGGATGATGATGTTTTCCAATCGGCGTAACTTCTCGGCCAACAATTTTTCGCGCTCGATGTAACCTTTATATTTTATTTGTATCTCGGCCTGCTCGATTACCTCTTGCGTTATACCCTGCTTCTCGACAAATCGTTTTACCTTTGGCAACTCCTCGATGAGGTCTTTGAACGTAAATTCGTTGCGCGAAACGAGCGCATAGAGTTTTCTACCCTGTGTTAAAGGCTCAAAATTGTTGCGTTTCAAATAGCCCTCAATTTCCGATATTTTGACACTCTGTTCGTGCGCGAAAGAAATAAGCGATTCTACGAGCGATTTTTTTTCTTCGAATTTTTGCCAATTTTCCTCCGTCACAAGACCAATTTCGTGTCCAAGCGGAGTCAATCTCAAGTCGGCATTGTCCTGTCGGAGCAAGATTCTGTACTCGGCACGCGAGGTGAACATACGGTACGGCTCATCGACTCCCTTCGTCACGAGGTCATCAATCAACACACCGATGTATGCTTCGTCACGCTTCAGCACAATAGCCTCCTCGCCTCGTAATTTGCGTACGGCATTGATACCCGCCATAAGTCCCTGCGCTGCCGCCTCCTCGTAACCCGTTGTGCCGTTCACCTGACCAGCGAAGTAGAGGTTTTCTACAAGTTTGGTCTCCAGCGAGTGGCGCAACTGCGTGGGTGGGAAGTAGTCGTACTCGATGGCGTAGCCCGGGCGATAGACGTGTACCTGCTCCAGACCGCGTATCTTGCGCAGTGCCGCAAGTTGTATCTCCTGCGGTAGCGATGATGAGAAACCGTTAAGATAATATTCGTTTGTTGTTCGGCCCTCGGGCTCAAGGAATAGTTGGTGCTGCTCCTTCTCGGCGAAGGTGCGCAACTTATCCTCGATGCTCGGACAATAGCGTGGGCCTATGCCACGAATAGTGCCGTTGAATAGAGGCGAGCGGTCGAAACCTTCACGCAAGGTAGAGTGTACATCGGCTGATGTATAGACCAAATAGCAAGGCTTCTGCTCCTTAACGGGTTGAGTATCAGCAGAAAAAGAGAATTTTGAAGGCTCGGCATCGCCCTCCTGAATCTCCATCACCGAGAAATCTACCGAGCGGGCATCTATTCTGGCTGGCGTACCTGTTTTCATACGTCCCACCTCGAATCCGCGATGCTGCAACGACTCGGTTATGCCGTGCGAGGCAGCGTCACCTGCACGTCCACCCTCGGCATTACGCTCGCCGCAGTGCATCAATCCCCCGAGGAATGTGCCAGCCGTAAGGATGACGGCCTCGGCGTGGAACTCCACACCCATCTTGGTGCGCAATCCGCACACCTTGTCGCCCTGCTCTCCCTCGGCATAGAGCAACTCCTCGGCAGCATCCTGCCACATAAAGAGGTTGTCGGTGTTCTCCAACTCCTCACGCCACAGACGCGAGAATTGCTCCTTGTCGCACTGCGCGCGCGGGCTCCACATAGCGGCTCCCTTCGAGCGGTTGAGCATACGGAACTGGATGGTCGAGCGGTCGGTGATAATGCCCATACGGCCGCCCAGAGCGTCAATCTCGCGGACTATCTGGCCCTTTGCGACACCACCCACTGCGGGGTTGCACGACATAGATGCCAACTTCTGAATATCCATCGTCAGCAGCAGCGTGCGCATACCCATTCGTGCCGCAGCCGATGCAGCCTCGCAACCTGCGTGACCACCGCCCACGACGATTATATCGTACGAGTATAAATCTCTATTTGGTTGAATAGCAGCCATTTATATCTTGCTTTATGCCTCTTCGTTGAATTTGGCCAGATACTTGTCCTCCTTCTTGTGCATCTGCTTCTCGGCGCGAGGCGTCTTGTCCTTTTGGCCGCACAGATGCAACAGGCCGTGAACCACCACGCGGCGCATCTCGTGCAGTGCCGTAGCACCATATATGCGGGCGTTGTCGCGCACGGTATCCACATCGATGAAGATGTCGCCACTGACCACGCCCTCACCGCGTAAGTCGCTGTAATCGAATGTGATAACATCGGTGAAGTAGTCGTGACCGATGAAATCGATGTTCATCTTGCGATGTACCTTCGACGAGCAGAAGATGTAGGTCACATCGCCCAGCGTGTAACCCTCCTCCTCGGCTACCCTCTTTAGCCACGCTGCTGTCAGTCGCTTCTCGGGCAGGCGGTATGTGCAATCGTCGTTGTAGTATCTAACCATATAATAAATTCAAAATTATCTTATAGTACTTAATTGTCATTACGAAGGAGCGTAGCGACTGTGGTAATCCCCCACGTTCAGGGCTGTAAGAGATTGCCACGTCGGACTAAAGTCCTCCTCGCAATGACATACACCAAACTATATAATTCCGTATTTTATTAAGGCATTAAGTCACACCATTCGGGGTTTATTTCGTTAATAAGTCGTTCTTTTCTTTCGCGTGACCAACTTTTAATCTGTTTTTCCCTTGCTATAGCATCTCTTATATCGGAAAATACCTCCCAATATATAGCCTTTGTAACATTATATCGTGTGGTAAAATTACTTACGTTGTTTTTGTGTTGCAATACACGTTGGTGTAAATTACTTGTAACTCCAACATAAAGTACCGTATTATATTTATTTGTCATAAAATAAATGTAGTACTTTCTCATATTGCTGTTTTACTTTTTGTGTGTGTCATTGCGAAGGAGCGATAGCGACTGTGGCAATCTCCTACATCGAGTAAAGTGGGAGATTACCACGTCGGTCTAAAGTCTTCCTCGTAATGACATTTATATTTTTCTTTAAATGTTTCCTCCTACTTCTTCTTGAAGCAGTCGGCGGCGCGCATCGTCTCCTTGGGGTTGGGGGAGTAGATGCCGAAGACCATCTTATATTCGGGTTGCATAGTCTGGAGATTCACCGCCGAGCCTATCTCGCCCAAACGTCCATTCTTTGCCACTTTTTGCTCCTTCTGAACGCTTACCTCCTCGAGGTTGGCGTACGATGTTATATACTCGCCGTGTGCCACGAAAACGTCGTATTTGCCCGTTATTCGGTTGCGCTTGACCTCGACAACCTTGCCCTCATAAATCGAGCGTACCTCGGCACCACGACCACCCACAATCTCGGCCATATTACCCTTGTATTGCTTGACCCTGCCACCTGCGACGGGCAGATTAAGATTTGATGTCGTGCGCGAGAACGAAGCACCCGTAGTATTACCCTTGGTTAGTTTGCGCAGGGCATCGATGGCGGCATCCAGTCGCTCCTCGCTCTCCATCTTGTCGCGCAGGGCGGCCTTCTCCTTGGTGGTGAGTTGATTCATAGCCGTCTGGGCCGACTTCACGTCACTCTGCAACTTCTTGCGCTGCTCCTCAGCCTTGCGTTGTACCACGTCGAGGTCCTGACGGCGGCTGTTGAGCGACGACTGCTGCTGCTCGATGGCCTTACCGAGCGAGTCTATGCGACGCATACGCTCGGCACGCAGTTCGGCTACGGCTCGTATGTTGGCTATGCGACGTGCCGCATCGGAGAAGTTCTCGGATGCCAACAGATATGTTATGTAGTTGTTCTGCTGATGGTTACGATAGGCCTCACGCACCATTTCGGCATAGCGTTCACGCTCCGAGAGTTCCTGTGCGCGGGTTTTCGTCAGCAGTGAGTCGTTGAGTTGTATGTTTTTTTCGATTGACGAAATCTCCTTTTCGGTCTTGTTGAGTAGTTGGTTGCGCGAGTTGATTTGGCGCGTGATGGAGCGCACACGCTGCTGTGCCGTCGATTTATCCTTCTTTATGGAGTTGAGTTTTTTCTCCTCCTCCTCGACCTGCTTCTCCAACTGCTCGATGAGTTTGCGTTGCTCGGCAATGCGGGCCTTCTCCTCGGCAGTCTGCTCGGTTTTATCATCCTTCTGCTGGGCGCATAATGTCGTAGGCAACGCCATAATCGCCGCCCATAACAATATTATTATCAGCCCTTTGCGGTTCATATCTTTTTTTGAATTACTCTCGGTGCAGTTGGGTTACGACAATATTTTTCTGCAACTCCTTCTTGCCCTTTACCTTGACCTTTTCAATCTTTATATGGCCGTGTTTTATCTCCGAATTTTTTAGTAGCGCTAAACGTAGTTGTATCTCGACAACCTCCTCGCCCAACTGCAAGGCGCGACGCCAATAGGTCTCGGCCATAAACCTGTCGCCTAACGCATAGAGTATGTCGCCATAGTGCAGTGCCAGGGTTGAACTGTTGCTCCTGTCGAGCGATATGGCCTGACGCATCGAGGTGCGAGCCTCATCGTAGCGGCCCAATTTGTAGAGTATCCACGCATAGGTGTCGATGAAGGTGGCGTTGCCCTTCTGCAAGGTGATGGCCTTGCTGGACATCTCCAGCGCGCGTTCCAATTCGCGCTCCTCCTCGCTTAGGTAGTAGGCGTAGTTATTGAGCACCGAGGCGTTGTCGTAGTGTATCTCGAGTGCCTTCTCATAGGCCTCGTAGCACAACTGCGCCGCCTTGGCGGGTTTTATCTTGATTTTGTATTCCGTGGTGTCGCTCTTTGTGCGTACGGCCTCGCCCATAGCGTGATAGGTGTCGCCTATGTAGCCCCACAACTCGCCTCGCAACGTGTCGCTCTCGGTGTGCTCCATAGCCTGATGGAAACTCTCGATGGCGCCGTGCATATTGCCCTTGCCGTATTGGCGGTTGGCCTTGCGGATGTAGAGTATGGGGTTTGACGAGAAGATTTTGCTGGCTCGCTCGACGTAGATGTCCACCGAGTCGGCACGATGCAGATAATCCTCGATGTCGATGACGGCCATATAGTAATCCAACTGCGGCGGCTCGTCGTCGAGGTGCTGCTTGAAGTGCTTGAGGGCCGTTTCGAGGTCGCCACCCGCTATGAGATGGTCGCCATAGATGTCGATGGCCTCCTTCTTGTCGGGATGCTCTATAAGGAGTGTCGATGCCAAGCGCCCTATGGCAAAGTAGTTCTCGCCATAGAACTTATTGTTGTCCATCAATCGCTTGATGAGGTCAATCTTTCTCTCGAACGAGAAGCCGTCGATGGTGTAGAGGCGTTGCAGTGTAGCGATATACTCCGCACCGTCGTTCTTGTGCGAGCAGTAGTCGGCATAGGCGCTCAAGGCCCGCACGTTGGTGGAGTCCATAGCGATGGTCTCCTTGAACTTGGCTCGGGCCAGCGAGTCACGCCCTGCGGCGGCATAGGTCTCGGCCAAGGTGAGGTGATTGCTCTGCTCGTAGGGAACAGCCTCGATGACCTGCTGGGCTTCCTCGATGGCGCGGTCGTACTGGTGAGTCGAAACCAGCAGGTGGCGTTTCAACTCCGTCAGATAGGGTATCTTACCTAGGCGCATATCGGCCGAATCCAACACGGCAATAGCTGAGAATGGTTGCTGTCGTTGCTGATAGAGGATAGCCAGGATGCGGTAAACATCGGGGTTTTTGGAGTCCATACGCATCAGTCGGGCATAGATGGGCAAGGCATCATCCAAGCGCGAAGCGACAATCATAGTCTGTGCATATAGGCTTGTGTACCATCGGCTTGTGGTGTCCGACAGGTAGGCCTTGCGAGCCAATGCTATAGCCTCGTTGTCGTTCTTGCCGCCCTCCATAATCTGCGAGGCCAACTCGTACAAGGCTGGGGCGTAAGTGCTGTCAATCTCCAGCGCCTCGCGCAACAACTTTTGCGATTGCACGGTGTCGCCGAAGATGTTTAACTGCTTCAATCCCTCGGTGTACTTATAAACGGCACGCAGTGAGTCGGGGATTATGAGTTCGGGCTTTTTCTTCGGCTCTATCTCTTGTGCCGCTGTTGTCGATTGCTCTTTCTTGTCGGAGGTTTGGGCCAATGAGGTGGCTGTTGTCGCTACTATGAGCAACAACACACCCATCAAACCCTTTATCCACGAAAGAGAATTCATTCTTTATTATCCACGTCACTCCACAAAATCGGCTTAACGATTTTGATTGGAGTCTCTAATATTTTTTCTCCTATCTCAAATTAATCCGCCCAAGGCGTCTTTTTCACCTTTTTAGCCGTAAAAAGGTGAGCAAAAAGCGGCGCGGTGACAAGTTTGCGGGGTCGCCGCTTGCCGTCGGTAAAACGGACGCCTACGCGTTTTTACTTCGTGAAAAATTCTCCGTTTCTTAACCCTCCGCCTGCGCGTCGCCCTTTATCCGAAAACTTGCCTGCCGCGAATGGGCTTCGCACGGGAATATTATCTAATTCTTAAAACTCGTAATTCTGAATTTTGAATTTACAACGCTGAGTCGAACTGGTGGAGGAAACGCACGTCGTTCTCGAAGTAAAGACGCAAGTCCTTAACGCCGTACTTCAACATTGCGATACGCTCAACACCCATACCAAACGCGAAGCCCGAATACTTATTCGAGTCTATGCCGCTGGCCTCCAATACATTGGGGTCAACCATACCGCAACCCATAATCTCCAACCAGCCTGTACCCTTGCAGACGTTACAGCCCTTACCACCGCAGAGGTTGCACGATACATCGACCTCAGCCGAAGGCTCGGTGAAGGGGAAGTATGAGGGGCGCATACGGATTGTAGCCGTCTCGCCGAAGAGTTCCTTGGCGAAGTAGAGAATCGACTGCTTCATATCGGCAAACGATACACCCTCGTCGATGTAGAGGCCCTCGACCTGGTGGAAGATGCAGTGTGCACGGTATGAGATAGCCTCGTTACGGAACACGCGGCCCGGGCAGATGATGCGGATAGGGGGCTTCTGGTGCTCCATAGCGCGTACCTGAATCGATGAAGTGTGCGTGCGCAACAACACATCCTTGGTGTCGGGCTCCGAAGATGCCTTCTCAACGAAGAATGTATCCTGCATATCGCGTGCGGGGTGCGAGAGTGGGAAGTTCAAGGCCGAGAAAACGTGCCAGTCGTCCTCAATCTCGGGGCCCTCGGCTACTGTGTAACCCAAGCGCGAGAAAATCTCGACAATCTGATTCTTAACAATCGAAATCGGGTGACGTGTGCCGTCGGCCGTAGCCGAGCCGGGACGAGTCATATCGCCTACCGCAGCGACCTTCTGTGCAGCCGAGTCGGCGAGCGTAGCCTTCAGCGTATTTACACGCTCCTGTGCCGCCTGCTTCAGGGCGTTAATCTTCTGTCCCAATTCGCGTTTCTGCTCTGCGGGAACTGTCTTGAACTCCTCCATCAAAGCGTTCAATTCACCCTTCTTACCGAGAATCTTAATACGAAACTCCTCGACCTCGGCAGCCGTTGTCGGAGCGAACTCCTCTACTCTCTTGAGTAGGTCTTGAATCTTCTCAATCATTGTTATTTTGTTTTTTATATATTTTTCTGCTAAATTTGTCGTTGCGCTATGGCCACTTTATGGCTATATAACGTGCAAAGTTACTAAAAAATATGAGAACGATTCGCTTTTTTACACTATTTATGGTCTCGTTTGCGATAATGTTGCCAACTTTTTTGCTGGCGACACCTGTTGCCGCACGTCAGGTAGGGGCTTCGGAGGAGGCTGTTGTGTCGGCTGACACGACAAAAAAAGTGGTCGAAAAGGCTCCAGAAATAGCACAAAAAGGCGCAGCAGACAACGCCATCAATGCCGACTCAATAGCACCTATCGGTGGCCGTTTGGGCCTGGTGCTGTCGGGCGGAGGTGCCAAAGGTTTGTATCATATAGGCGTGATTCGCGCTCTGGAGGAGAATGCAATACCGATTGATTATGTGTCGGGTACGTCGATGGGTGCCATCATCGGTGCGCTCTACGCTTCGGGTTATACACCCCAGCAGATGGAGGATATTGTGCTGTCGGGCAGTGTCGAGAGGTGGGTGTCTGGCCAAATTGACGATAAATACCGATTCTACTATAACGAACGCCCCGACTCGCCCGCTATGTTGTCGGTATATGCCGACATCAAACGCGATACGCTCACCAATAGCAGTTCGATGAAGTTGGCTTTGCCCTATTCGTTTGTATCGACGGCACAGATTGATATGGCCCTGCTGGAGTTGCTGGGTGCATCGGGAGCAGCCTGTGGTGGCGATTTCGATAATCTGATGATACCTTTCCGTTGCATCGTGACGGATGTGAATGCCCACGCGCCTGTGGAGATGCGCAGTGGCGATTTGGCATTTGCAGTGCGTGCCTCGATGGCATATCCTATGTTGTTCCGCCCCGTCACGGACGAGGATGGAAGAGTATATGTCGATGGTGGTTGCTACGATAATTTCCCGTGGCGGGTTATGCAGTCGGACTTTGCGCCCGACTTCTATCTGGGTGCGCAGTGCCTGGACGGTAACGACCTCACCACGCAGGAGTCCTCTATCGAGAAGCAGGTGATGTCGCTGGTGACTATGCCTACGGATTACTCGCTGCCCGAAGGGCAGAGCCTTATAGTGCGTCGTAATGTCGATGTTAGTGTGATAGATTTTGCCCAGGGCCGACAAATCATCGAGGCGGGATATGAGGATGCTATGGCTATGATGCCCGAACTTAAGCGCCGCTTCACCTCACGCCGCACGGTGGAGCAGGTAGCCCAGCGCCGTGAGGCCTTCCGCGAGCGCTGCCCCGAACTGATGATTGGCGGTGGTGATATCACAGGCCTGCGTCTGCGCCAAAAACGATATGCCCGCACGTTCCTCGAATTTGAGGAGCCTCGCCGCGACTCGACGGACCGCGATGTACAGAGTTTTTATAAGATGCGTGACAAATTCTTCTCGCTGATGGCGACGAGCGATTTCAATATCAACTCCTTCCCCCGTATGCACTACGACTCGCTGTACGACGATTTCAACCTGACGCTCGACCTCTCGGTGAAGCCCAAGGTGCGCTACTCGATTGGTGGTAACCTCTCATCGACGACCTACAACCAGGTATATGCGGGTGTGAATTACTTCTCGGTGGGTAATACGGCGCAGAGCGGATATGTGGAGTTGTTGCTTGGACCTATTTCGACCATCGCCCGTGCAGGAGGCCGTACGGCTTTCCTGTCGCGCACGCCTATATATCTTGATTATGAGGGTATTGTGTCGCGCCGCTCGACACTGCACGGTGCATTTGGTAATGTGACACCCGCCCGCAACACGCTCAAGGCGCGAGTTCTCGAGACCTATGTTCACGGAGCATTTGGCGTTGCTACTACGCGCAAGAGTATATTCGAGGTGGGCTTCAACGCAGGATACAACTTCTACACCTATGAAGATACCTACGATGCCCCTGCCAAACCCCGTACGCACGACCGTTTTCGTTTCTTGGCAGGACGTCTGCTTTTTGAGCGCAGTACGTTGGACAAGATTCTCTATCCCACAAGGGGTACAAAACTCTCGCTCTCGACGATAGGTGTCTATGGTCGTGACCGCTACGAGAATGCCGAACTCTTTGCCAAAGAGGAGTGGGCTACGAGTACCAAATCGTGGGTTGGCGCGAAGTTCCAGTGGGAGCACTATCCGGGCGATTGGCGTCGCACGTGGTTCTCGGTGGGTTATAATCTCGAGGCGGTATTTACCAACCATCCGCAATTTGGTAGCCCCACAGCCACAACCCTCACCTCGCCACGTTACACCCCGACGGCCCACTCGAAGATGTTGTTTATGCCCGAGTTTTATGCCTCTCGCTACGCTGCGTTGGGTGTGATGCCTACATTCTCGCTGGCCCGCAACTTCTATCTGCGAGGCGGTGTGTATGCTATGATGCGCGACCCGATACATTCGGATGATTATCTGCATTATATAACCGACTTGTCGTTTGTCTATCACACCCGTATCGGCCCCGTGTCGCTGGCTGTCACGAAGTATGATTTCCGCACGACGGACAACTTCTATGTAACCTTCAACTTCGGTTATCCCATCTTCGGCAAGAACGGATTGTTTTATTAATTCAAAATTCAAAATTACGAGAGATAAACTCTCGTTTCCTCCTCTAAGTTAGAGGAGGTGGCACTCGCCCAAAGCGAGTGACGGAGGAGTCTGTAAATTTAACCTCACCTCCCATAAATTAATCCACTTCGTGTCTTTTTCACCTTTTTAGCCGTAAAAAGGTGAGTAAAAAGCGGCGCGGTGATAAATTTTAGGGGCTAACCGAACAAATTTCCTAAAACGGACGCCTTCGCGTTTTTACTTCGTGAAAAATTCTCCGTTTTTTAACGGAAATTTCTCCGCTTATCCTTTTTCCTAAAATTCATCTGCCGCGATTAGGCTTCGCGCGCTAATTTTTATTAATATTTAGTTAGCACGTCACTCCACAAAATCGGCTTGTCGATTTTGATTGGAGTCTCTAATCTATTTTGTATTTGTCATTGCGAGGGGCGTAGCGACGTGGCAATCTCAATTCGTAATTTTAACCCACTACAAGGGTGGCTTTTAATTGCTCCCGCTCGGCATAATTCAAACAAGTTTGATTCTGCCCTCGCTAACTCGCAATTTTGAATTTTGAATTTTTTTGTCTTGTCGTTTTGGGTTGAATTTCAGTGATTTCGGTGGCTGAACGCAAATCAATGTGTTAATTTATTGAATTTTATTGTTAAAATACTTGACAAACGGGTTTTTGTGTATTATATTTGCAGTGTCGTTAGTGATAAACAAAACCGAAAAATCGTGCGTAAAACATAATATAAGGCTGATTTTGAGAGTGCTTATTGCGAGACGGTAAGAAAAACTACAAAGATAAATTATTGAACAACGAAAAATCCTATTAAGATATGTCGAGCAGAGTAAAACTTTCACCTCACACGCATCGGTGCGCAACTGCCAGATGCAGACTGCGGCAGATATGAACATATCAACATCGATGGTCGGATAGTTTTCAACAAGCCGTTATCGAAGTTTAACAACTTGTATAGCAACGTGTTGTAGGCTATGCGCGACCAACAATCAACACAATATTAACCACAATAAACAATTTTATTAACACATAGGCCGATTGCTCGGCCCGACCTTTAACACCCTAAACATTATGAATAGTACCTATTTGATTAATGCCATTGACGGCATAGCAACGGCGGACGGCTACACGTTCTACTCCGATGGCGAAGAGAGAATGTCTGAGCAGATTAAATCATACCCCGCGGTGTGGTTGCAACCCCCAAAATTTCAGCAGATGGAGGGGCGCAAGCACGGTAAGGTGACCTACGATGTGACGTTGCACGCGATGGAGGCTGGGGCGAAACTATCGCCTGCGGAGCGTCAGCAGACCTGGTCGCGATTGGAGGATGAGTTGGTCGAGATGTTCTCGAAACTATCGGTCGCAAAACGTGTTATAGCCGTCGAGGGGCTGAAGATACGCCACACATCTTCCACGTTGACAACGCACGGCGAGGTAGCCGCAACAGCGACTGCAGAGGTGGTGACGTTCTTCTAATGCAAAACTAAAAACCCACAACCACAAACCACAAAAAACCGACTATGAAATTTACATCAATTCCCGAGGCTTACTCCTCGTTTAACTCGCCACTCGTCTATGAGTTCGAGAGCGAGCAGGAGGCCAAAGACCTATTGGTCGAGATTACCGACCTTGCGACCAACGAGGTGATAGGTCGCAAGAGACTCTATGCCGCAACCGTCGGCAGCATCGACATCGCCCCATATCTGCGCCGCCGAGCCATTGCTACACTACCCGAAAATGTCAGCGAGTGCGGTATCGTTGAAATGGCCACACAGATAAAGGTGCGAGTGACGGTGGATGGTACGGCATCCTCGTCGCGCAACTTCATCGCGGCAAAAGTTGCACCAGACACCCATTACACACTCCTGACACATCAACTCCAGCAACGAACAATGGCCCGCGACGAGTTCGACCTAATCGCATACTTCGCTATGCCCGATGCGGTGGTCGAGGTCGTGGTGGAGGCTACGGGCAAGGAGCGTGAGAGCCTATCGTTCGAGGCCTCTGGCGGCCATCGCGTCATAGCCGTTACGGCGGCCACGTTTGACGAGGCAACCGAGGACCTGAAGGTGAAAATCGTAATCGACGGAGAGGTAGCCTCGACCATCGACTACGAGATTAAGCCCAATCTCGACGGAGCGCGACGCGTAGCGTGGATGAACAGCGACTTCTCGCCCGAGGCTTACACCTTCCCGCTACGCAAAAGCGTACTCATCGAGGCCACACGCAAACGCATAGCGACCATCTGGGGCAAGGAGGCTGCCGAGGTGGAGCATCACAACGAACTCAAACTGCTGTCGGCATACGAGCCCAAACGACAGATTGAGGCTCTGCAGGAGATTGTCGCCAGCCCTAAAGTGTGGCTCATAAAGGGCGGTAGGGTGCAGAACATCGACCTAAGGACCGACCGCCTGTTCCACACGCTTAACGAGGGTATGGGCATCGTAGAACTCGACATCCGCAGCGCACAGGAGGGCGCGACATTATGAGGACGAAGGTGAAGATTGACGGTCACGATTGCGACCTGGAGGAGGGTTTCTCGCCCCCGAAAAACATTGTTCACTTCTCCGATGAGGAGTGCGCTGTAGGTGGCTCACGCTCGAAGCGTGAGGTGAGATTCAGACTTCCTTCGTCGCCACAGAACGATGCCTTGATGGGCTATGCAGCCGATGCGTTTGCCGCTGAGAGATTCAATGCCGAGCCTCACACCGCCACCATTGAGGTCGATGGCGTGGAGTTGTTGAGCGGTAAGGTGGCACTCGCAGCCGTCGTGTACAAGGAGGATATGGTGCAATATGAGGTTGTCGTCACTCGACAAGCGGATAGTTGGCGCGAGCAGTTACACTCAAAAAAGTTGGCCGAGACGGCGCTCGATTATAGCGTTACGCTCAACGGCGCAAACATCGAGAAGAGTTGGCTCTCGGGGCAGAAGGTGAGATTCCTGCCCGTGCATTTCGACCAATACATCGCGCCTTACGACCAGCAGAGCCTCTATCCGCCCACCCACATTATGGGTGTCGAGAGTTATATGCCCTTCATCTCTGCCGAGGCACTTCTGAAGCAGGTGTTTGCCGATGCAGGCTACGAGGTCGAGAGCCGCTTTGTGGAGAGCGAGTTTTTTAAGAAACTATGCATTTCGGGGCGTTACGAGCAGGCCGGCAAATCGGCCTACAGGCTCGATGAAATAGCGGGATTCTGCGCTGGCCGCACTATTGTCTCTACGACCACCGCCAACTCCTTCGGGCGTGCCTATCTGTCGAATAGCATATTGGCAAATTCGTTGGGCTCGATTGTCGATTCCACCGATAGCAACATCGCCGATGACCTCTACGACAACGCTGGAGCATTGGACGTTGAGTCCGCACGCCTGAAATACGTCGCCCCGATAGGCGCGACGATGAAGTTTGAGTTGCTGATAAACTTTACGACCGAATATCGCATACTCTCGCGACAGAGGCTCAAGTGCTTCGACAGCATCTATTTAGGGCCTAACTGCGACTATACGTTCAAGGTTGTAAACCCGCTGAAGGACCGCCGCAACCAGATGCAGCCCAACACCACCTATCACTGCATCATCTTCAACCACGCCGAGGGCGACACATATCGCATAGTGGCAACAACGGCACAGGGCGAGGTCATAGCGCAGGAGTTCTCTTCTCGCTCAGCGAAGGTGACGATGCCAACAGGGCTATCGAGCGCAGTATGCCGCCTTGAGGTCAAAGACCGCAGTGGCAATTTCATACCCTATGGTAACGATTGGGCTATGTATGACGGTTTTGTCGAGGATACGGGTGTAACCGATGTCTCGATGAGGGTAGCGACCACACCCGAAGAGGTGGGGCCATCAATTGAGCGATACTTCGATACGATGTATCTCTATGGTGCCGAAGCGGGGCAACGCATAACGCTCAAGAGCGATTGCCGCTTGCGGAGCCTCTTCTCGCCCACGCCCTCGGTGGGCTCGGTGCTCACGTTGGCCGATATTATGCACTACGACTGCACGCAGGAGGAGTTTGTCGATGCGCTGCAACAACTCTTCAACCTGCGAATATGTGTGCAGGGCAAGAAGGTCTATATCGAGCCGAAGGATGATTTCTACAACGGGCAGGTCTTCGATGTGAGCGACCGCATAATCCTATCGGAGGAGATTCGGGCCGAGGAGGTGGCCGCCGAGCATCGTAGCACCGTGCGACTCGGCTATAGAACGGAGAGCGACGGCGTGGTGGAGCGTTTCAACAGAGCCACAGAGCAGAAGTTGGGGCAATGGAGCATCGACTGCAACTCCTCGCTCGCCATCGAGGGCATAGAGCGCAACATCAATCCTCTGTTCTGCCCCACGCTCTCGGCTACGGGTATCCTGCCGTCGGCCCCCTCGGCGGCGATATTGCAGGTGGGCAACCGCGACGACGAAGTGCAGGAGGATAATGTGATACGCATCGTGCGCTATGAGGGATTGCACGATTTGCGTGGTAGCGAGAAGTGGGTATTCCCCACCTTTGGCGATAAGTATCCGCTGGCGGCCTTTCACTACCCCGCAGGGCAGAGCGAGAGTGATGGTGCGGCCATAGTAGGCACAACGTTGGCGGCAGGCCCGACAGAGCCATTTACCCTCTGTTTTGAGTCGCGAGATGGGGCCGAGGGGCTGAAGGCATATTACGAGTCGGAGTTATCGTCGCTGGAGCGCCAACGCCGTCTTCACGTAGCATTGCAGATGGCCCCCGAAGAGATGCAACAGTTGGAGGAGGTGGCCGCAGCCGAGCCCTCACGTCGCTCACTCTTCCGCTTGGGCGAGGGCGAGAAGGCACTCTACAGGCTCTATGGCGTCGAGGGGTATGATGCCGCCAGGGGTGTGGCCTACTGCGTGATGGAGCGCACGATGAGAGATTAACCGTTTATCCGAGCCGAGGCCCGCTCACCTGCCCACTCACTCACTCTCCTGCCCACGCACCCGCTCGGCTCGGGTATAAACAAAAAACCAATTAAAAAACCGACAAAAAAACTTATGCAAACAAAAATCACAATCAGAAACGAAGCCCAGACGTGCTACATCGACATCGAGGGCGTTATCGGAGTGCCCGAACAGAATCAATTTGATAATGCGTCGCAGGCAGTGGCTACATTCGAGACGTTCCGACGCGAGGTGGAGCGTATTGCCCAAGTGGCGGCTACATCGGTAGTGGTGAACATACGCTCGACGGGTGGCGACGTGAACGATGCACTGCTCATCTACGAGGCTCTGCAAGGCCTCGATGCCCGCATCACTACACGTTGCTACGGCTACACCGCCTCGGCAGCCACAATCATCGCACAAGCCGCCGACAAGGGGTGTCGTGAGATTTCGAGCAATGCGCTCTACCTAATTCACAACTCGATGTGCGCCATCGAGGGTAATGCCTCGACGCTGGAGAGCCGTGCCGAACTCTTGCGAAAGACCGATGAGCGATTGGCACACCTCTATGCCCAGCACTCGGGGCGTGAGGCCGAGACTTTTGTAGAGTTGATGGCCGAGAACAATGGCGAGGGCCGCTGGCTCACAGCCGAGGAGACTCTTGAGGCTGGATTGGCCGACAAGATTATCGACAACCTCATCGTAGGCTCGCTCATACCCGACGGCGAGGATGCAGAGGCAAACGAGGATGCCGATGCAACCGCCACGACTGCGGGCGACGAGGCCCTGCCGCAAAACCGAGGTCATAAGACAGATAAGCAGAGTGTGAAAAAGGCACTCAACCGTGCTGCTGGGGCTCTGCTCGGCTATCTGTTACGCCGATTCTCGTATCGCTGGGAGCAGTGGATGGACAACATCCGCCAGAAGCGCGAGGAACGTAGTGAGGGTAACGAGGGTGGTGCTGCCACTGCCGACCACAACTCAAAGGCGAGCGAAGGAGCAACCACACCCGTACAGACGGAGAACTTGCCACAGGCGGAGAACTTGCCGCAGGCGGCCGCTCAACGTCAGGCTGCGACAAATCGCTCGGCCCTGCTTTTCAGCGAGGGACAGCGTCGCTACAAGCCCTCAAGGGTGAAGGAGACCGAGGACCCCTCGGTGAACAATCCTCACCACTGCTCTAACCAGTCGGCCTATGCCGAAGACGCAAAGGCGTTTGGAAGATATTAAATTACGGGGCGAGCCCCGTAAGAATTCAAAATTGGATTTGCAGACTCCTCCGTCACTCGCTTTGGCAAGTGCCACCTCCTCTAACTTAGAGGAGGAAATTTATAAAAGATAAAAGAGCAAAGAAATTTTACCATACCGATTTTTTTCTTTTTTAGCCGTAAAAAGGTGAAAAAGAATTAATTAAAACCAAAAAACCACAATTAACCACAAAAACCATTTTTATTATGTCAAACATTATTGTAAACCCCAAGAACTACACAGGTCACGAACTTGAAACAATCTTTTTCCGCCCATTGCTTTCGGGCCCTACGGCCGAGCAGTTAGGCATCCGCATCTTGTACAATATGCCTATGCCGACGGTGGTGCAGATGTGGGACCACTCGAACAACGTGTTGAAGCCCTTTGACGAGAACTCATCGTGGAGCGGTGGCTCGAAGTCGACTCACTATCAGAAGACCATCCCTATGGCTCGCGTAAAGGCCGAGAACGCATTTTCGGCAAGCGACTACTTCTCGACAATCTTCGAACTCATCACCAACCGCTCGGACGTTAATATGGAGGATTTGACAGGCACCGAGTTGGAGGCTGCCGAGACCGAGTTGTTCCGTCGCGCCATCGCCGAGAGCATCCGTATGAATCTATGGTTGGGCGATAAGGGCGGCACCTTGGAGACAGGCTACACAAGTTTCGATGGCTTGCTCAAGTTGGTGGCCGAGCGCGTGAAGGGCAAGAACTTCCACTACTCGCAGTCGAACCTCAACGCCATACTTGGCGACTACCTCGTGGCCGAGATTTTCGACCTTATGGTGAACAACGCAAGCCCCCGATTGAAGGGTTTGTATAACGAGGGCGAGGTGGCATTCTTCGTATCACCTACGATTTACACCTACTACGAGCAGTACCTCAACACCACCTTCGGCTCGGCAGCATACACCGATGTGCAGAACGGCCGCCGTTGCTTGATGTATCGCGGATTCCCCATCATCGAGATTAACTTGGAGCCTGCAATCTCGTCATCAAAACTCTCGCAGGACTTCATCATCTTCACCGACCGTCGTAACTTGGTGATGGCGGTAAATACAGCCGACAGCCCTGGCTCGGAGGTGCGTATGTGGTACAATCCCGACGAGATGGAGAATCGCCAGCGTGCCGTCTTCGCTATCGGTTGCGAGGTGTTGGACGATGAGTTGGTATGCGCCTTCATCAATGCGGGTGAGTAGAAACTAAAAACAGTGCGAAAAGATGACCGAATTAAAGTTTTATAAACCTGTGGGCGGCATCTTGTCGGCGGAGTTGTTCTTCGCATCCGACCTTAACTCTGTTGAGGATATGGCCGAGGGCCAAGGTTTGGCCGTAGAGTTATGCGACGACAGGTCGACCTACGAGGAGCATTTTTCGGCCGAGAATGGCTTGGTGAGCGTGCAACACACGCTCACCCTTGTCGCCGATGGTAATAAAGGCCGAGAGTGGCTGCAACGCGATTTTATCGAGCGTTGTTCGACAGAGGGTGTAGTGGCGCGCGTCGAGATGGCGACAAACGACGAGATTGTCGTGGGCCATTGTCCGCGATTCGATTTCGAGCAGGCGCTGCGACTCGGCAGCCTGAAGTTCTCGTCGGGCGATAGACCCAACTCTTCGCCAGAGGTTGTACTCACGCTAACGTGCCACGACACACAGTCGGCGATGGAAATTCAGAATTAAGAATTTCACACACTCCCTCGGCCTAAAGGCCACTCCCTCTAACTTAGAGGGAGAATTTTATTAATTTCCCACTATTTATTATAGCGGGCTAAGTTAATTCCTCCTCTAAGATAGAGGAGGTGGCACACCGTAGGTGTGACGGAGGAGTCTGCAATTTTGAATTTCATTGGCCCTTCAAAAACCAACAAACACTAAAAACCAAAACATTATGGAACAGATAAAGACAAAAGTGGCGGTGGGAAATCGCAAACCAGAGCCGCTGTTTGCCCTCTCGCCATTGGAAGTACATAGCAACAAGTTCTGGCGGTGGGGCGACGACAATATGATGCCTTATGCGCTGTCGCTGATGTCACGCCGCTCGACTACACACCGCCGCATTATAAACGACAAGGCCGACTACATCGCCGGCAAGGGTTTCTCCTATGACGAGGGCGAGCCGTTGCTCGGAAACCTTGTGCGACAAGCCAATGGCGAGGGCGAATCACTGCGCACCATACTCTATCGCCTGGCCTTCGACAAGGCACTGATGGGTAATGCCTTCCTGGAGGTGGTGACCGACGAGAGTCACTCTACGCTCGCGCTCTTTCATCAGGATGCCGCAACGTGCCGCATAGCACGCGACTCGCAACACGTATTGTTGCACCACAATTGGAATCAATTCCGCGAGGAGGAGGCTCGGCAGTTGCCCCTCTATCCCTTGTTCGAGAAGCAGGACGACGGCTCGCTGCGAACGGTTGTTCACTACAAGGAGTATGAGCCAATGTTCACCCACTACGGCGTGCCGAAGTACATAGCGGGTATGGGTGTCTCGGCCATAGCCTACAAGACCGACTGCTGGAACATCTCGCGTTTGGACAACTCGTTCCAACTCTCGGGTGTGATGATGCTCGCCGCATCGACCGACAGCGAGGCCGAGACCGAGCGCATAGTGCGAGCCGCCGAACAACGCTTTGCGGGCAACCCTGGGCAGGTGATGTTCGTCATCCGCGAGGGGGCCGAGAGCGACAACTCGAAGTTCATACCCGTAGAGTCGCACAACGAGGGCGATTGGAGTGCCCTGCACGACCAGGCTACGAGCGATATCGTGATTGCCCATTCGTGGTTCCGCTCGCTCAGCGGATTGGACTACTCGGCGGGCTTCAGTGCCGAGCGCATCCTGCACGAATATGAGGTGGCGCTCAACACCGTCATCTTGGCCGAGCAGGAGGAGTTGATGGCCCCTATCAAGCGCCTTATTCGCGAGGTCGTAGGGATAAACCCCTCGTCGCTGGAGATTGTAAACCGTCCGCCTACACGCTCAAAACCCATCTATATGAAGGTGTGGGAGGCCCGCAAGGCCGACGGCTTGGAGTACGACGAGCAGGATGAGAGCCAGCAGGTTTGGCTTTCGGAGATAACGAAGTACAACGTAACCAAAATCAATTAGACTATGGCAGAGTTAATTACTTCGGCCGAGGTGATAGCGATAGCCTTCACCGACGGCCAATACATAGAACAGAGCGTCATTTCGCCGTGCGACATCGAGGCGGCCACGGAGCGTTGGGTTACTCCCGTTGTGGGCCGAGCCTTGCTGGATGCTGTGGCAGGGGGCAAGTACGAGGAATTGAAGGAGGATTATCTAAAACCCGTTGTCGCCCTCTATACGCGACTGCTGGTGCAGCCCCGCCTGAATGCCGCGACCTCGCAAGGTGGCCTCTCTGTCATCACCACATCGTCGCGTAAGGCTGCCGACGCGGAGGCCCGCCGCGAGTTGCAACGCTCGCTCAAGGCGAGAGCCAGATTCCTGCGCCAGCGTCTTGAGGAGTATCTCGACGAGCATAAAGCGGAGTTGGCAGAGTATGACGAGAAACAGAACATCTTAAAACGTTGTCGCTGTGATGGAGGCTTTGTACAGATACATTAACGGTGCGGTGGCGGGTGTGGCGGCATTGTTTACGCCCGTCGTGCCACTCGTATGGGCATTGGTGACATTCATCGGGATTGATTTCCTGACGGGTGTCACCGCCTCGCGGGCCGAGAGCCGCCGACAAGGCGCGGAGTGGTACTTCGAGAGCCGCGAGGCGTGGCGCACGGTTGAAAAGTTGGGGTTCACAATTATTGCCCTGCTGATGGCCTACCTGATAGACACGTTGATGCTGGACTTCCTCGGATTGAACCTCACGAAATTGTTTGCGGGGTTTGTCTGCGGAGTGGAGATGTGGTCGTTTGTCGAGAACGCCTGCCGCATAAGCGATGCCCCGTTGTTGCGCCACATAAGGCGTTTGGTAAGAGTAAAAATAGAGGAAAAAACCAAAGAGTTATGAGTAGAGGAACAGATAATTGCAACCCAGGCAACATACGCCGCTCGAAGATTCGCTACAAGGGTGAACGCCACCCCTCGACAGATGCGGCATTCAAGCAGTTTGAGTCAATGGAGTGGGGCTACCGAGCGATGTTCGTATTGCTGGACACCTATCGTGTGCGCTACGGACTGAACACTTTGCGTGAGATGATTTCGCGCTACGCCCCGCCCTCGGAGAACCATACAGGACTATATATCGATATGGTCTGCAATATGACGGGCATAGAGCCCGATGAGGTTATAAACACCCGTTCACGCAAGACGATGGTACCCATCGTGGCCGCTATGTCGCGCGTTGAGAATGGCCACGCCGCCGACCGCGAAGAGATAGACCGCGCCTTCGACCTCACAGGATTTTGAATGGAGTCTCTAAACTATTTAATTCCTCCTCTAAGTTAGAGGAGGTGGCACTCGCAATGCGAGTGACGGAGGAGTATGTAAATTTGAATTAAAAACACACTCCCTCCCCCTGCGGGTACTCCCTCTAACCGTCGAGGAAAAATTAATTCTTGCCCTCGTTTTTGTTATTGATTGCCAAATTCACTAACTTTGTAATAACCCCGATAAATATCATCAACCATAAAAGAGAACTACAAACTACTCTCCTTATGAGACTCTTTGTTGAGAGGATTAGCCAGCGTTGGAGGCAGGTGACGATGTTGCGCCTGCTCATAGCGATTATATTAGGTGTTATATTAGCCGACTGTGTGACGTTTCCGCTATGGAGCGTAGCGGTCGGCTTTGTTGTGACGGTCTCGATGGCGTGGGTGTTGCGAAGAAGGGCAATGGCCGATATTTATGTTATGGCAGCAGTCTCTTTGGCCGCAATGCTAACACTCTCTGTCGGCGATAACATCCATCCGCAGTTGCCCTTACCGAGCTGGAAGATAAGCCTTGTAATCGAGGATATCACATCAAATGGGGCCGATTACACCTCGGCTACGGGCTACATCCTCACAGCGGAGGATGCCGAGCGCGAGGGCAGACCTCTGCGAGTACGTATCACCGCCGACAGCGAGGTCAACATCGCCTCATCGGAGAGGTTAGAGGGCCATTTCCGCATAAGGCCATTCTTGCGCGATGGCGCGAAGAGTTACGAAAGATATATGGCCCGCCGAGGCTATGTGGGCGGAGTAAATATAACGGCCTCGCAAATCCTGTCGCGGCAATCCATTAAACCCTCGTGGGCTATGCAACTGCGCCACAAGGCCGAGCAGCGAATTGAGCAGATGGGCCTTTCGCCTGCGGTGGAGTCGCTGGTAAAGGGTGTCGCAACGGGCTCTCGTGCCGAGATAAGCCACTCATTGCGCGAGGATTATACACGTTGTGGCGCGGCGCATCTGCTGGCTGTTTCGGGCCTGCACATAGGATTTATATTTGTGATGATAAACATCATATTGGGCGGATTGGCTCTTGTGCGACGTGGCCCGATTATACGGTGCGTGGCGACTATCGTTGTGATATGGATTTATGCCGCGATGACGGGTGCTACACCCTCGGTGGTGCGTGCCGCGCTTATGTTCACGATATTTCAACTATCAACCCTCACCTCGCGGCAGGGGCGAGCACTCAATACATTGGCCGCTACGGCATCCGTAATGTTGTTGTGGGATGGCCGATGGCTCTACGATGTGGGATTTCTGCTATCGTTTATCTCGGTGGTGGCCATCATCGAGTGGGGCGCACCCTTGACCTCGTTAGGCTTCAGGCGCAAAGACATCTGGAGTAAAACACTCAACGACGTGGAGCGTGTGCAACGCCTGCGCTCACGTTGGGGATGGTTGCAATATGCCGCAAAATGGACCGCAAGAACTCTCTGGGCGGCCTTTGCCGTCGGAGTGGTCGCGAGCATAGCGACAATGCCTTTAGTGAGTATGATGTTTGGGGTGGTGACTCTGTGGAGCATCATCGTAGGGCCACTTATGGTGTTGCTGTGTAGTATAGTCGTAGGGGCTACAATGGTTCAGATTGTTGCGGGCGGCGGCTTGCTGACCGACATCATAGGCTCGGTTGTCGAGTGGACGGGCGGCACAATGAACGCCATAGCGGCGTGGTGCTCCTCGTGTGATGCGCTCACAGCGGATTGGCAGATGGATATGCTGTGGGTAGTAGTCTGCTACGGGGTCTTTATCGCCGTAACGATAACCCTTTGGGGAATTCATCCCTCCTTCCCTTTACAGGAAAAAGACAATCGCTACGAAGTGTGAGGCGGCCGCCAGGTTTATCAGCAGATGCCACACCAGGTGGTGATACTTAAAACCCTTCATCGCATAGAATACCGCACCTATGGTGTAGAATACGCCACCGAGCGCAATCAGCAAGATGAACGGCATCGATGCGTGGCGCAGGAAGATGGGGAAGAAGAATACTATCGTCCAGCCCATCACCAAATAGATGCTCAGACTCAGCGCGGGTATCGATTTGCGACTCAACGACTTATAGAATATACCGAAGACAACAGCCACCCACTGCACCACAAAAATCACAATGCCCTGCCAGCCGCCGATGATATCCAGCGCTACGGGCGTATATGAGCCAGCGATAGCTACATAGATGAATATATGGTCCAGGATATGAAACACATCCTTGTGCTTCGAGTCGGGTGCCATAGCGTGGTAGAGCGTCGAGACGAGGAACATCATAAAAATCGATATGCAGAATATGCTCACTCCGACAGCGCTCTGCACCGCACCGCCACTTTTGACATAGGCCCACACCGCCGCAAACGGCAATGCTATGAGTGTCAGGATGCTCATAACACCGTGCGAAACGGCATTACCCACCTCCTCACCAAATGATTGAATGTAAATCTTTGCCATAGGTTTCTCGTAATTTTGAATTCCCCTTACGCCAGGCTCTGCATCTCGATAAGTTTGGCATAGATGCCGCCCTTGGCCATCAACTCCGAGTGCGTACCCTGCTCGGCAATGCGGCCCGCGTCGATTACTATGATGCGGTCGGCATTGTGGATAGTACTCAAGCGGTGGGCAATAACTATCGAAGTGCGGCCCTCCAGCAGCGAGGTCAAAGCCTCCTGCACCAACTTCTCGCTCTCGGTGTCGAGTGCCGACGTAGCCTCATCCAAAATCAAAATCTCGGGGTTGCGCAGTACGGCACGCGCGATGCTCAGGCGCTGGCGCTGACCACCCGAAAGTTTCATACCTCTGTCGCCGATGTTGGTTTGGTAGCCCTGCTCGGTCTGCATAATGAAGTCGTGGGCATTGGCCACACGCGCGGCAGCCTCAATCTGCTCGGGTGTGATGTCCGTGCGTCCCATTGCTATGTTGTTGGCTATGGTGTCGTTAAAGAGTATTGTCTCCTGCGACACGATACCCATATGTTCGCGGATGCTCTCCTGCGTGTAGTCGTCGATTGGGCGACCATCGATGTAAATCTCGCCCCCGCAAGCGTTGTAGAAGCGTGGCACCAACTCGCTCAAAGTCGATTTACCACCGCCCGACGGGCCTACCAGAGCGACCGTTTCGCCCTTGCGCACCTCGAACGATACGTCGCGCAGAATCTCGCGCTGGCCGTCGTATGTGAAGTTTACGCCTCTAAACTCTATCTTGTCGCTGAACTCGCCCAGCGCAACGGCCTGTGGCTTATCCTCCACCTCGCTCTTGGCGTCGATAATTGAGAAGATACGCTCACCCGCCGCGATACCCTGGTTGATATTGGCAAATTGGTCGATGAACGAACGCAAGGGGCGTGTAAGTTGCGAGAATGCAGCGATATAGGCCACAAATCCCGCCGCCGTGATTGCTCCCTTCATCACCAGCGAGCCACCGAATACCAGCACCACCGAAATGGCCGTGATACCCAAAAACTCACTCATAGGCGATGCCAACTGCTGCTTGCGGGCCATCGAGAGCAGGATGTTCGACATCTCGGCATTTATAGCGCGGAACTTATCGCTGATGTAACCAAATGCGTTGTAACTCTTGACGGCCTTAACACCCGACAACGACTCCTCCATAACGCTCACCATATCGCCCATACGCTCCTGACCTTGCTGTGCAGGGTGGCGCAAGCGCTTTACAATCTGGCCGATGATGAGGCCCACGATGGGCAGATAGAGAATCGAGAATACGGTCAACTCCCACGAAATCTTCACCATCATCACGCAGTAGCCGATGATGAGGAATGGCTCACGGAATGCCACCTGCAGGGTGTTGGTGATGCAGAACTGCACGACCATCACGTCGGAGGTAATCTTCGACATTATATCGCCCTTGCGCTGGTCGCTGAAGTAACCCACGTTCATCGACATCGTGCGCTCGAACATCTGGTTACGCATACTCTGCAACGTGCGTGTACGCAGCGTTTCGACTGTCATAGCACCCAAGTAACGGAACAGGTTGCTCAGCATATTTGAAGAGATGAGTATCGCCGAGAGCAGCGCCAACAGATGTGTAATCTTGTACTCGGTGCCGAAGATAGCGGTGTAGATGTAGTTGATGACGCTGTTCAGGCACTCGGTATTGAGTTCGATGTGCGGAAACTCATATACGGGGGTGAAGGTGTAGCCTTCCGAGAAGAGTGTACCGACGATGGGTATAATCATCGTGTAGGTGAAGGTGTTGAACACTGCGTGCAGTACCGAGTAGAAGAAATAAGGTACCGTGTAGCGACTCAACGGCCTTGCAAACCCCAGCAGTCGCGTATATGTTTTCATCATCGAACTTTTCATTTTCTAATTTTTATTTTTACTTTTCGCTCACGTCACTCCACCGAGCCGTAGGCGAGGATTGGAGTCTCTAACCTATTTTTTATTTGTCATTGCGAGGAGCGTAGCGACGTGGCAATCTCCTACAATTCCAATCTTTTCTTCCTTCTTATCTTCTTTTTCACCTTTTTAGCCGTAAAAAGGTGAGTAAAAAGCGGCGCGGTGATAAATTTTAGGGGCTAACCGAACAAATTTCCTAAAACGGATGCATTCGCACTTTTACTACGTGAAAAGGTCTCCGTTTTTTAACGGAAATTTCTCCGCTTATCCTTTATCCTAAAATTCATCTGCCGCGATTAGGCTTCGCGCGGAAATATTTTTATTTATCTTTATTTAGCACGTCACTCCACCGAGCCATAGGCGAGGATTGGAGTCTCTAATAATCTATTTACGTTAGAGATTAATCGGCTTCGCCGCTTTTAGTTGCTCCCGCTCGGCATAATTCATACAAGTTTGATTCTGCCCTCGCTTACTCGCAATTTTGAATTTTGAATTACAGCAACCCCTCCTTGGCGAACTCCTCGACGGCGGCCTCAAAGCGAGCGATGGTCTCCTCCATCGACACGTACGACTTGCCACCTGCGGCATTGTGGTGACCGCCACCCTCGAAATATCGGCCCGCAAAGAGATTTACATCCACCGCCCCACGTGAGCGCAACGACACACGGATGAAATCCTTATGCTCGATAAATATCGCCGACATACGCA
>JAZOVT010000024.1:0-18993 GCA_045658845.1 Alistipes sp.
TTGGTATGGTGGTGAGATGAAGAAGGGTATGTTCTCTTACATGAACTACTTGCTTCCTTTGAAGGGCATCGCTTCTATGCACTGCTCTGCTAACACCAACGAGAAGGGCGAGACCGCTATCTTCTTCGGTCTTTCAGGTACAGGTAAGACAACTCTTTCTACTGACCCCAAGCGTCAGTTGATTGGTGACGACGAGCACGGTTGGGACGACGAGGGCGTATTCAACTTCGAGGGTGGTTGCTATGCAAAGGTTATCAACCTTTCAAAGGAGAACGAGCCCGATATCTGGAACGCTATTCGCCGCAACGCTTTGTTGGAGAACGTAACTGTTGATGAGGCTACAGGTAAGATTGACTTCAACGATAAGTCAGTTACTGAGAACACTCGTGTTTCTTATCCTATCTACCACATCGACAACATCGTTAAGGGTGTATCATAGGCTCCCGCTGCAAAGAAGGTTATCTTCCTTTCTGCTGATGCATTCGGTGTATTGCCTCCCGTATCTATCTTGACTCCTGAGCAGACTAAGTATTACTTCCTCTCTGGCTTTACTGCTAAGTTGGCTGGTACAGAGCGCGGTATTACTGAGCCTACTCCTACATTCTCTGCTTGCTTCGGTGCAGCATTCCTTTCATTGCACCCCACAAAGTATGGTGAGGAGCTCGTAAAGAAGATGGAGGCTTCGGGCGCAACTGCATACCTCGTAAACACAGGTTGGAACGGTACAGGTAAGCGTATCTCTATCAAGGATACTCGTGGTATCATCGACGCTATCTTGGATGGCTCAATCGATAAGGCCGAGACAAAGCAGATTCCTATCTTCGATTTCAAGGTTCCCACAGCGTTGCCTGGTGTAGACCCCGCAATTCTTGACCCCCGCGACACTTATGCTAACGCATCAGAGTGGCAGGTTAAGGCTGAGGATTTGGCTGCTCGTTTCATCAAGAACTTCGCTAAGTTCACAGGTAACGAGGAGGGTAAGTCATTGGTTGCCGCAGGTCCGAAGTTGTAATCACAACAAACCAAATAATACGATTCAAGGCTGTCCAAACGGGCAGCCTTGATTGTTTTCTGCTTATATGTTTGTATGTACTGTAAAATATTTTCTATCTTTGTAGAACAAGTCTTAAAAACCTCTAAATTTTATGTGTATGAAAACAAAGATTGTTACATCATTTTTACTCTGTGCCGCTTGTCTTGTTGCGAGCGTCGATTTGAACGCACAAGAGAAGAAATCACAACAGGCCCCAAAATTCCACAAAAAATTTATTGAACACTTCAATAAACCTACTTCCGAGTATTTTAATCAGAATGGAGGTGCGCGAAGGACCAGCACCCAGATGCGCTATATCCCTGCCACTTCGTCTTTCGTCGAGAAGGATACCAAGGTGATGATGCTACGTTTTGACCCTACCGACCCCGCTGGCGCAGGACGCGGCCCCGAAATTTGCAGTAAGCATTACACCTCTTATGGTAGATACTCTGCTCGAATACGTATTCCCGAGGTTACCTCGGTGCAACCCAATGTTGGCGCGGTTGTAGGTTATTTCACTTATAATATGGAGCGCGAAAAGGGCTTGAGCGAGATTGATTGGGAGTGGCTGATTGCCGACCCCGAGATTGTTTACATTGGCACCTGGACTGGAAAATCTAATAATCTCCAGCGTATAGGACGTATTATTAATCTGGCAAAGGGTACTATCTATGAGTGCATTTATCGCCCTGGTGCCGAAGGCAAAGGGGATGGCAAACTGACAGGTTTGCAGAATCAGCCCGAAACAGTTCCCGTAATCGAGGGTTACAATGCCGCAAAACGTTTCTATACCTATGGTTTTGATTGGTATCCCGACCGCCTTGTGTGGTGGATTTTGCATCCCGAGACCGAGGAGCGAATCGTTTTGTGGGATTATCAGGGCTCAACACCTAACTTTACGGGTATCCCAGATAATAAGACACGCTATTTACTGAACTTCTGGCATACCAATAATTGGCCCGTACATACCAACCCCGAATCGCTCGAGAAACCCAAGTATCCCTACGAGGTTGAGATTGATTGGATGTCATACGAGCCTTTCGATATAGACTAATATCCTGGTTCGTAAAATATCCGAAAAGATACCCTACAAAAATACCCATCTCCTCAAGCGGGAGATGGGTATTAATTATATATAAGGTATAACCCTTAATTAGTCCTGCAACTTTGCAGCCAAGAACTCGCGGTTGAGGCGAGCGATGTGGGCAATCGAAATCTGCTTGGGGCACTCTGCCTGGCAAGCACCTGTGTTAGTACAGTTACCGAATCCCAACTCGTCCATCTTTGCAACCATAGCCTTTGCACGACGTGCACCCTCTACGCGGCCCTGGGGCAACTTTGCGAGTGACGATACGCGAGCCGCTACGAACAACATAGCCGAACCGTTCTTACAAGTGGCAGCACAAGCACCGCAACCTACACAAGCCGCAGCGTCCATTGACTCGTCAGCGTCAGCCTTTGCGATAGGAATAGCGTTACCATCGGGTACAGAGTTTGTGCGAACTGATACGAAGCCACCAGCCTGCAAAATCTCATCGTAAGCACCACGGTTTACTACCAAGTCCTTGATTACAGGGAAGGCAGCCGAACGCCAAGGCTCGATTGTGATTGTTGCGCCATCCTTGAACTTACGCATATACATCTGGCAAGTTGTTACGGCCTGTGCGGGACCGTGAGCGTGGCCGTCGATGTGCAATGAGCACATACCGCAGATACCCTCGCGGCAGTCGTGGTCAAATGCTACGGGCTCCTTACCTGCGTGTACCAAATCATTGTTCAAGATGTCGAGCATCTCCAAGAATGAAGTGTCTGCAGAGATATTCTTAACCTCATAGGTCTCGAATGCGCCCTGTGATTTAGCGTCCTTTTGACGCCATATCTTTAATGTAAAATTCATTGTTTTCTGTTATTAAAGTTTAACGTCAAAATTAGTCCTTATAGTTACGCTGTGCGCGGTGTACAAACTCGTAGTCGAGAACCTCCTTTGTAAGTTCGGGCTCCTGGTCCATACCCTTGTACTCCCAAACTGCGGCATAAGCGAACTTATCGTCGTGACGCAAAGCCTCGCCATCCTCTGTCTGGTGCTCTGAACGGAAGTGACCACCGCAAGACTCCTCACGGTTCAATGCATCGCGAGCCATCAACTCACCCAACTCAAGGTAGTCAACCAAGCGCAAAGCCTTCTCCAACTCTACGTTGAAAGAATCAGCAGTACCTACCAACTTCAAGTCTGTCCAGAACTCCTTACGCAAAGCCTGAATCTCCTTGATAGCCTTCTCCAATGACTCCTTAGTACGAGCCATACCTACGTTGTCCCACATAATGAGACCCAAACGCTTGTGGATATCGTCAACTGACTGGTTACCCTTGATAGCGAACAACTTCTCAATCTTCTCCTTAACAGCCTTCTCTGCCTCGTCGAATGCGGGAGTTGCTGTGCTTACCTTCGGAGCCTGAATCTTCTTTGAGAGGTAGTCGCCGATAGTGTAAGGCAATACGAAGTAACCGTCAGCCAAGCCCTGCATCAAAGCCGATGCACCCAAACGGTTAGCACCGTGGTCAGAGAAGTTAGCCTCACCGATAGCGTACAAACCGGGGATAGTAGTCATCAAGTTGTAGTCAACCCAGATACCACCCATTGTATAGTGTACTGCGGGGAAAATCTGCATAGGCTCCTTGTAGGGGCTAACGTCAGTAATCTCCTCATACATATCGAACAAGTTACCATAACGCTGTTTGATAATATCCTCACCCAAACGCTCGATAGCAGTCTTGAAATCGAGGAATACAGCCAAACCAGTCTCGTTTACACCGTAACCAGCATCGCAACGCTCCTTTGCGGCGCGTGATGCAACGTCACGAGGTACCAAGTTACCGAAAGCGGGGTAGCGACGCTCCAAGTAGTAGTCGCGGTCAGCCTCTGCGATATCAGAAGGCTTCTTTGTACCCTTGCGGATAGCCTCAACATCCTCCAACTTCTTCGGTACCCAGATACGACCATCGTTACGCAATGACTCTGACATCAAAGTCAACTTCGACTGCTGTGTTCCGTGGATAGGAATACAAGTGGGGTGAATCTGAGTGAAACAGGGGTTAGCAAAACCTGCACCCTTGCGGTAGCACTGGAATGCAGCCGAGCCGTTAGAACCCATAGCGTTAGTTGAAAGGAAGAATACGTTACCGTAACCACCTGTAGCGATAACTACTGCGTGAGCACCGTGACGCTCAATCTCACCTGTTACCAAGTTACGAGCGATGATACCCTTTGCCTCGCCATCCTCAACTACGATATCCAACATCTCGTGACGAGGATAACTCTTTACTGAGCCAGCAGCAATCTCCTTGTTCAATGCAGCGTATGCACCGAGCAACAACTGCTGACCGGTCTGACCACGAGCATAGAATGTACGAGATACCTGTGCACCACCGAATGAACGGTTAGCCAACAAACCGCCGTACTCACGAGCGAAAGGTACACCCTGTGCTACGCACTGGTCGATGATGAGGTTTGAAACCTCAGCCAAACGATATACGTTAGCCTCGCGTGCGCGGTAGTCACCACCCTTGATAGTATCGTAGAAAAGACGATATACAGAGTCGTTATCATTCTGATAGTTCTTTGCTGCATTGATACCGCCCTGTGCTGCGATAGAGTGAGCACGACGAGGAGAGTCCTGAATGCAGAAAACCTTTACGTTGTAACCCAACTCACCGAGTGAAGCAGCAGCCGATGCACCACCAAGACCTGTACCTACGATGATGATGTCGAGTTTGCGCTTGTTTGCGGGGCTTACAACTTTGATTGCCGCCTTATGGTTGCTCCACTTTTGAGACAACTCACCAGCGGGAGTTTTAGAATCTAACTTTAAAGCCATATCTATTTGTTTTTAATTGTTCTAAATTTGAAAGTTGATTAATGGCAAGCGCCACAACCTGCACATCCTGCTGCGGGGCAACCACCACAAAGGCTGCATACGAAGAATGCAACTACAACAGCCATAAAGCCCAAGATTACGAGAGTCGAAACAACCTTCGCTGCACACTTCAAACGGGGATACCAAGTGTCGTTAGCCCAACCTACAGTCTGGAACATAGACCAAACACCGTGGTTCAAGTGCAACCACAAAGCAGCCAACCATACGATGTAGAGTACTACGTTGTACCACTTTGAGAATGTGTAGGCTACCAAAACAGCACCGTTTGTGGGGTCCAAGCCCAAAGCGTTCTGGTGCTGGCCCATCAACTCTACAAGCATCATCTTCGACCAGAAGTGTACCAAGTGCAAACCGAGGCCCAATACAACGATTACGCCCAATACGAGCATATTCTTTGAAGCCCACTCAACACCGGGCTCGTTAGCAGTAACTGCATAGCGCTGTGTACCGCGAGCACGATAGTTGTTGATTGTAAGAATAAGTGCATACACGAAGTGAAGCACTACCAAAGCAGCCAAACCTACAGTGGCTACTACAGCATACCAGTTGGCACCCAAAAGTGCGCAAATAGTGTTGTAACCTTCGGGGCTAATGAGAGCCACGAGGTTCATTGCCATATGGAAGAGAAGGAAGAGAACAAGGCAACAACCTGTTACACTCATCACTAACTTCTTTCCAAGAGATGAATTGCATAAAAAACAGCTCATAATACAAAGATTTTGTTTATTTTTGTTTGTGAATATTGTTTTTCAAATTTGCTACAAAGATAACAAATGTTTGCGCAATAACAACAAATTCGCCAATGAATTTATAGCAATATAATAAATAATTATAAGGTATGACTAAAAAAAGCATACGTCAAAGTATCAAACAAGCCACTCAAGGCCTTTCTGTAGAGGAGACTCGCCGCCAGCGCGATAGCGTAAATGCCGCCTTGCGTGAGATAATTATGCGCCGTCAGCCCTCTGTCGTTGCTCTCTTTTCTCCTCTGCCCGATGAGGTGGATATTAGTCCCGTTATCGACTATTTTGCCAAGCAAAAAGAGTGCCTTGTAGTTCTGCCCCGAGTTGATATTTCAGCGGAAAAGCCGACGATGGATTTTTTTGAGTATCAGTCTGATGCGCTTTCTGTCGGCGCGTATGGAATCCGTGAGCCCGAGGGTGTAAAACCTTGCCCGGCGGAGTCTATTGACCTGATGGTAGTACCTGCCGTTGCATTTACCCGCCGAGGTGAACGTTTGGGACGTGGAAAGGGCTTTTATGATTGCTACCTTTCGCGCGAGGGTTTCCGAGCATATACCGTAGGTGTTTGCTACTCGCATCAGTTGCTTGACTCGCTGCCTACCGAGCCGCACGATTGCCGTGTTGATGAGGTCGTAGTGGGTGAGTGATGCAAAACCCGAAAATTTTCCTATCTTTGCGTTATGAGCAACCGCATCGAACTACTCAAGGAGCAGGTGGCAGCCTTGCCACTCTCGCCGGGCGTCTATAAATTTTTGGACCGCGACGGCAAAATCATATATGTCGGCAAGGCAAAGTCGTTGCGCAAACGTGTTAGTTCCTATTTCGTTCAGAGCAAGGAGCACTCGGCCAAAGTACGTGTTTTGGTCAAGAATATCTGCGCTATCGAACATATCGTTGTCAGTAGCGAGCAGGATGCCCTGTTGTTGGAAAATTCGCTCATCAAGGCTAATCAACCTCGCTATAATATTCTTCTAAAGGATGATAAAACCTATCCTTGGATAATCCTCCGCAAGGAGCCATTCCCGCGTGTCGAATCTACCCGCCAACTGCGTCACGATGGCTCGCTCTACTTTGGTCCTTACGGCTCTATTTCGATGCAACGCTCCGTTTTGGAGTTTATCCGAGAGGTTATTCCACTCCGTACCTGCAAACTCAACCTCACGCCGCAAGCCATCGCGCGAGGTAAGTACGGCGTCTGCCTTCAATATCATCTCGGCAACTGCAAAGGCCCTTGTGTCGGTGCGCAGAGCGAAGAGGAGTATGCGGCGCTTACCGATATGGTGAAAAACATCTTGCGTGGCGACCTGCGCCCTGTAAAACACTATCTCGAGGAGAATATGCAATCCGCAGCCGCAGAGTTGCGTTTCGAGGCGGCACAACGCTTCAAGCAACGCCTTGAGGCGCTGGAGAATTATCAGAGCCGCTCGGTTATTGTGAGTGCCAAGATTGTCGATTGCGACATCTTCTCTCTGTTGGAGGATGACGATGTGGCCTATTGTAATTTTATCCGTCTGCGCCACGGCTCTATCGTTGCACTGCATACAGTGCGTCTAACTACGGGTGTCGATTCTACCCGCGAGGAGTTACTCTCTGCGGCGATACAATATATTGTCGAAAATATATCGAATGACCTTTCGCGTGAGGTTATCGTACCATTTATGCCTTCTTCGGCGTTGTTGTTCGACAAGGTTGTTTTCACTGTTCCCAAACGTGGCGAGAAGGCCGATTTGCTGGAGTTCTCACTAAAGAGTGCCCGCATCTATCGTGCCGAGCAGATGAAGAATCTCGAAATCAAGAATCCCGAACGCCATACCGAGCGACTTATGGCGGCTATGCAGCGTGAGTTGCATCTCGACCGTCAGCCTCGCCATATAGAGTGCTTCGATAACTCCAATCTGCAGGGCACCAATCCCGTAGCATCGTGTGTCGTGTTCCGTGACGGTAAGCCCTCGCGCAAGGAGTATCGCCATTTTAATGTCAAGACGGTTGTCGGCCCCGATGATTTTGCTTCGATGCGCGAGATTGTCTATCGCCGCTATTCCCGCCTGATAGAGGAGGGCGCCGAACTGCCCGACCTTATAATTGTCGATGGAGGTAAAGGCCAATTGTCGAGTGCCTATGAGGTGTTGTGTGCATTGGGTATCGAGAATCAAGTGCCTATCGTCGGTCTTGCCAAGCGTATCGAGGAGGTCTTTTATCCCAACGACCCTATGCCGTACTATTTGAGCCGTCAGGGTGAGCCGCTGAAGGTGGTTTGTCACATTCGTGACGAGGCCCACCGTTTCGGTATTACGTTCCATCGCCAAAAACGTAGCAATGCCTTCATTAAGAGTGAGTTGGAGCAGATTGATGGCATCGGCGCAAAGAGCCTTAATGCTCTGCTCAAGCGTTTTAAGACGGTAGCAAATGTTCGTTCGGCCTCTGTCGAAGAACTCGCCGAAGTCGTGGGCCTCGCTCGCGCAAAGAGTATTGTAAACTATTTTAATCAAAACGAATAACCCATTATGAAACATCTCGCATTATCTCTTTTGGCAATCATATTATTTGCCCCTTTGTCGTTGTTGCGAGCGCAAAATAACCCCTCTACGATGCCGAGCATCCAGCAGTTTGACGTCAAGCCCGACAACTCTCCCGAGGTAAATCGTGATAATCTGCAACGTGCCATCGATTGGGCAGCCGAGCGTGGTGCAGCGCTCTATGTTGAGCCTGTCGAGGGTGGTTATCCTGTGGCTGCGGGTGTGGTGTTGAAGCAAAACGTGTCGCTCGTGGGTGCGCACGGCCCTACGGGGCGTGGAACAAAAGACCCCAAAGCAGATATGCCTATCGGCTCATTGTTCGTCATTACCGACTCGTCGGCTCCATTCCTCACAGTTGAGTCCGCTACCCAGGTGCGTGGCATACAGTTTTGGTATCCCGAGCAGTCGCATACTGACCCCAGTAAGATTGTAGCCTATCCGCCGACTATCCAGATGAGCCATCATACGGCGGTGCAGGGTGTTACACTCTCGTCACTCACCTTCTATGGCGAGTATGTGGCTATGGATTTCAATGGTCGCGGTGATAATATCTGCGAGCAGATTCTCTTTGAGCATTGCTATGGTTATCCTTTGAGTGGCGAGTTTATTCGCATCGATTTCTGCTACGATATCCCTCGCATCCTGCATTGTCACGTCAATCCTGCCAATATGCGTCTGTTTGGTCGCACTTTCTCGCGTGAGGTTATTGATTCGGTAATTGCTCGCGGCACCTATACCTATGCAATCAACCATACCGATAATGCCCAGATGATGGACGTCTTTACATTTGGAGTTCACGGTGGCATCTATCTCGGAGAGCATACCTATGGCCAACTAACCAACTTCAATCTCGATTGTGTAACAGTCGGCATTTGTAAGGTTGGCGGTGGTACGTTCAACCGTAATTGGCAGATAGCGCAAGGCTCTATTATCGCCAACGTCAAAGGCTCGGCAGATGCCATCCACCCCATAATAATTCGTGGTGAGGGGCATACAGCAATCTCCAATGTCGAGGCTTTCTCGGGTATGAATCCGGCACTTACGGCAGATGGATATTCCGATGATTTCCTCTGCATCGAGGGCGATAAGCACCTAACTGTATCTCTATATGGTTGCCGTATGCGCAATTATCGTAACGAAGAGCCTATTACAATCAAAAATCCCAATGCTCACGTTCAGGCCGTTGCGTGCGTCGATAAGGATGAGCAGTTTTATAATATATTGATTGAGTCGAACAATAAAACAAATCAAAATAAATAACAATATGATTAAGAAAATTACATTATTGGCTATGCTATTGGCAGTAGCCGTTTCGCCTCTGTTTGCACAAAAGAAGACCTACACGTTGGATGATATCAACATCCGCGACCCTTACATTATGCCTGTCGAGAAGGAGGGAGTGTATTATATGTATGCCTCGTCAGGTGTCAGCGAGAATGGTAAACACTACGGAGGTGTTGTGGCATATAAGAGCCGTGACCTCAAGACGTGGGAGGGCCCTGTCAGAGTGTTCGATGTGCCACGCGACAACTACCTTACGGGTAGCGTATGGGCTCCCGAAGTACATAAATATAAGGGCAAGTATTATCTTTTCGCTACGCTCAATAGCGATGTAAGATGGAAAGGCCCCAAGGCTGGTCATCCTGCCTATAACCACCGAGCAACGCAGATTTTCTGGTCAAAGAGTCCCGAAGGCCCATTTCTCCCGTTTGAGGGCAAGGCCCCTCATACTCCGTTGGACGAGATGTGTCTCGACGGTACTTTGTGGGTTGAGAATGGTACTCCCTATATGGTATATTGCCACGAATGGGTTGAGGCATTGGATGGCGAGATGGACCTCGTTGAGTTGAAGAAGGATTTGTCGGCTCCCGTTGGTGCTCCGCAACGCTTGTTCTGCGCTTCGGCTGCCGAGTGGTCTACGGGCAGCGACCGCAAGGAGTATAAAACCTACGTTACCGATGGTTGTTTCCTCTATCGTAGCAAGACGGGTAAGTTGCTTATGATGTGGTCAAGTTTCAAGGATGGCGTCTATGCAGTAGGTCTTGCCGAGTCAGATACAGGTAAAATCATCGGCCCGTGGCGTCAGCAGAAGGAGCCTATCTTCATCAATGGCGGTCATAGTATGCTCTTCACTGATTTTGAGGGGCGTCTTTGCTTGGTGCTTCACTCGCCCAACAGCCCTGGCGGTAAGGAGCGTGCTAAAATCTTCGAGGTGGAGGATTTGGGACATACTCTCCGCGTAAAGGGCGAGTTAAAGTAGTTTGATGTTCATCATTACAAATAAGTCAGCCGTACGAAATATCCGTACGGCTGACTTATTTTATCTATCTCTCTTGTCGGGAGTCTTCTTTTAGAAACGGCCCCCGCCGCCACCGTAGCCACCGCCGAAGCCGCCGCCACCGAAGCCACCTCTACCGCCGCCGTAGCCACCGCCAGGACCACCAGGACCCATCTGCATACCGGGACGGAATCCGCCACGCTCCTCTTGCTGCTGTGCGCTTGTAGCGTTACGAGAACGGATGTTGTAAGTGAATCGGATACCGAAGTAACGACCAATCACGCTACGCATTGAGTTCTCCATATAGAGAGCGTTCCAACTACGACCGAAACCAGAGTTGCGGTTGAATACGTCGTTTGCTACCAACTGAATCTCACCCAACTTCTTCAATACCTTCATACCGATACCAAAGTTTGCGATGAAGTCCTCGTTGTCCAAACGTGATGCAGTCTCGCTCAAGCCCTTATACTTGCTGTAGTTAGCATTTGCGTGGAGTGTCAAGCCGAATCCGAATACTACGCGTACGTTACCGCTTGCGTGGTGGTTGATATACTCGTTGTTACCGCTTGTTGACATTGAGTTCTCGACGTTGCTGTAACGGGGTGAGTAACGCAAACGGAAGTCAACGTAATCACTGAAGTTACTGCTCAACGATACAGAGCCTCCCAATGAACGATTCTTCGAACGGTTGATTACCTCGTTCAACATCGAGGGTGACTGGCTGATAGAACCGTTAGCGTCGATGTTCATATTACATCCGATGAAGTTTACGGGGAATCCGTAAGAGATACGACCACCGAAATTCCAACTACCCTCCTTTACGTTGATAGGCTTCGAGAAACGGCCTGTGGGTGACAATGCTGTGAGGAATTCACCATCGGGAGAGTAAACCTCATAACCCGGTGAGTTCATAATTACAGCGTTCACGATGTTGTTCTGTGTCTTCGAGCCGTTGAAACCGATTGAGAATGTAGTACCATTCATAATACCCGAGTGAGTGTAATCGATGTTACCTCTGTGAGAGTATGAAGGCTTCAAATCAGGGTTACCTGAACGAATATTGTTCACGTTAGAGATGTCTACCACATCCTGCAAATCGTTAACCGAAGGATTCGATGTGCTTGAACTTACACGTGCCGAGATGCGGTTCTCCTGATTAATCTTAACACGAGCATTTGCCGAGTATGTGATGTTCTCAAATGTCTTTCTGGGCAGAGAGTAAGCCTGCGGATATACGCGGTCACTGCTCATTGCAACGTGCTGATAGTTTACACGCGCCGATACCGATGTACCCTCATAACCGTAACGGAAACCAGGACCTACATTCTGTGTCAAATACTCTGTGTTGTACTTGTTAGAGTAGTCGGGGTCCATATCGGGCAAATACTCATTTGCATTAAAGTCGTAGAGATATGTCATACGGTCAGCATCACGATAGTTGTTGTTGATACGATACTCTGCCGTAATCTGTGCGTGCTGACCGATAGGCTCAGCGTAAGTCAAACTTCCGCTCAATGAATAACTACCATTATTTGAGTTCGAATACTGCTGGATGCTCTCGTCGATGCTACGCTCCGAGTAGTTCTCGCTGTTTGAGCCATTGTCCGAGTAGTTACCATTGAAGTTTACATACATAATACGACCAGCCTTCTCTCCGATTCGTACCATATAGTTACCACCAAAACCTACGTTGAAACCATCGCTGTCACCAAAATTCCAGTTGTCGAGGCGGATAGAATCCAAACCACTTACGGGGAAGTAATCGGTGTAGTTGTTACCGTTATTCTTGTTGCCGTTGAACGATGCGTTAGCACGCAACATCAAACGGTGGCGAGGGTTAATCTTCCACTCAAAACGAGCATTCAAGCCGTGGCTGTTACCCTTGCTATTGCTGTAATTGTTCGACTTCTGACGGTCATAAATATCGTCACGATTTGAGTTAATCTGCTCCTCGGTGAGGAAGTAATCGCGCTCCGACCAACTGTAATTCTTATTGTTGTTGGCGTTGAATGAGTAACTACCCTCCAACTTAACCTTGTCGTCATCGCCCCAAGAGTTGATGTAGTTCAAACCGCCGTAACCCATCTTTGACTCGCTGTTGCCGTTCATATTGTTGGCCGAGAAACGTACTGTAGTCTTAGCCTTCTTGTTGAAGATGTTGGCATAACCATCACCACTACCGAAATGCTGTGTTTTCTCCAAATCGTTCTCCTTGGGCTCTACTGCGTACATAGCGTTTACGCGACCATATACAGCAGTCTTAATCTTCGTAACGAAGTTGATAGCCTTGTAACTGTTACCATCGTCAATACCCGAGAATTCGGCCTCGTCGCTCAACTTGTCAAATACCTCGACCGACTTGATAGCCTCTGCGGGCAATGTAGCGATAGCCGATGCTACATCGTTACCGAAGAACTCACGGCCGTCGATAAGAATCTTCTGCACAGCCTCACCCTGAGCCTCCACAGAGCCACCCTCTACCTTGATACCAGGCATCTTGGCCAACAACTCGTCGGCGTTAGCATCGGGCAGGGTCTTGTATGCTCCAGCATTGTAAACGATTGTATCACCGTTGATTGTTGTGCGTACGGCCTGTGTCTTTACGTCAACACCTGCAATCTGCTGCATATCCTCCTCGATTAACCAATCCTTAATCTCCAAAGTCTCACCCTTCTTAACAGTGATATTCTTTGTTGTGGTTTTATAACCGAGCAACTCGACCTTCAACTGATAATCTCCTACGTTTACCTGCTTGAATTGGAATGCACCACGAATAGCCGACAACTCATATCGCTTCTGGAGGGTATCCTTCTTCGACATAAGTTCGATTGTTGCACCAACCAAGCCTTCTGTTACCTGTTGCTGCTCCTCGTTGACAATCTTTGCTACGATAGTACCGTTGATGGCACCTTTAGGTTGAGCGAAAGCCGCAAATGAGAAGAGCGACAAAATCAATGTGAATAAAATCCTTTTCATAAATAATTATTTTGTTTTTATATTTTTCTGATTTTGCACAAAAATACACAAATAATCGGGTGAAACATCCGTTTGATAGGTGAATCGCCCAAAACGGGGTGCCAACCGACCCTTGTGCAAGGTTAAATGTCGTTTGAAATGATATTTAACGCCGAAATTGATATCAATAACACTTCTTATGAGAGATAAAATGGTGCCGAAATAGATTAAAAATTCATCTTGTACACGTTGGTCTGTCGCTGTTCAAATCCCGACTTTCGATAGAGTTCGTTGGCGGCAATGCGCGATGGGCGTGAGGTGAGCATCAGCGAGCAGGGGGATAAATTTTCTTTCACATAGTTTATAGCAAACTCGACCAACCGCTGCCCTAAACCTTTTCCTCGTAACTCTCTGTCTATCACCACATCTTCAATCCAGACTTTGCGGCCCGTCGGGCAAGAGTATTCGCAAAGAGTAATCATACCTACAATGTTGTCGTTGTGGCGCATAACAAACAATCGCGATGCGCTGTCCTTCAGTGTGTTACGCAGGTCGTCTTCACTAAAGGTTGATTCGCGGCCCGTAAGTTGCTCTACGAGAAGACGTATTGCCTCTGCCGTTGAAGCGTCACTCGAGGTGAGTCTCTCTATCGTGTAGTCGCTCATCGAGTTATAGTTTTATAGGCTGAAAACCCTGTCCATAGACTCCCGTAACTGATGCCACAGTTATAAATGCATCAGGGTCAATTTGTTTCACGGCTTTGAGAACGTTTGGCGTGTCACGATTCGTGCAGACAACCATTATCATCTTTGTATAGTTGTGCGTATAACTTCCCTCCGATTCGATGAGTGTCGCGCCTCGCTTCAACTCATAGTTAATCACTTGTATAATCTCTTCGTAGTGTTGCGAAATGATAAGTACCTGGCTCGATTGTTTGTTACCAGCCAAAACCAAATCGGCCGTATAACCAAACACGATAGTCATAATATAACCGTAAATCGCGGCATCGATGGTAAAACCTACCAAAAGCGACGAGGCTATGATAAGCAAATCGACAACAAAAATAATGCGGCCATAACTGATTGGTTTATATTTGTTTATAAGCATTGCTACGATGTCGGAACCTCCCGTCGAGCCTCCTTGCATCAATGCAATGGCAACACCAAAACCCGTAATTACACCACCTACGACCATTGCCAGGAATCGGTCCAAATGCAGAAAATCCTCTGGGGGCAGGACGGCCTGCCAGATGTTCATCGATATGGATAGAGCAAAAATACAGAAGATGGTCTTGATGCCGAACTTCCATCCGAGTACGAATCCTGCGATAAGCAACAGAACGGCATTTATCAATAGTACAAGCGTACCAATCTTAACATCCATACCGAATGAGTTGTGCAGTGCAGTGCTTATAACAATAGCCAAACCCGATGCTGCGCCACTGGTGCCTTTGGCGGGCAAGACACAGCCAATCCATCCAAACGAATAGATAGCCATACCGAGAGCCATAAAGAAATACTCTTTCACGCGAGTAAGTATCGGATTAGACACTTTCAGGAGTTTTGTTCTTGTCGTTGCAGACATATTATAAAATAGTATAAATGGGTTATATCTCTTTTTCGTGCGTGAAATTACTACAAATTCCCTAATAATGTGCTGTTTTGTGGAAATATTTTTGGAATAATCTGCTTTAGTGTTAGAATGACATAGCGACATTAAATATTTCCGAATATAAATATAAAGTAGGTTGTATAGAAATTTCTGCTTTTGATAATTTTCATTATCTTTGTTACGGCTTGCAATCATTGTGGTTGAGCCATACATATTAGTAGACATTTTTTTGTCGTAATCTTCAGGACTCAAACTTCGCAACTTTGAACAATACGAAGATACGCAATCAGATGTCCGCGCAAGGTGTGTATCCAGACCACCGACATTGGCTCGGTGTGTGTGATATATCTCCGGCGTGGGCTTTCTGTGTTGCTTATTCGTATTGTGGGTAGCGAAGGCCTGAGTTCTGGATAAGTTAATGCAGTGGCCTGCGCTTTTTTATGGACTTATCTGGAAATAAAGAGTTGTTGGATAGACACTTGGTGGCATTCTTTGCATCTCGTACTTCGCCGCCAGAGGCGCTTGACCTCGCTCGGCAGTGGGCGCACGAAATAGCAAAAACCGATAAGGTCGTAATCAGTGGCTTTCATTCTCCGATAGAACGTGCTGTGTTGGAAATTCTGCTCGCGCATAAATGTTCGATAGTTGTCGCGCTTGGGCGCTCGCTCTATCGTAATATTCCCGAATATCTGCGTATGGCCCATTCCGAAAATAGAGTGCTATTCGTTTCGTTTCGCGATTTATCGCGCCAAAATAGGAGTTCGTCGCAGATGCGTAATTGGTGTGTGGCGGATATGGCCGAAGATACGGTGCTTGCTCCATACTCATCTTCCAGCCAATTATCGACGCTACATCACTATCTGTTAGGAGGCTCAAAGAGGGTGTCGATACTTTAACGACAGGGTGGGGTAATCGGGATTTGAGCCGATGCGATTGGCTCGAAATGAAGTTTGTCATATTTATTATATATATAGGTGTGGCCGAAAATGCATTTTTTTTAACTTTTTGCAAAAAAAAAGTGTCACAATGTTTTTTAATTCGCAAAGAGTCGCTATATTTGCACTCGATTTTCCGCAGTTGTAAAAAGACGGGGATTTCAAGTGTTCTTTGAACGAACGATGCAGGGCGATTTTTTGGAGACTGCAAATAAGTTTGTAAAAAAAGTTGCAAATAATTTGGAGATTAAAAAAAAATACCTACCTTTGCATCCCGTAAACGGTAAAGATGCCGATGTAGCTCAGTTGGCCAGAGCACGTGATTTGTAATCTCGGGGTCGTGGGTTCGAATCCCTCCATCGGCTCATCAAGGACAGAGGTCCACCGTTGAAATATTGGGAAGATACCAGAGTGGCCAAATGGGGCAGACTGTAAATCTGCTGGCGTACGCCTTCGGTGGTTCGAATCCATCTCTTCCCACTACAGACCGGTCGGGGTTGCAAAAGTCTTTCGAGACAACGAGGTGCGCTCTGATGCGGTTTATTTTTGCGGAAGTAGCTCAGTTGATAGAGCATTAGCCTTCCAAGCTAAGGGTCGCGAGTTTGAGCCTCGTCTTCCGCTCTAACCGAGGTAACACGGTTTCACTTCTTGACAAGATGTAGAGAGTGACGTGTTACTCGTTTGTATGTAAAGAGACTTATTTGATAAAGAGAATTTTTTGAAACTTAATACAATAAAACTATGGCAAAAGAAAAATTTGACCGTTCGAAACCGCACGTAAACATCGGTACTATCGGACACGTAGACCACGGTAAGACTACTCTTACTGCTGCTATCACTACAGTTCTTGCAAACAAGGGTTTGTCTGAGTTGCGTTCATTTGTCTCAATCGACAACGCACCTGAGGAGAAGGAGCGTGGTATCACCATCAACACTGCTCACGTTGAGTATCAGACTGCATCACGTCACTATGCTCACGTAGACTGCCCGGGTCACGCCGATTACGTTAAGAACATGGTTACAGGTGCTGCACAGATGGACGGTGCTATCTTGGTAGTTGCTGCTACTGATGGTCCTATGCCCCAGACTAACGAGCACGTTCTTTTGGCAAAGCAGGTAAACGTTCCCCGTATCGTTGTTTTCTTGAACAAGTGTGATATGGTTGACGATGCTGAGATGCTTGACTTGGTTGAGATGGAGGTTCGTGACCTTTTGGCAAAGTATGATTTCGATGAGAACTGCCCCATCATCCGTGGTTCTGCACTCGGTGGCTTGAATGGTGAGCCTACTTGGGAGGAGAAGATTATGGAGTTGATGAACTCAGTTGACGAGTACGTACCCATTCCTCCTCGTGAGAACGAGAAGCCTTTCTTGATGCCCGTTGAGGACGTATTCTCTATCACAGGTCGTGGTACTGTAGTAACAGGCCGTATCGAGACTGGTATCATCCACGTTGGTGACCCCGTTGAGATTATCGGTTTGGGTGAGAAGACTTTGACTTCTACTTGTACAGGTGTTGAGATGTTCCGCAAGTTGCTCGATGAGGGTGAGGCTGGTGATAACGTAGGTTTGTTGATGCGTGGTATCGATAAGAAGGAGGTTAAGCGTGGTATGGTTGTCGCTAAGCCCGGTTCTATCAAGCCCCACACTAAGTTCACTGCCGAGGTTTATATCTTGAAGAAGGAAGAGGGTGGTCGTCACACTCCGTTCCACAACAAGTATCGTCCCCAGTTCTACTTGCGTACTATGGACGTAACTGGTGAGATTGCACTTCCCGATGGCGTAGATATGGTTATGCCTGGTGACCACGTGACTATCACAGTTACTTTGATTTACCCTGTAGCGTTGAACGAGGGTCTTCGTTTCGCAATCCGTGAGGGTGGTCGTACAGTAGGTGCAGGTCAGGTACTTGCAATCGTTGAGTAATTAATTATTCAAACGACATATACGGAGAGGGGTTACCCCTGTAATCCCTCTCTAATTTAGGAGCATAGTTCAAGGGTAGAATAGCGGTCTCCAAAACCGTTGATGGGAGTTCGAATCTCTCTGCTCCTGCTAAATTAAAAAAGAAAGAACAGTTATGTTTAATTACTTTAAAGAATCTTATAACGAACTCGTTCAGAAGGTGTCTTGGCCTTCATTCCCGCAGTTGCAAAATTCGACAGTTGTCGTGATGGTCGCTTCGGCGATTTTTGCTATTGTGGTGTTGTTGATGGATATTTCATTTGAGAACATTATGGCCGGCATCTACAAGGTGTTGGGTGGCTTGGGCCGTTAATAGTTGACAAGGCAAGACGATGAGCGAAATTAAGAAAGAGTGGTATGTAGTCCGTGCAGTAGGCGGCAAAGAACAGAAGGTCAAGGAGTATATCGAGGCCGAGATTCGTCATAACCATTTGGAGGATTACATTTCACAGATTCTAATTCCCACAGAAAAAGTATATACCATTCGAAATGGTAAAAAGATATCAAAGGAGAAGGTCTCATATCCAGGCTATGTCTTGATTGAGGCTGCCTTTGTAGGACAAATTCCAATTATCATTCGCAATACTCCTAACGTGTTGGGTTTCTTGGGTGATACCAAGGAGGACAGCCGTAAGATGAATGCTACGCCTCTACGTCCACAGGAGGTAAGCCGCATCTTGGGCCGTGTTGATGAACTCAATGCACAGGAGGAGGAGAACGAAGTTCCCTTCGTTGTTGGCGAGACCGTCAAAGTTACGGACGGTCCTTTCTCAAGCTTCCAAGGTACTATTGAGACTGTCGATGACGAACGTAAGAAACTTACGGTCTCTGTGAAGATTTTTGGTCGCAAGACTCCAATGGAGTTGAGTTTTACACAAGTAGAAAAAGAATAATTAACCAAGGAAAATTATGGCAAAAGAGGTTGCTGCATTTATTAAATTGCAGATTAAAGGTGGTGCTGCCAATCCTTCACCCCCAGTAGGTCCCGCGTTGGGTTCTAAGGGAGTCAATATTATGGACTT
>JAZOVT010000025.1:0-11287 GCA_045658845.1 Alistipes sp.
GTGAAAATGCCGACAAAGAAACGTAAATTTAGATTATATATCGATGAAAAAGATACTTTTATTATGTGGTCTGCTGTTTTGCTCTGTACTCTATGTTGTGGCAGATGATACAATCAAGCAGCCAACTACAATCGATGCTGCGTGGTTTAAGGCAAACTACGCCAAAGCAGAGTATATGATACCTATGCGTGATGGCGTACGTCTCTACACGGCGGTGTACACACCCAAAAACAAAAAGAGCACACATCCTATACTGCTAAATCGCACCCCATACGGTTGTGAGCCTTACGGCAAGAAGAACTCTGCGTTTTGGCAAGATTCAATATACCATAACTATTTGCAAGCGGAATACATCTTTGTTTTTCAGGATGTACGAGGTCGTGGGATGAGTACGGGCGAAATTACAAACGTCCGCCCATTTATCGAAAATAAGCAGGGCAACGACACCGATGAGGCGAACGATGCGTACGATACAATCGAGTGGCTTTTGAGAAAAGTAAAACGCCATAATGGCCGAATAGGTGTTTTTGGAGCATCGTACGACGGTTTTTATGCATTGATGGCGGCGGCGAGTGGTCATCCTGCAATCAAGGCTATCTCTCCGCAAGCACCCGTGTGCGATTGGTGGACGGGGGATGATTTTCATCGCAATGGCGCATTTGCCCTGTTTGATGCCGTATCGTTCCTGCCTAATTTTGGGCTTAAAGAACGAGACAAAGCGGTAGGGGATGTGGCTTTTGAATCACCAATCGAGGGTAATGCGTGGGATTATTTTATAAAAAACAAACCGTCGGATATATCTCGCTCGCTGGCAGGCCGTATTCCATTCTGGGATGAGATGATGCAGCACCCCGATTATGATGATTTTTGGCAGGGTCGCAATGCTTTGCGCGCCGCAGACAGAATCAAAGTGCCAACGCTTATCGTGGGCGGTACATTTGACGCCGAAGATAGTTACGGCACCTGGGCGCTATACAATGCCTTGCGCGAGAATGGCTCGGTGGAGGATTGCCGATTGATTATAGGCCCTTGGTCACACTGCGCGTGGAGAGGTGAAGGCAAGGCGAATACGTTGGGGGATATGGAGTTTAGCGAAGAGTCTCTTGCGGAGTTTTATCGCAACGAAATAGAGTTCCCATTCTTCGACCATTATCTGCGTGATACAGAATCGAGTGGTGCAACAGAATATGGGGCGTTGGTATTTTTTACGGGAGAGAATTGCTGGCGCGAGATAGGGGAGTGGAATCCTGTGGATTTCTCTTCGGTTTATACACTCTATTTGGCTGAAGATGGAGCATTGGCAACGGATACACCCGAGGTGAAGGATTCGTTTAGTTCATATATCTCTGACCCTGCCAATCCTGTGCCGTATTATCCAGAAAGTGACTCTCCGCGACGCAAAGAGTATATGGTGGCTGACCAAACCTTTGTGGAGGGGCGTGATGATGTACTTACTTTTACATCTTCGGTATTGGAGCAGGATATGAGCGTTGCTGGAGTTGTAGAGGCTGAATTATACGCCTCAATCTCGCAGACCGATGCAGACTTTGTCGTCAAAGTAATAGATGTAGGCCCTGATGGGGATTATGAAATGCTGGTGCGCGGCGACATAATGCGTGGTCGTTATCGTAATTCGGTATCTGCGCCCGAGGCGTTTACGCCCAATAAAATAGAAAAGGTCACATTGCGAATGAACGATATTGCGCACACCTTTATGGCGGGCCATCGCATCAAAGTGCAGATACAAAGTTCGTGGTTTCCGCTGTATGATATGAATCCACAACAATTTATCGACATCAACAAGGCTACTGCAAAGGATTTTGTCCCGTGCGATGTTCGCATCTATCACGACGCCGAGCATCCGTCACACATTAATATCCCGATAATGAAATAATCACGCACAAACAATTAAGGCTACCCTTTGGGGTAGCCTTAATCATATAATCGGGTGATTGCGGTTTATTCAATCTCAACCATAGGGTAGTTGTCGCCTACAGCCTCACCAACTGCAACCAAGATCTGCTTTACCTTACCTGCATAGTCCGATGTGATGTTGTTCTCCATCTTCATAGCATCCAAGATAACTACAGTCTGGCCACGCTTAACCTCGTCACCGACCTTAACATTAATCTCCAAAACGCGGCCTGGAAGTGGCGCATTGACAGTATTACCTGTGATAGGTGCGGGTGCTGTCGCAGCCTTGAAAGCGGCATCAACCTCAGCCTTCTTTGCAGCCTCTTTAGCTTGCTCGGCAGCGATACGAGCCTCCTCGGCAGCCTTTGCAGCGGCAATAGCCTGCTCTGCCTCGTAAGCGCTCTTCTTGGTATTAGTCAAGAAATTCTTGGCAACCAATGGGAACAACTCCAACAATAATACCTCCTTCTCTGTCTCAGCCAACTTCACGCCACCAGCCTCGGGCAATTCGGGGTTGGGTTGCATCTGATACTTCGATGTATCGTATGGAATCTCCTCTCTAAAACCGCAAATCTTAAAGCGGAACTCGGGGTCAATCTTTACAGGTGTGTTACCATAGTCACCCTTAACCAAACCGATAAACTGCGAACTCTTGTTAGTGTACATCTCACGGCCCGCCTTCTCATCCATAGCGCAGTTTACAGCCTGTGCACCGACAATCTGTGATGTAGGAGTTACGAGAGGGGGCAAACCTGCGTTCATACGCACCGAAGGAATCAACTCCATAGCACGGGGTAAAATGTCCTCTGATTTAAGTTGCTTAAGTTGGGCCACCATATTAGAGTACATACCACCAGGAATCTCGGCCTTCTGTACCAACTCATCAGGAGCGGGGAAACCGAAATAAGCCTCAATCTTCTGACTTGCAGTGAGCAACGCATCGAAGTCCTCTGCCTTAGCAGCAGCAACAGCCTCATCGAAATACTTATCCGAAGTCTCCGAGAATGCGAAGCGGTTGGGACGTGGCTTAACAGCGCCAAATACCGACAACTCCAACTCCTTGCGGATATCCTTCAACTGCTCGTTAATCTTGGCTACGGCATCCATATTTACGCCGATGTCGATACCCATCTTCTGGCAGAATACCCAAACCAACTCCAATGCGGGAGCACCTGTACCTCCACCAAACCACCAGCAGTTGGTATCAACAACATCAACACCTGCGGCGATAGCGGCAAATACCGATGCCAAACCATAACCCGGAGTAGAGTGGGTATGGAAGTCGATAGGTACATTAACGTGCTGCTTGAAGAGTTTCACCAAGCGGCTGATACGCTCGGGCGGAATCAAACCCGACATATCCTTAATAGTAATCATATCTGCACCCAAGGCAGCCATCTGCATCGCCTTATCCAAGAAGTATTCGTCAGTAAATACGGGCTTCGGAGCCTTCTTACCCAACAACTTCTGGAAGAATGTAGGCTGCGGATATTTAGGGTCTACGGTGTAACATACTGCACAGTCGGCAATACCGCCATACTGCTTAACGTATTTGATTGTAGACTTAACATTCTCTACGTCGTTCAACGCATCGAAGATACGCATAATACCCAGACCGCTCTCAATAGCGTTACGGCAGAAACCGTCGATAATCTCGTCGGTATAAGGGGCATAACCAAAGAGGTTACGGCCGCGTGAGAGGGCTGTAAGTTTTGATATGTCACCAATCTCCTGGTGAATACTCTCCAATCGAGTCCAGGGGTTCTCACCCAAATAGCGCATTACAGAGTCGGGTACGGCACCGCCCCAAACCTCCATAGCGAAGAATCCTGCATCCTTATAATAAGGTAAGCAGCGATTAATCTGCTCTTGAGTCATACGGGTTGCAAACGATGACTGCTGACCGTCGCGCAACGTCAAATCTCGTATTTTTAATGATTTAGCCATAATCTTAATATAAGTTATAATTTGAATTAATATCTTTTAACACTAACTAACCTTTAGGAGTTCACCTTTAACTCCACGCAAATATATAAATTTTAATTTATTTTACAATTATTTTGTGGGCGAAATATTATCTTTGCGCTTGAAAAAGTCTATATATGTCGCCATTTTTTGTCATATTGACCATTGCGTCTTATTTGGGTATTCTGCTTCTGCTCTCTTATGTGGCGGGGCGGGGTGCCGACAATGCTACTTTTTTCATTGGCAATAGACGCACAAAATGGCCAATAGCAACTCTGGCAATGATAGGGGCTGCAATGTCGGGCGTTACCTACATATCTTTGCCTGCATCGGTAGCGAATGATGGATTTTCGTATATGCAGATGGTGGTTGGTTTTACCATAGGCCAACTTGTTGTTGCATTTGTTCTCGTTCCGTTATTTTACCGCCTGAAAGTTGTTTCGTTGTATGAATATTTGAACGACCGATTTGGTAGTGTAACACACCGTACTGGTGCTGGGTGTTTCTTGGTGAGCAAACTCGTTGGCTCTGCCTTAAAGTTGTATATAGTATGCTCTGTATTACAGATACTTGTCTACGATGAGTTAAACGTATGCTTTAACTTAAATGTAGTGCTAACAATGCTGATTGTGTATCTTTTCACATTCAAAGGTGGTGTGCGCTCTCTTATAATTACCGATGTATTGCAATCATTGTGCCTTGTGGCAAGTATTGCGATTGTTATTTTGTTTATTTGTAGGGAATTAGGGCTATCAATTAAACAAACACTTGAAGTAATAGAGGTATCGCCATATTCACAAATGTGGAATTTTGACGATGCTTCATCATCTCGTTACTTTTGGAAAATGGTTGCGGGTGGTGCGTTGTCGCTTATCGCAATGACGGGATTAGACCAGGATATGATGCAACGCAACTTGAGCTGCCGCACAAAACGTGATTCACAAATAAACATAGTATTAACGGCGGTGTGTCAGATTGCTGTAATACTCCTATTTTTAGCGTTGGGAGTTCTGCTGTATAAATATATAGATGTAAAGCAACTGCCGATACCAGCAAAGAGTGACGATGTATTTCCGATGGTCGCCGTGCAGGGTGGCTTGCCGTTAGTGGTTGGTATTATGTTCGTTACGGGGCTTATCTCAAGTACTTATTCAGCAGCGGGCTCGGCCTTGACATCGCTTACAACATCATTTACCCTCGATATATTAGGCGGTGCGCAAAGCGAAAAACAACTCGCACGATTGCGCCGTTGGGTACATTTGATTATGGCTGTGGTGATGACTGCTGTTATAATACTCTTTGCTCGATTTGGTAGTGATAGCGTGATTAATTTGGTATTTAAGGTCGCAGGATATACTTATGGACCTATTCTCGGATTGTTTACGTTTGGATTAATAAGCAAACGCGCGGTGCGAGAAAAGTTGGTTCCGATTATTATAGTATTGTCGCCCGTCTTGAGTTATGTTCTGCAATGGGCTATGGCGCAATATTTCGAATATCATATAGGTTTCGAATTGTTGGGTTATAACGCTTTATTTTGTATCTTTGGGCTATTATTAATATCGCATAAAAGTTTTAGAAATGAAAATATATAATCGCTTTTTTGTTGCATTACTTGCAGTTATGCTGTTTATCTCAAGTAATGCTTTAGGTCAAACAATATCTTCGGATACTCGTTCCGAGATAGCCGATGTACTCTCAAGAATCGTTAGTCGTGAGATTTTGGGAGGTGGAGCAAAAATTAATCGAATGAAGGCCGCTGGCGACAAGGTAGAGATACACGCCTCGGTTGGTTTGTCATATTATCCATTCCGCGAGGATAATGTACAGGCTATGTACGATTCGGTAAGAGCCGTCTTGCCCGAAAGATACGCTAACTACAAATTGGCGATATACACTGATAACCATCTGATTGAGGAGTTGATTCCGCAATATCACAGAACATCATCAAAGGGTGGTGTGAGATTTACAAACACTTCGTCGCAGCCATTAGTAAAGGCTTTGTCGTCGCAGAATAAGCCAACGGAAGGATTGTATGGTCGTCACATTGCTATGTGGCAGAGCCACGGACGTTATTTTGAGCAGGATGAAAACATCTGGCGTTGGCAGCGTTCTCGCCTATGGGAGACGGTAGAGGATTTATATACACAGAGTTATGTATTACCATATCTTGTGCCGATGTTAGAGAATGCAGGCGCGAATGTATTATTGCCACGCGAAAGAGACACACAGGTGAATGAGATTATCATTGATAACGACGAGGGAATTGACGATACTCATTACACCGAGCAGAATGGCTCAAAGAGATGGGCTGAAGGTGGTCGCGGATTTGCACATACACGAGAGTTCTATCTAACGGGACAGAATCCTTTCCGCGACGGTACAGCACGCACGGTAGAGAGTATAAAGAGTGGAAATGCGAGTCGTGCAGAGTGGAGTGCGGCAATACCCGAGAAGGGGGAGTATGCTGTATATGTATCATACGAGAGTTTTGGCAAGGAGAGTGCGGAAGATGCTACATACACAGTACACCACAGTGGCGGTGAGAGCCGTTTTGCCGTAAACCAGACAATGGGAGGCGGTATGTGGGTCTATTTGGGCCACTTCCTATTTGACGAGGGAGAGGAGAAAGTTTTAATATCATTGGAAAATACATCTTCGGAAGCGGGTCGTAAGATTTCGGCAGACGGCGTAAAGATTGGAGGTGGATACGGTAATGTGGCACGTCTTCCATCGGAGAAATTCCGCGAGGAAGGGGTTGACTACGAGGCTATGACCAGCGAATATCCGCGTTTCTGCGAGGGTGCGCGCTATTGGTTGCAGTGGTCGGGATTCGAGGAGGATGTATATACTCCGAAAGAGAATATGGATGACTACAAGGATGATTATATGTCACGCGCCCACTGGGTTAATGCTGTAATGGGTGGCTCGGAACGTTTGCCGAAAGAGGAGGGTAAACGAGTACCGCTTGATATGGCATTGGCTTTTCACTCGGATGCAGGTGTGAGATTGAACGACGATATAATAGGTACACTCGGAATATTCTACACAAAAAATAACAAGGGCCACTTCGAAGGCGGTGCAGACCGTTACTGCTCAAGAGAGTTGACCGATATGGTGATGTCGCAGATAGTGGGCGATATACGCTCAACGTATGAGCCCAATTGGAGCCGACGTGGTATGTGGAACAGTTCATATTATGAGGCTCGTGTGCCCGCCGTGCCGACAATGCTTTTGGAGTTGTTGTCGCATCAGAATTTTGCCGATATGCGCTACGGTAATGACCCGCGCTTCAAGTTCTTGGTAAGCCGCGCTATATATAAGGGTGTATTGCGCTATTTGTCGAGTCAATACAATACGCCTTACACCGTGCAACCATTGCCCGTAGAGAGTTTTAGCGCTACGTTCCTCTCGGCGGAGTCTGCAGATGTGAAGTTGAGTTGGGAGCCCGTTGCGGATGAGTTGGAGGAGACGGCTGATGCAGATTATTATATTGTATATACACGCATAGACGATGGAGGCTTTGACAACGGAACGAAAGTGGAAGGCACATCGGTAGTGATGCCACAAAAGCGAGGTAGAACATACTCTTACAGAGTGACGGCTGTAAACAAAGGTGGAGAGAGTTTCCCGAGCGAGATACTTTCGTCGCATAAGGCAGAGAATGAGCGTGGACGAGTGCTTGTTGTAAACGGATTTACCAGAACAAGTGCGCCTTTGAGTATTCAGGGAGACTCTATTGCGGGATTTTACAACTACTTTGATTCGGGCGTGGGATACATAAAGGATATATCGTTTATTGGTGAGCAACGTAATTTTGACCGCCGTCTGTCGAGTGCAAGCAACGACAACAATGCTTTGGGCTCTTGCTACAGCGATTATGAGACCGAGGTGATTGCTGGTAATACGTTTGATTATCCCGCCGTGCACGGCAGTTCGATTGTAGAGGCAGGATTCTCATTCTGCTCTTCGAGCGCAAAGGCGGTAGAGAAGGGTAGTGTAGTGTTGGCAGAGTATCCGATTATAGATATAATTTTGGGTAAGCAACGTTCGGTGGAGATGGGACGTGGTACATCGGGTGTCGCTTTTGAGGTATTCTCGGAGGAGTTGCAGAATCGCATTACAGACTACACCAAGCAAGGCGGAGCGGTGTTTGCATCGGGTTGCTATGTAGGAAGTGACCTTTGGAATTCGCCAGAGGCTGATGGTGAGGATAAGGAGTTTGCTCGCAGAGTATTGCACTTCTCATTCAATGGAGATATGGCTACACGCCGTGGAGTGGCGCGAGTGGTGGCATCGCCTATGAAGATGGCACGTCGTGATATAGAGTTTAACCGTGAGCCATCGAAGGAGTTTTATGGAATAGAGTCGCCAGGATGTATCTCACCTTATGGAAAGGGGGCATTTATAGCAATGCGTTATCCGACAAACAACCAGGCGGCGGCCGTAGGATATAAAGGCGTGGACTACCGTACGATGATTATGGGATTCCCGTTTGAGGCAATACGCGAGGCTGAAGAGCGTGATGCGCTGATGCGTGGAATATTAAACTTCTTGAGCGAAAAACAGAGCGATAAATAGTACTCGAAAGAGATGTTGAAACCATCGGCAAATATTATGCGAACAATGGCTATGCCATTGGGAATGATTACGGGTGCACTATTCTGTCGACAGATGGAGTGGCTGGAGAATACGATGCAAGGTTGGCTTACTCCGCTATTTATCGGCTCGATGTTGTTTGTGACATTCTGCAAGGTGGATGCCCGAAAGGTGCGGCCTCAAATGATGCACCTGTGGCTGATTATGTTTCAGGCAGTGGGGTGTTTTGCGTTCTACTACGCATTGAGGCCTGTGAGTGAAGTTGTAGCACAAGGGGCAATGATATGTGTGTTAGCGCCGATAGCGATGGGGGCTGTGGTGATTGGTGGAATGTTGGGCGCCAAGGTTGAGACGATGGTGGCTTATTCGTTAGTGTGTAATTTGGCGGTGGCGATTTTTGCACCAATAATATTATCACTTTACGGCAACGGAACGTGCAGCGTAGGGGAGATATTGGGGCGTGTAGCACCGATGCTTATTATGCCTTTTGTGCTCGCGCAGTTATGCAGAGTATTTACGCCAAAAGTGAGCGGATGGGTGGCTGCACATAGTCAGATATCGTTCTATATTTGGCTTATGTCGCTGATAGTGATTATAGGCCGTACAACTTGCTTTATTATAGACCATAGCGAGGCAGACCGCTTGACGGAATTATTATTGGCGTTGGTGGCATTGGTGATATGCGCAATGCAGTTTATCGTAGGACGCACAATCGGCCACAAGTATGGCGATGCTTCAGCTGGAGGGCAATCGCTGGGGCAGAAAAATACGGTGATGGCCGTCTGGATGGCGCAATCATTCCTCGACCCGCTGTCGTCGGTAGCGCCTACTGCATATATCGTATGGCAAAATCTGGTTAATTCGTATCAACTATACCGCTTTGGAAGTCGCAAAGAGGATAAGACTAATAGGTAAACTCCCAAATCTTTATAGCATCTGCACGCTTTAGAATATCTTGCGGAAGAATTACAGGCTCACTCGTAAGTGGCAGGCGATGGCAACGACCTTCGGAGAGGGTTATATCGGCCTTTGAATATGCCCACTCGGTAAGTTCGGTACAGTACATACGAGTGGTGTCGGAGAGGCTGTAATCGTGGTCGAAACTAATAGGCGAACGGGTGGCCAAAAGCAAATATTGCGAGATTATTTGGCGTTGGGAGTCGGTGAGGTTGCCTAATCGGACAATCGCTCCAGCCGATGCCTTATCGGGGGCGAAAAAATCTTCCAAAGACTCACGTTTAACACCTTCATCTCCATTACGGCAAGGCTCGATATGGATAACCGACACATTGTCGGCCTGACGGAGAATTACGCCTATATGAGAGTAACGGGACTCATTGTCAGCGCCCGCCGCGATAGCGCTACTTTGCAGTGTTCGGCCCAAACGAAAGGCCAAGTCGGCAGAACGAAGAGAGTCGATGGGTGGGCTTAACGGCTCAACGTGCCGAAGCGAGGGTGCAGATGGGGTAGTGCCGCAACCTGACAGCGCGACAGAAGTTAATACAAAAATTATGAATGTTAGTCTATTTAGAGTCGAGATTGGCATCTACAAGCCATTTACCGTCGGTTAAAACTACATCACAAAACTCCTCCTGGGTGGTGCCATTGGTATAGACTACCTCGACGGCAACGGTGGCCTCGGTTGGCTCTTCGCCCTCCTCCACGGAGGCGTACTCCTCGCTGATGACCTCCAACTTCTCGATTCCGCCCTTCTCGGCGATAGAGGTGTTCACCTTCTGCATTATGGCGTAATAGATTTCGGGGTCGGCCTCGGCATCAAGAGTTGTAAGGCTCAATGCTCGCTCGTAATCAGCCTCGGCAATAGCCTTATAGAAGTGTCGCGCGACCTTGCGTGGAGATGACGTAGCAGCGCATCCCACAAAAACGGCAAGCGCAAGAGCGGCAACAATAACGGTATGTAGAATCTGTTTCATAGCCCAAAATTACAAAAAAATATTTCTTTTTTATAATTTTGTCTCATATTCTTTATGACTATGGCAAAACAACGAATTGAAAAGACTAACGTAGCGCGTCTGTTAGACAAAGCAAAGGTGGCATACTCGCTTATTCCTTATACGGTGGATGAGAATAATTTGGCGGCTACACACGTCGCCGAAGAGTTAGGGGAGGATATTGCTACGGTGTTTAAGACTTTGGTATTGCACGGCGATAGGTCGGGTTATCTGGTTTGCGTAGTGCCGGGCGATTATGAGGTCGATTTGAAGGCTGCGGCCAAAGTATCAGGCAACAAGAAGGTGGAGATGATTCCGATGAAGGATTTGTTGGCGGTGACGGGGTATATTCGTGGCGGCTGCTCGCCCATAGGGATGAAAAAGCGCTTTCCGACATATATCCATTCTACGTGCTTGGAACACGAGGCGATTTATATCAGCGCAGGGGTGAGAGGGTTGCAGGTGCGTATTGCACCGCAGGATTTGATAGATTACGTCGGTGCAGAAGTAGGGGAGATTAGTCGCGAGATTAAATAAAAAGTCACGGCAGGAATGTCTGCCGTGACTTTTTATTTCTACTTTATAAAATACGCATATTCGCCATCATAATCCAATAATGGCATACACTCCTTTAACTTATAAGATTTTCCCTCTTGATACCTGATGCTAAAATATTTCGTGTCATTCGGCACAACACCATCAATTTGACGGATGTAATCACAAAAATTTAGCATAAAATTTGATAATATGTTTGTAATAGTATCTACATTCATATTTTCTTGGTAACAGAATTTTTCAAGATGATACATATATTCCCTATTCTCATCAATAGAGAACTCTAATCTTATAATACAATC
>JAZOVT010000026.1:0-22094 GCA_045658845.1 Alistipes sp.
CACACTCAAAAGATATTCTCCGTCCCGACAGGGGCAAGCGGAGAGCCGTCCGAAGCGAAGATAGAGAAAGCCACTTTGGTTTCCCCTGTCAATTCGGCTAATGTGGCGGCGAGAGTGAGTGACTACAAGGGAACGGCAGAAGAGGTGGCTTGCGGAATCGTTATGGATACCGATGACATCAAACCCGCTTCCCTTATCACCTTTACCGACCCGTATGGTGATGCGACCCAAGGCTTCGTAGCCACGATGAACATCACGATGAGCGGGAAGAGCAAAGCCGATTGCACGATAGTGAAGAACTATATCCCATCACACTTCGGGAATAACTTCTCCAATGTCGTGCTGATTACATCTAATTCCTCTTGGACTATCCCTGCGGGTACAGGCATTGTCCGTCTCGTTTTGGGGCAGGGTGGACAGGCGGGGCAGAATGGTTTCAATGGTGCAAACGCAACCAAATCCGAATGGTCATACGATTATAGCACACAGGCAGGTACAGGCGGCGGTGGCGGTTCAGCAGGTAAAGCGGGCAAAGTCTTTGTCACAGACCTCTTAAACCCATCTGGAACTATCACATTTTCCATCGGAGCAGGTGGAGTTGCGGGAAGCGGAGAGGGTGCGTTGGGCAATGTCGGCGGGGAAACCACGGCAACCATAAACGGCGGCGTATACACATCCGCAAACGGAGCAATACCGCCAGAAGGATTCCACGATGTAATGAACGGCGTGACATATTCTGTCATAGGAATTGACGGCGTGAATGGTGCAGACGGCGGTGCGTTACGGCAGGTCGGCAACAATGTGACATACGGCGGGCAAACTTGGATAGGCGGGGCAAGGGGCAACGACCTGTATGCCGAGAGTAAATATTGGGGAGACGGCGGGTCTGGCGGCGGTGCGGCTTACGGAGCAAACGGCGGTCAAGGCGGTAATGGTTATGTTGGTAACCGCTATTATGAAGGCGGTGCAGGGGGCAACGGCGGGGATGCCTTGCAGTTGCCATACACCCCGAATTACGGTTCGGGCGGTGCAGGGGGATGCGGCGGCGGTGGCGGTGGCTGTCCTGGCGATAGCGTTGACAAAGACCGCTCCTACTTAAACGGACATTCGTTTGGTAGTGTCGGACAGGGTGGAGCATACTCCGATGGAACAACAGGTGGTGCAGGTTTCGCACTCATTTACTATTAAGGAGATACTTTATGGCTGATTATATCTCAACATTAACAGGTTCGCAGATGGATGCCGCTCTGCTTGATATGGCAGAGCATAATTCGGAAGCATACGCCGTAGGTGAGCGAAACGGCATTGATGTGCCGCCCGATGATGTTACATACCACAACAACGCCCGCTATTACGCACAACAGGCACAGAGCATTGCTCCCGCTTCCGTGACCGAAGCGGTGAGATGGGACATAGCACAGACCGCTTTGACCGATGCTAACAAAGAACAGGCAAGGGAGAACATCAATGCGGCAGACAACGATACTGCGGTACAAGTAGTAGCACAGACTTTTACTTCCGCACAACAGGAGATTGCACGGGCGAACATTGGTGCAGGTGGGACAAACCCGAACCTGTTAGATAATCCGTTCTTCACCATCAACCAACGCTCGGTAAATGGCACGGTTGCAAGTGGTTCTTACGGGTTAGACAGATGGATTTCAATGAACAATGCCGTAACGATGAAAACGGGGCAGGTCTATGGTGGCGTATTTTCACAAAGGGTAACAGTATTCCCCGACTTAATAGGAAAAACCCTTACGGTTTCCGTAATTGCGAATGGTGCGGTGGTATCGGGGACAAAAGTTTTAACGGATAACAGTTACGACAACTTCCTCACAAGTGACGATGTGAATATTGACCTTGATACAAGAACGGACAAACGGTTTCTCGTTAACCCGAAAAACGGGGCAGTTATTACCGCCTGTAAACTTGAACTCGGCTCCGTCAGTACCCTCGCCAACGACACCACTCCCGACTATGGGACGGAACTGCTGAAGTGTCAGAGGTATTTTATCCGCTTCAAGAAACTGTATGCGGACTTCGGGTTCGGCTTCGCAAGTACGGCAACGATAGCATACTTGCTCATTCCAACACCTGTTCCATTACGAGAAACTGCAACCACCTTGACCGTATCTTTTAATGAGATATATGTTTTTTCGCATTCAGGTGCGGCACACGCAGTATCTGCTGTAACGGTACAACAAGCAGGGACGGCATTTAATGCGGCAGGAGTGACCGTATCAGCGACCACAACAGGGTTAACATCGGCAGAACCTTGTCTGTTGCAATCTCGTTCTGCAAACGGTTACCTTGACATATCCGCAGACCTCTAATGATGCAGACCCCCGAACGCCTCTTAACAATGCGTACCATTCGGGGGTTGACCTAACCCCACGGGCGGCGGGGCGTGGGAAGACTTCCTGCATTGTTGCCGCCCATTTGACACCACCCAAGAGGCGAATGCGTTGAGAGCGATGGTGTGTGCGCTCGTCCACAATACCGCACCGAACCTATCACCCTATCAGCCGACAGGCAGAAAGGAATAAATATGTTCTTCACAATTATCATCACGGATGCACAGGCAATCTTCCGCTACGACACGCAGGCGGCGGCAACCGAAAAGTTTCATAGCGAACTTGCCTACTCAATGAACCAGAACCGCAAGTGTATGTGTATGGTCATTGACGAACACGGAGCGGTGTACAGAAGCGAAGAGTATATCCCCGCAGTTGAACCCGAAGGAGAATAGTCCGAGGTAATACTATGGTCACTATCATAACCGCCTGTATTTCCGCAGTATCAGCCATCATCGTTGCGTACATCGGAGTCCACTCCAAGCGGAACGAGGAGAAAGCGGAGAAGCGGGAAAAGCGAAGAGAAAAAGAGAGCCTGTTATCTATGAGGATGATGGATGCTACGATGCAGTTGTCCATCGTCTCTGCCAACGCTCTCACTCACGGACACAACAACGGCAATGTGGAACAGGCAAGGGAAGCCGCCGCAAAAGCGAGGGAAGACTATGAGCAGTTCCTTCGTGAAGTGACGAGCCAGAGCCTATAGGAGCGAATAATGATTAACTATACGACCCCGACCATCTCCCTCACCGTGGAAGGTGTAGACCTGTCGGGAATGGATACCTATGTCTCTCTTGAACAGGGTCAAAAGGAACTGACCAAAACTGGTGATGACCTTATCATTGAACCAGTAGAGAGCGATACCTCTATCGTCTTCACGCTTTCACAGACGGAATCTGCTTTCTTTGACTTCGGGAAAAGCGTCAGCGTACAGGTGAACTGGGTCTCGTCTTCTAACGTGAGAGATGCCACGGAAATCAAAACCTTCCCTGTAATGAGAAACCTTCTGGACAAGGTAATTGAGTATGGCGATTAGACTCAAGGTACAGGATACCAATGTAAAACTGAAAGTAGGGGAGAAAGATGCTGCCCATTTTAAGGCAAGCGAGGGGATACCCATTTATCCCGACACCTATTTAGGCGATACGGAAGTCACCCCGACTAAAGAAGAGCAGACTCTTTCCACTCACGGGTTGATGGTACAGGACGATGTGACGATACACTCCATCCCGTCCGAATACATCATTCCCGCAGGTTCACAGACGATTACGCAGAATGACACCTACGATATAACGGAGTTAGCCGAAGTCGTGGTGAGTGTCCCGAAGCCCGCTCCCATCTTACAGGACAAAACTGTTACTCCGTCCACGGCTTCACAGGAAGTCGTAGCGGACGAGAACTATGAGGGATTGGGCAAGGTCACAGTAAACGCTATGCCGAATGCCACTTGGAAAGGCGGGTCACGGCTTGAACCTGCCTTGTCCGTGTCGGTGGACAATACAGGCTTGGTTACTGGCTCTGTGAACAGTTCTATGAGCGTTCAGCCGTTATCGGCAAGCGGGTACGCAGACAAGAGCAAAAACTACGGCGTTACTGTAGTGGCAAGCGGAACATCCCAGTTATCCACGCAGAGCGGAACGACCATCACTCCCACGAAGAGCGTACAGACGGCGGTGGGAAGCGGGAAGTTTACGACAGGCGAAGTCAAGGTCGGAGCGATACCGAATGAGTATATCGTCCCCACGGGAACGAAGACCATCGTTTCAAACGGAACGGCAGATGTAACCAAATACGCTTCTGTAAGCGTTGCCGTACCGAGCGATGCTCCGACCCTACAGACCAAGACCAAGACCTACACTCCGTCCACCTCACAACAGACGGACACCTTCACTCCCGATACAGGCTATGACGGCTTGGACGAAGTGGGCATAACGGTCAACCCGATGCCGAGCGGGGGAGCGGGAAACCCGAATATGGTGAGAACCAAAGAGAACGGTTATCTGTTTGAAACTGTGACCTATCCGAACCTACAGGCGGGTTACATTGACTCCATCCCCGCTATGCAGTTGCATATGGCTTTGGAGAACAAGTCCGCAACGCCGACCAAATCCACGCAGACAATCTCCCCGACAGGGAACAGTTACTACCTTGATAGCGTAACAGTAAACCCCATCCCGAACGAATACATCATTCCATCGGGGACGAAGAGCATCACTTCCAACGGCACAGGGATAGATGTCAAGGACTATGAGTTTGCCAATGTCGCCGTCCCAAGCGGAAGCCCGAACTTGCAGACCAAAACAAAGTCTTATACTCCGACCGAAACCGCACAGAGCGAGGATGTGACTCCCGATGCGGGATACGATGGATTAGACAAGGTTTCTGTGAGTGTTGGGGCAATCCCGTCCAACTATGTTGGTAGCGGAGTAGCGAGGAAGTCTTCTTCCGACCTCACCGCTTCGGGAGCAACGGTTTCCGTACCTGCGGGATACTACGAAAGCAACGCAAGCAAGACGGTATCAAGCGGAAGCGCAACCGCTCCGTCTTCTATCAGCGGAACGAGCGCAACGGTATCCACGGGGACGAACACCTTAACGCTCACCAAAACGGTATCGGTCACTCCGTCCGTAACGGCAGGTTATGTGGCAAGCGGAACGGCGGGTAACTCTTCTGTTTCTCTACAGGCTTCTGTAACTACACAGGCGGCACAGACGATATATCCGTCCACGGCAGACCAAACCATCGCATCTGCGAGGTATTTGACGGGAGCGCAGACCATAAAGGCGGTCACGACAAGCAACCTTACGGCAGAGAACATTAAGGCTGGAGTAACTGTCACGGTAGGCGATTCTGCAAACGCAAGCCGCATCGCTTCCATCCTTGGTACTTATACAGGCGGTGGGGGCGGTGGTGGTATCGGCACTTTGCTTGCCACCTTGTCATTGGGAACTATCAGCACCTCGTCCACACAGGCGGCTGATACGGGCAAGTCCATCAGCGTGAGCGGAGTCAACAACTACGACCTGCTGATAGTGGAAACATCGGTGGATACAGTTACGAACAACCGCCATACGGCTACTGTTGGTCTTATCTTCCTAACGGCTTCGTCTACTGTCGGCACAAAGGATGGTGCGACCGTTGCAACGGCGAAGTGGAATAGCAAAATCTCGTCTTCGGCGGTTACGACCACAAGAGCGGGAACGACCGCTTATGGCATTTACCCGAACTCCTGTTCGGTGTCAACAAGCAATAGCGTTACGACCGCAACGATTCCGCTCTATCGGCGGTATAACTCTACCTCTACAGGTACTATTAACGGCTCATACACCTCAAGAGTGTACGGTGTCAAATTATACGATTTAATAGGTGGTTAAAATATGATTTTCAATTCCGATAAAACATACAAGATTCTCAAATACCTTTTCTCCATCGCTCTGCCCGCCATTAGTGTATTCTATGTGGCATTGAGCGACCTCTGGACAGGTGTAATCAATCTTCCGTATCCAGCACAGATTTCTGGCACTATCGGGGCTATCGTCGTGCTTGGGAATACCCTCATCGGCGTATCAGCAGAGAAGTATGAAGATATGAGACGGAACGGAGAAGTCGTAGTAGAGAAGAATTACCGCACAAAATGAGCAAACCAAGAATCAACAAGCCAGAGAACGGTAACAAGTATTATGTAAACATCGCAGACGGCGGGTATAACGGAGCAAAAGGCAATCCGTTTCGGCTGAACAAGAACCTCACAGCACTCCCGAACTGCGTAGCCATTTACGGCTGGTTCAACGAAATCGGCGGGAAGGGGATGCAGTACCTTAAAGCCCCGTGGTATCCGTACTCCGTAATCGCCGCCGCAAAGAAAGAAGGGCTTACTGTCACAGCAGAGCCGACTCTGGGCGGGATTATGGTCTGGACAGGCGGGAAATCTGGAGACGGTCACGTCGCAGGTGTTGGCGAAATCATATCCGACCAGAAGATTCTCACCGTTGAGTCCGAATACTACGGCAGAGATTGGGCGACTTTCTACAGAACTAAAGGTGACGGCAACTGGAGAGACGGCTGTTACTGGATGGGGCGAACATATGTTTACAAAGGGTGTATCAAGAACCCTTGGATTGAGGAAGATATGACAAAAGCAGAGACCGAAAAACTGATTAGAGAACTTGTCCCGCAGATTTTAGCGGAGATTAAGAAAGAAACGGAGCAGTTACCCGCAGACGATTGGGCAAGAGAAGCCATCGCAATGTGCATCGCCAAAGGCGTGATGGTCGGCTATCCAGACGGATTTCACCCGCAGAGCAATATCCGCCGAGAAGAGGTTGCACAGGTAATCGCAAACCTCACGGCAAAGGAATAATTCTTAACACTCCTTTCACATATAGCATTAGACCGTCTACGGGCGGTCTTTTGCGTTGACAGTTGGGACGGGAAGGTATATAGTGTTTTTGTTAGATTGAGTCCAACCTCTTTTATCTAACAATCCTTTCCGCCCACGGGTAAAACCGTGGGCTTTCCCTAATAGCAAAAACTTTTTCAAACAAAACCGAAAAAAGTGCTTGCATTGGGTTTCAAGGTGTGGTATCTTTTCCTTGGGTCAAGTATTCCCAAAACTGTGACTATGGGTATTGGTAGAAAATACCAACCCGATATGGAATACTTGAGTTCCCAAATAACAGGGAAAGGAGAGTATTCCAATGAGATATGTCAATCGCACCGCCGTAAAGGTCATTGCGGCAAACTCCGCAGAGGAATTTGAGACCAAACTAAATAAGGCATTAGAAGAGATTGCGGGATGCAAGCACGAACTTGTATTCAACCTCAATGCTGGCTTCTGTGCGTACATTACATTCACCAGTACGACGCAGATACCAGAGAGCATTGCGGACGAATACGATTTGGCTGGCATCCATTTTTATTGCGCCGATTGCCCGAACTATGTCCGTTCGTTTGACGGAAGAATCAAATACACGGATTGCAAGTTAGGGACAAGGTGCAAGGCAAGCGACGGGGCTTGCGAATGGCTGTACAGGGAATTGAAGATGGGTCATATCTCAATAGACAGCGATGAAGAAGAGAGTGTTGCGTAGACGCATACTGGCGAAGTACGACACATTAGGTGCGTTCGCCAGCGAGATAGGAGTAACGAGAGCGACCCTTGCGAATTGGGTCAATGAAGGGAGCATACCGACGAACAGGATAAAGCAGATGGCGGAACTTCTTGAAGTCAGCCAAGAGCAGATTGGCGAGGTATTTTTCCCGAAGGAAGAGGGGATTGTATGACAAATGCGGAATACAGAAAAAAGAGGTTGGAAAGAAAGAATCGTCACAGGGCTGATAGGAACATTCTTTTTTATGGTATGGGTGTTCGTGTTCTTAATTCTGCCCCAGATACTGTTCGGTATAAGAGGGTGAGGAGTGCGAAGAAGTTCATCAAGTTGTGCGACAAGCCAACTGTGCTGACGATAATCCACGAATCCTATTCGTATTCTGGATACGGGGCGAGGCGTGTTGAATGCGTATACAGAGGTGTCCCGACATTGCTGGAAAGGTATGGTGAAAGATTATGCTGGAAATGAGTTATGAACCGCCCGATGAGGAAGTTTACTACTGCCCCGTGTGCGATGCAGAGATTTCAAGCGGAACAGAACTCTACTTTGACGAGAGCGGAGAATGCGTCGGTTGTGAAGAGTGCATCACGACGAAGTATGTAGAAGATGTATACGAAGAAGACGAGTATGCAGTAAGGGAGAGACTTTATGATTAAGGACTACAAGGCGAGAAACAATCTCTCCTGTAGGCGATTGGCAGACCAGTTGAAAGAAGTTGAGCCGAGAATCACCCCTTCGCTGGTATCCAATATGGTGAACGGAGTGGTAGAGCCTACGGAGAAAATCAAGGCTTGGCTGGTCGGGAAGCAGATTGAAGCACAGGAAACGAAACTGACGGACGCAGAGGATTCCGTACTGCGGTGTCTAACGGGACACGACAAGGAAGACCCTGTGACGAGGGGAGACTTCAAGTATTGGTGCGGGCTGTCCGACAGAGTGGCAAGAGAAGCCATTGAGGGATTACGGCGCAGAGGGTACTGGATAATCAACGGGGAGAACGGCGGGTACTACATCACCTTCAACCGAGAGGAAATGGAAGAGTGGCTGTTAACCTACACCGCCAGAGCAAAGACGATAAACAAAGTGGCAAGTGCTATGCGGGCAAGTGACCCGTCGCAGATTGCCATTTAGAAAGGGAGCGTATGAAAACTATCAACATTCGGGGCAAGGAATATGTCCCAGTAACGGAGCGTGTGAAGGAGTTCCACGCAAAGTATCCCGACTTCACCGTACTCACGGAAGTCATTTCTCTGGACGAGACCTCTGTGCTGATGAAAGCCACGGTCTACGACCCCGACGGGAAGATTATGGCGGTGGGTCACGCACAGGAAGACAGAGGGTCGTCCAACATCAATAAGACCTCATATGTGGAGAACTGCGAGACATCTGCAATCGGCAGAGCGTTGGGGATGTTCGGAATCGGCATTGACGATTCTATGGCATCTGCGGACGAAGTGGCGAACGCCATTGAGAGACAGGAAGTCTTGAAGAAGAAAGTCGGAAAAGCGGAAATCGCCGCCTTGAGAATGAGAGCCGACGAGAAGGGGAGCGACTTTGATTCCATCCTCACATATTACGAAGTGGTAAAGCCAGAAGACCTCACGATGGAGCAATGGCAGTCTGCGATGAACCTTTTGAGTAGGAAGAAGTGAAACTGAAAGACCTTACACATATCTCTAACGATGTTAGAGACAGAGTATATGAGAGAGACAGTTTTGATGGCTGGACTTGTTGTATACATTGTGGCAGACCTCGTTCAATAGAAGTCCACCACTTCATTGAGCGGAGCAGAGGCGGGCTGGGTATAGAAGAGAACCTCGTCTGTCTCTGCAAGGGCTGTCACACCAAGGTACACAAGGGAGACACAGAAATACAGAACTTTATAAGAGACTATCTGACCGAGCATTACGAAGGTTGGAGCGAAGACGCTTTAATAGCGAGAAAGGGATAACAATGCCGAACTACAAGGAAGATTGGATGGGAGACAACACGATGGATGATGTCAAGGACATTCTGGGGAGCATCCTTACCCCGTCCTTCAAGGAACTGTCCAAGGACGCACTTATCTTTGAAGCGGGAGTCTTTGAAGCCGTGAAGAGATATATCAAGAAGAAGGGCTACATCGACAAGGACATTCTGCTTGCTCTCATCGGAGAAGAGGAGAAGGAAGATGAATAGCGTATCGCTGGTCGGTCGTCTCACAAGAGACCCCGACATCCACACGAAGGAAGAAATGACGATTGCGAGATTCGCCTTGGCGGTTGCAAGACCCGCACAGAAGGGCAAGGAATCCACAAGCGACTTCCCGAACATCGTGTGCTTCGGCAAGACGGCAGAACTGGTACAGAAGTACCTTGGTAAAGGTCGTCTGGTCGGAATCACAGGCAGAATCCAGACGGGGAACTACACCGACAAAGACGGCAAGAAGGTCTACACGACCGATGTGATTGCGGACAGGGTAGAGTTCCTTGACTACGCAGAGAAGAAGGAAGAACCGAGGTCTAACATCCCCGAAGGGTTTGAACAGATTTCCACGGATGAAATCCCATTCTAACTATGAACATTCGCTACATTGATTTGAAGAATCACACAGGCGGTCTTTCCAAACTCACCATAGTGGTAGACGGAGACAAGTCTACCCTTGGTGAGTTGGTAGGGAAGATAAAGACAGAGCCAGAGAAGTATGAACTGGAACTGAAGAAAATCCGCCAGAAGAGAGGTCTCACCGCCAATGCTTATTACTGGGTCTTGGTAGACAAGATGGCGAGGCTTCTGGAAACATCAAAAGACGAGATTCACCGAGAAATGATTCAGCGTTACGGCGTTATGGAAGCCAACGAGAACGGAGACCCGATAGTGTTCTCCATTCTGGCAGGTGACGACCCGACAACAATCAACCCGTATGTAAGACCTTTTGCAGAAGGGTATGTGAACGGGAAGCGGTTTATCCACTACTATGTCTTGAAACCGAGTAGCCATATGAACTCCGCAGACTTCAACTGTTTGCTGGCTGGAGCGAAGAGTGAAGCGGCAGACCTTGGAATCCAAGTCCTCACCGCAAAGGAGATAGCAGAACTTGAATATCTTAATTCCAATAGCCCCGATAACTAAAAAGAACCACCAGCAGATTGTAAAGGCAAAAGGCAGGTATATGGTGATTCCTTCCCCGCAGTACAAGAAGTATGAGAAGGAATGCGAACCTTACCTTCCGAAACTGGACGAGCCGATTGACGCTCCAGTAGAACTGAAGTGCCATTTCTATATGCCGACCAGAAGGGCTTGTGACTTGACGAACCTTCTGCAAGCCATATGCGATGTGCTGGTGAAGTACAAGGTTATTTCGGATGATAACTATAACATCGTCTATTCGGTTGATGGTTCACGGGTATCTTATGACAAAGAATACCCCAGAACCGAAATAGAAATTACGCTTATTAACCGCTCCAGCGAGGGCGGATAAGACCTTCCTTTCTTGGGTGGCGGGTATTGCCAGCCCGTCACCCTTTCCTACGGGTAGACCACGCACATATAGATACCTTTAGAACGCGCCAAATTGACCGTAGCGAAGAGAAAACACCTTCAATGGCAAATGTATCAATGGAGAGAAAAAATGCGCTTAAAACAGCCGTGTTCGCCCGATTGCGAAGGACGCTCTGGAATCTGTCACAGCGTATGTGAAGCGTGGAAGTTGTACGAAGCGGAGAGGAACAAGAGATATGAGCAGAGACTTGACGCAAATGAAGCGAAACATAACAGTTACATCATAAAGCCTTACTACAAGGGCAAGAAGAAGTAGGTGGTAGTATGCGGTGCATAAGAACGGATTGCTTTGCATACAACGTCCGATATGAGAACAGTTGCGAAGCCCTGTTTGACAATGACGGGTGCAACTTTTACAAGTCAAGGGAAGACCTGTATATGCAACTGGTTGAGTTGAAAAACAGAGGGAAGCCGTTATACGAACCATCAGTAACAAGGCAAGACCAGCGAAGACTGAAAGCCTTGTTACAGGGGAGAGTACGAAGTGAAAGAGACGGGATGGATAAAACTTAACAGGAAGATACTGGACTGGCAATGGTACACAGACTCAAATACCTTTAGGGTCTTCCTTCACCTTTTGCTGACGGCGAACGTGAAAGACGGAGCGTTCTTGAAAGACACGATTCATCGCGGAGAGGTAGCGACGAGCATCGGAAATCTGGCTGAAACCCTTGGGATTTCATATTCGCAAGCAAGAACGGCTTTAGAGCATCTGAAATTTAGCAACGAAATCGCAATCAAAACGAGACCGAAATACGTTGTAATTTCAATCATCAAGTACAACGAGTACCAAGATAATCGCACGCAGAACACAAACGAATCGCAACCAAATCGCAACCAAATCGCAAGCACATCGCAACAATTAAAGAATATAAGAAATAAAGAAATAAAGAATATATATATATACGACGATGACCGAAGCGATTATGGGAATCTGTATTTGTCGGACGAAGAGTGGGACGAATTAGCAAGTCTTGTCAATGATGACGGAGAGTTCATCAAGATTATAGACAGAGTAAGTGAGTGGCTTGGGGATAACCCCAGACCGAAGGAGAAGCACAAATCCATCGTCAAGACCTTTATGAGAAATGACGGATGGATAGAGTAGGAGTAAGCGATGAAAACAATTAGGGTTAAACTGACATTTCTTGAAAGCATTCTGGGGACTTCCCCGAACAACACGGAAATCTACACGGACTTCATCGGGAGCAAAGCCCCCGACGCAATGAGCCTCAAAGAAGAGGTGGAAGCGTTAGGCGACGACGTGGTGGCGGAGAAGGGAACGACAGTCTTCCCCAGAGACACGGACGGGACTCCGATATTCTGGGCGTACCAGATTGAGGGGTTCTTCAAGGGAACGTGCGGATTCCTTCGCGGGGTAGATGGAACGAAGTCATCTAAACTCAAGGCTTATAAAAAGCAGATTGACGGAAGAATCTTCGTATCTGGGGAAAAGAGCGAAGACAACCCGACGGGCAGAAAGATTCGGATTAACAACGCATTCCCGATGGGGCTGTTACAGAGACCTTTAAGAGCAAGTACGGCACAGGGCGAGAGAATCTCGTTAGCCTGTTCGGAAGAGATTCCAGCGGGAGCGTGGTGCGAATTTAATATCACGATGCTGAACGACGCCGACGAAGAACTGATTAAGGAATGGCTTGACTTCGGGGAGTACAACGGAATCGGTCAATGGAGAAACGCTGGTAAAGGTCGGTTTATGTGGGCGATGGTATAGATTGGATAGGATAAGCAATGGCGAAGCCTATCGCAGAAGAGAAGTGTAAAGGAACAGCATTTCAACGAAAGGGAACAGAAAAGACAAGCATTGCTTTGGAAATGATGTGAATAGGACAGCGTAAGCAAAGCAATGACAAGAAGCGTTCTGCCACGGACGCGCAGAGAAAAGATATGGCAACGAGTGGCGTCGCCCTGTTGTGGTTCAGCGAAGAAATGAAATGGAAACGAGTCGCCATACTTTGCGTTGAGCGATGAATTGATAGGCAAAGGCGTAGATAAAATGAGCAATGAGAAGTAATGGCAGAGCAATGAAATCAATCGCGATGATAAGGAACAGATGGGGATAGCATTGCCACAGAATAGTTCAGAAGTGCGCGAAATCGCAACGGATAAGTTGGGGATAGCATCGAGAGGCAGAAGAACCGTTCTGATAAGAGGGGAGACGGAAAAGATACGCACATAGACGCAACAGCATTGAACGGTAGGGAGACGCACAAGAAAATAACTGATGGGCGGTGAAACGCAAAGATATGAAAAAAGAACAGGGAAGACAAATTGAATTAGTGCAAGGGGAGTTCGTAGAACAGCCCCCAGCGAAGTATGAAATGACCGACGCGGCGATAGAGCAACGCAGAAAGGCGGCGCGAATCCACCACGAAAACACAGAAAGAATGACGATGGTGAGGTATGTCGCAGAAATCTCACAGAGCGCGGACATCAATGACCCACAGTCCTTGCTTGACTGTTTTCATCGGTATTTAGAGGTCGCCCAGCAACAGGGCGTGATGATTGGAAATCTCACGGCTTATGCGGCGATGGGGATTAACCGAGACATTGCGTGCAAGTGGGAGAAGGGCGTTACCAGAGACGAGCGGTACAAGAAACTGATTATGTACGTCAAGAGGATATGCGCGGCGTACCGAGAGAGTTTAGGGTTAGAAGGGAAGATACACCCAGCATTAACTATTTTCTGGCAGAGGAACTTTGACGGTCTGACGAACGAAGACACGGTGATGGTGGATATGGAAGACCCGCTTGGAGCAACGAAGTCCAGAAAAGAGATTCAAGAGAAGTACGCAGATTTGCCAGAGGATTGATAGAGTAAGCATAGACTAACTGGAGGGCAGAAATGGGCAGTTACAATTACGGCAAGAAAGAAATCATAAGATGGGCAGAACTGAACTTCCCGCAAGGAGCAACCTGTTTAGACGTGGGAGCGTGTGACGGGAAGTGGTTTGACTTCTTATGCAATGATTTCCAGATGGATGCGGTGGAGATATACGAACCGAACATCGTGAATCACGCGCTGGAGAAGAAATATAACTTCGTGTTCCACGGGGACATCGCGGATTACAAATACGAATGGTATGACCTAATCATCTTCGGGGACGTGATAGAGCATATGAGCGTAGAAAAAGCGCAGAGCGTTCTGGACTATGCGTGGCATCGGTGCAGAGATATGATTGTCGCCGTCCCGTATCTCTATACCCAGCCCGCAATCTACGGGAATCCGTGGGAAGAGCATATCCAGAATGACTTGACTCCCGCAATCTTCGCAGAGCGGTACAAAGGGTTTGAACCTCTCTGGATGAACGTAGAATACGGATATTATCACAAAGGCGGAAAATAGCCGATTAGAGCGCAGAAAACTCTTTATGGATAAGTTTATCAATAAAGCAGAGAACGCCCCGCAATGGGGCGTTTTGCGCGTTCTAAAGGCAAGTATAACATTATAATCTACCTCTGAAAAGCAGCCATCCAGCAAACCGAATCGGAAGGGAACATAACTGCAAGAAGAAGTTGAGAATCTCCAGCACAACAACCGCGGAAGAGGTCTGCGTCTTCTCTTTCTTCGGGGTCATCGCGTTCCTTGCCGTATAGACAGTCTGCGTTCCTTTTCTTGTCGTGTTTGACGTATTCCTTGCCATCTGTTTCGCCACGCCTTGTTCAGCCCAGAAGGTCACGCAACTCTTAATATCCGACTCCGAGTAAAACGGGATTCCAGACAGAAGACGGATTCCTTTCATCGGGGCTTTGTAAAGGCAATCGCCTAATTCCTCAATGTTCTCCGCTCCGCTTTCGTTAAGAATCTGTCTGGATTCAATCGCAGAAGCGCAATGAAGGGCGACTCTGTTCGTGAAGTTGATAACTAACTCTGCTGGAAGCGTCTTTCTGGAAGGGGACTGCGTGCAAGCAATGATATGAACATTGCACGCTCTTCCGATTTGCAGAATGCGCTGTAATCCAGCCTGTATCAACTTATTATACGCCGAAATCATCAAGTCTGCAATCTCGTCAATCACGATATACATATGGGGTCTGTCGCTCTTTCTGATTCCGATGGCTTCCATCCTGTCGTATTCGCTGTCCATATATCTGCTCACGGATTCCAGAAGAGGGGGGACGTCCTTCGCTTCCTTCACAAAGCCGATTGTGTGCGGGAGATTCTTATACTGCGTCAACTCAACTCTCTTTGTATCAATCAGATAGAATTTAACATCTTTCGGAGAATACTTCGTGATTGCAGAAAGCATAATCGCATTGAGCAAAGTGGACTTTCCGCTACCCGTCTCTCCGCCGATAAGAAGGTGCGGGCTATCAAACATTCCAAGAAGACGTTCGTCGCAGAACCGATTGTCTGGCTTATTCCACGCCGTAGAAGCAACAATATTATTCATCTTGTTCACCTCTTTAGCAATTCGTCAGAACAGGGAACGCAGAATGGATTTCCTCAATCGCAGTTGCCTGTCTCTTTGATAAGTTGTAAGTGTGCCGTACCAGATAATCCAGTCGCGTCTCAATATATTCGTACCATTCGCAGACGGATTTGAAATCCAGATTTGTCTCTTCCATCGTTGGCTTGTCAAGCCTCACCATATCCCATTCGTCATACTTGCTTGCCATTGTTCTAACCTTCCTTCCCGTATCCCTTAATAACTTTCAACTGTTCGCCAGTTTCCGTGAGGGCGTTCCACTTCCACCTTCTGATTGTAGAAGTCAATCCAGAACAGCCCGTCAGAATCCTCATAGACAACCCTGTAATGTGTCTCCCCGCTGTATGGTAGCGTGATGGGATAACTCCCGTGGGATTTCATTCCCTTCTTCCATTCCGCTTTCATCTTGTCCGTCCTTTCCGAAACACTATGCTTCACACGGGCGTGTCCCGCGATAGGGAAGGGCGTGCGTTGCCAGAATCGCGTTTGCAAGGCATTTAACGTCGTATGCGTACTTCCTTAAATACCTATCGTTTGAGTAAAACCGATTGCCGTATTTGTAACCCCAGAAGTCAATCACATAGCACCCGTCTTCTTCGTATATCTCAAACAGGATTTCGTCAGAAGAGTGCCAACTGCGTATCGCCCTAATCCGCGCAGAATAGAGATTCCCAGCGTCAGAAGCAATGTGTCTGACTTTCGCGCCGAGGATACAGGGGAAGTAAACGTATCCGTCTTCCATCGTGTATTTGTTTTCCCAGCGTTCTTCAACCTTGTTAATGAGAATCTTCATATCGTGTACCGCCTTTCCGTAATAAGTGTTATGTTAACCTATTCTTCCTCGTCTTCTTCGTCCAACTCTTCTGGTGCATAGTCTTCCAGATAGAACCGCTTGTCTTCTTTTATACAACAACGAAGCGTAATCATAAAGTCGTACCAACTCTGATTCCCGTGGAACGTCCCGTGGATATGGGATTTCACGCCGTAACCTTCAAGCCAGAGCCACGCATCCCGTTCCTTTGCAGTTTCTACAACGTCCACAAGCCACGTCCCGTATTTGTCAGTTCCGAAGTTATAGGTCTTCGTCGCAATCTGTTCAAGTTCAAAGTAGATTTCTCTTCCGTAGTGAGACTTCCTTGCGTCGTGGATAACGTGCATATTCGCATACTTGTTGACCTTGCTGTTCTTGTAGTGGATTTCGTCGCATCCAACCGCGCAGAAAGAGCAACCTTCCTTCTTGTACTTTTCCTTTTCCGTAATGCCAGCCATTCTCCAAAGTTCATCCGCAACGTGGATAGCGTCACACGGATTATCAAAGGGGATATATTCTTCGTTCTCGCCGTCGTTCTTGTATACGTAGTATTTCGTCATTTCGTTTACCTTCCTTTCTAAATCTTGCAGAACGTTCTACCCAAGCAGAACAGTAATCTCTGGGTCACAATGACCGACCATCAATCCCGCGTCAACGCACTCCGCTACGGATTCCTCGTCTTCTGTCACAAGGTACAGAAGGGGATGGTATGCGTTCCCTTCGTCGTCTGACGTAATCCAGACGCCCTTCTCTCCGTGTCCTTCATTGATAAGTTCTTCCAGTCTATCGTGCAGTTCCTTTACTGTGTAAATGTGTGCCGTCATTCTCTTCATCTTCTTTACCTCTTCATTCTCCCTTTCTTCTGTAACTTCTCTTCGGAGCAGAAATGTATATCCGCACCCCTTCGCTGTTCCCGATAATCTGTTCCACCACGGCGACGTTGTAGAATTTCGCCAGCGCGTCCCGTCCGTCATATACTGCAAGTTCATCGCTCGTTTCATCATCCACCAGAACGATTTTCTGCATATCGCCCAGAAGGGGCAGAACCTTCTCTAATCTCATAATCGTTACCTTCCTTCCTCTTAACATAACTTGCCGTTCCAGATACGCGGGGCATTTCCGCCGATTGTGATAACTGTCTCTACGGCTTTGTATCCGTGATTCTCAAGGTATTTCTTCGCAGAAGACAGTCGCTTGTAAGCCCGTAGCCACATCTGGCATCCGTAGTCTATCGTATACGTCCCGTCTTTGTATGCTTCTAACAGCGCGTAGCCGTCAAACGCTTCGTTGTACCATACTTCGTACCAGTTCATAATTCGCCGTCCTTTCGTTACCGAACATTTGTTGATTAGCGCAGAAGGGGGGTTACTCTTCCTTCATCCGCTCCGCCATCGCTCCAATGAACGATTTAAGGCTTTCAATTCTGTCAATCGGGGGATTGTTCGCGTACAGTTTCGGCGCGGTCTCTACCCATTCACGAACCGCAGAAAGGTCTTCAAGTGCGTCCGAAATCAGTTCCGCGTCCGCATCGGTGCATTCAACGTTGCACCCCTCAATGTCCCGTTCTTCGCCCACTTCAAGGCGTCCGACTTTTAACTCAATCTCTTCGCGCAAGGGGTCAAGGAACGTGTCCATCGCGTCGTCATAGTCGCCCATAGCCCGCAGAACATCAACAGCGTTGTAGTAGTTGCCCAGAACCTCAACGTCGTCATATTCCCCTGCAATCCACTCTTCAAACTTCTCGTCCGTATCAATGGAACTCATAATCTCGTCCACAGCATCGAACACGTTGTCAAATTCAGCCCCGTCTACAAAATACTTCTTCATCTTTCAATCCTTCCTTTCCTTTGTTAAAACTTATCCGTTAAGCGCAGAACGCGCTTTTTATTTAACGTATGCAATTAAGTCATATATCCCGCGAATCATCGTTGTCGTGTAGTAAAACGTGATTCTGTTGTATCCGCGACGCGCCAGCCGTTCAAACATTTCATCCGCGCATTCGGTGTGCTTGTATTTGTCGCCAGCGGTCAGAACGACGTCGGGCAAGCACATTTTCATTGTCTTCTTGTCGTTCCCATCGCAGAACGGATAATCCCCGCCTAAATTAGTTTTGATTTCGCGTCCCTCAAATTCTATCGTCCTCATATCGCACCCCCTAAAAGTACCCATCCGCTATCCGTGAGAAGATATAAACCCATAAGCAGAGCCAGCCAACGGCGCAGAACGCGCCCAGAATAACGTCTGTTTTATTCTTCATCTTCTTCACCTTCGCCCAGAAGGGCGAACAGGGCGGACAGTTCTTCATCGTCTTCAACCGCTTAATAATTTCAACTCTTTCCATTTTTCAATCCTTTCCATTTCCCGCAGAACGGGCTATCCCTCTCCACTCTGTATTTACACGGGCTTGTGACCGTCCACGGCTACATTAGAGGGGGGCAAATGCCCCGTTATTCCTCATCCCCTCCGAAATATCCGTTTTCCTCCATTTCATCCAATACGCGGGAAATCATCTGCGGGAGTAGATAGCAACGGATTGTCACGTCGCAAGCCTCCGCGCCGTCCTTTAAGACGTCCATATTCCCGCCAAACTCTTCTATAGCATCCGCCAATAAGTCCAAATTATGGCAGATGTATTCTTCCGCCGTGTATGTGCTGAACGTATAAGACCCGCTCCCGTTCCCCGTTACGCTGTCATCCGTCCATAGTGTGTCGTTTAATTCGTTCTCCAGCGTATCTCTGCCAATTTCACGGGTATATTCTATGGGGTCTCCGTTCGGGCTGTTCCATTGTATAAACTCTTTTACAGCCTCTTTTACGTCATCATATACAGCCGTGTTATAGTCGTATCTTTTCATTGTCTTATCCTTTCCGCCTTTCGGCTTTCCTTGTGTTTCCCTTGCTCAACCTTTCGCATACAGGGCTTGCAACCTGTCAACGGCGGTTTTAAGGGTTGCCCGCTTGCGCGGGCGTTCCTGTTATCGTTCACCCCCTAACAATCCATATATGCGGGACGTTCCCAAGTTGTTCTGATTGTGCCGTTGCACATAACCGCTACAACGTCCCCGTTTCTGTTCCACTCCACCGCGTCGCGGTGGTTGTCTGTCCACTCTCCAGTATTAAGATTGATATATTCCATATTACGTGCCATTGTTCAGCCCCCCCCCCCTTTATTCAATCGTGCAAGTCATATCGTACGACGGCGTAATGTGCATATACTTCTTTTCGCCGTTCTCTTCATACTCAAAGCCAGCGGTGAAAACGAACGAGTTATGACTAACAACCTTTAAGCCGTGCCCGTTCTTCTCTTTGCAAAGGCTTTCACAATAGCCCCACGCGTTGCGCTTGTTCACGGATGGGGCGGTGTACGCGTCCCATAACGTGTAGTCGCTGGACAGTTTATAATATCTGTAGTTCTCACGCGCTGTCTGTTCTTTCTGTCTGTTCGTCATTTTGTTTACTTCCTTTCCGTTTACCCTTGCGGGCTTTCCCTTGTCTTTGGTCAATTATATGTTACCACACTTTATCCCTATTTGTCAACTATAAGTTTACAAATAATTAAAAAATATTTTCATAAAATAACGATCATTTGACAGGGGGAAGTGGTGTAAACAAACGTTCTCCGCGCTACGGGCTAATTAGGGGGCTTATACGCGAAATGAAAACAAAGGTATAATATATCAATGACCCTCAAAAACTCTTCGCTACGGGCAAATTAGGGGGTCACTTATTTTTCTATCTATGTTAAATTATAACAGTGGTTAGCAATCGGCGGGATAGAGTGCTAAACAATAAACCGATAAACAAAAGCGGGGGACAAGGTAAAGATAACTACAACAAGACACACACCACGCGGGACAGGGTAAACAATACCATAATAGAGGTAAACTATATCTTATAGGGACAACGGGGCGGGGCGTACCATCTGTATACAATACGGGGATTGTATACAATCTGCAACGGGCAACGATGGACGGATAGGGGACAAGAGATTGCTACACCATCACGGACGGATAACGGACGGGCGGGGGAGTCTTTAAGCCTCTTCCCATTATCTGTATATAAACATTCGTTCTATAGCGTAGCGCACACACTATTTGTTAGCACTCGTCAATTAAGAGTGCTAAAGATGGGCGCGGGATGGGTAACCCACGGCTAACTACGACAACGGAAATTGTATACAATCCAACGATTGTATACAATCTTTCAACTGTTCCGATAAACAGCATTTTGGGAACAGTTGAAAACAAACGTTCATTTTTCAAGGGTTGCGGGCTTTTGGTAAATGCTGTAAAAAGGGGCTGTTGACATAATCCCGCGTGTTCGGAGTGGTCTGTCTGGATTCGGCGGGGCATACCCCCGACAGGGAATAGGGGACGAACAAACGTTCGCGGTTACCCCCTCAAGCATCCCAAAATCCCAAAATTCCCTATCAACCACCAATCTACAAAGGTAAACTGTTCTGCGGGGTGAGTATCAACGAAAACAGAAATAAGGAAACGAACAGTTGACAATAGGATAAAAAGGTTGTAGATTAGATATAGCCGAGGGAAGAAAAGCGAAAGAGAGGCGGAGAATCGGCTCGCGTAGGAAAGCGAAAGCAAAGGAAAGCGGAGAGCAGAGAAGCGTAGGAGACGAAAAGAAAGGCAACGGCGAATATGAAAGACCTTGTAACCTTGATTGATTTAGTACAGGCGTGGATAGACCGAACGGAAGCGGACGCTTGTACCGAGTGTAAGTTTTTCGGGACAGAGGAATGGGAGATGCCCTGTAAGGAATGTCGTAGGGCGAAGAAGGATTACTGGAGAAGAAGAGATGGGTAAATACATAGATGCGGACACAGTATTTAACGAACTGACGAACCGCTATAAGACTGCCAAAGGTGAAGCAAGGAGAGCGTATAGTGAAGCGTTGGACATTATCACGGCGGTTGGGGAGATAGAGGTAGTACGGTGCAGAGAATGTGTAATGTGGGATGGTTCATTCACGCTGAACGGGCAGAAGAAGTGTCTTAATATGACATTCTGCACAGACGGAGATTTTTACTGTGGATGGGGGAGCAAGGAATGATTTATGTAGATGCTGACAAGTTAGAGAGAGGGATACGGGAGTTCTCGGACGGAAACGGAGAGATAATCGGGATGTTTCTCACGGACTTCCACCTGTTGCTTGAAGAGTGTGCTATCAAGAGAAGAAGCATAAGACCGAGCGATAACCTCACGGAAGTGGTGAGGTGCAAGGATTGTATCCATTTAGGGGTCAAGGACTTTGCGTATGGATACTGCAAAGACAGGATGGTCGGGATATTGAGTCCGAACGATTATTGTAGTTATGGGGAGAAGAAAGAATGAGTAGGTACATAGACAAAGAAGTCTTGCTTGAGCGTATGAACCGAACAAGACCATACGAAGGTGAGGACGGTTCATTTGAACGGCACAGGCGGTTACAATGGCTTGCGGATATGGAGCAAGTCAATATGTGTCCCGCCGCCGATGTAGCGGAAGTGGTGCGGTGTAAGGATTGCATTCACTATATGCCGTATGACTGGATGTTTTCTGAGGTCAGGCGAAGCGAGAATATCGAGGATTATCCGCAGGACGAAATCGGATGCGAGTGGATTGACCATCATATAAATCCAGAGGGCTATTGCAGTTACGGGGAGAGGAAAGATGGCTAAAAAGTACATAGATGCAGAAAAACTGGCAAAAGACCTTGAGCGGCTATGCGACATCGTGTGTCAATACAGTAAAAAACAGAAGGATGTAATGTGCAGGAAGTCGGAGGCCAAGCGGTCTTAGGAAGACAATGACTAGACCCAACTCCTTGG
>JAZOVT010000027.1:0-2550 GCA_045658845.1 Alistipes sp.
GAAGGCTGTTGCTGGGATGGTTATCCATAGCAGGTCGGCGGCAATCATCACCATCACCTCGCCGACGGTAGCGCCCGCCACCTTGCGGATGGCAATCTCCTTGCGGCGGCGCTGCATCTCGTTATCCATATAGCCAATCAAACCCGACAGGGCGATAATCAGCGTAATCACGCAGATAACGGTGATGATATTGCGCATACCCACTTGTTCTGATAAATATGTCTCTATATCCTCCTTGTATGGAGTAAGTTTCGCTCTATCAAAACCTGAAATAGTTTTCAATAGGTCTGACACCTGCTCTTTATCTGCCGAAGTAGCACTATCAGAGAAGCGTATGGCTATAACATAATACGTATTTTGTTTCTCTGAAATTTTAGAATTTTCCAACATTATCACCGTCGGAGCATCCATTCCCTGCACACTTGCACCATTAAAATTCTTGACGACACCAACAATTTGCAGAAGGTTGTGTGATGTATCAATTTGCTTGCCGATGGCAGAATCTTTCCACCCCATACGCTCGACGAAGAGTTCAGTAACGAGGCATTTATCCGTAGCATCGTCTTCGGTCAAGTAACGACCATCTACTAACTCTATATCAATCATTTTTGGCATATTGTGGCTCCAACGAACATACGCATACCTAAATAATGGAGTATGCTTTTCATCATCTGCAAGTATGTAAGATTGCGTTAAAAAGAGTTCGACAGGACTCGTCCCCAATGCAACATCTTCGATAAATGGCAATCGTTTCAATTCGCTGGCAACGACATCATAAGATACGACTTTTGTATTGGGAATAAAATTCCACGATTCATCTTGAGGCCTGGAGATTATGGCTCTATATATATTTTCTGTTCGAAATCCATAATCGAAGTTGCGGCTATAATTTAACTGTCGCATACATATAAGCATAAATATCAGAACTGCGATAGTGCAACTCATCTGGATAAACATAAGTGTGCGCTTCCAGAAACGATAATTATCGTTACTGCCGCGGAAAGCAGTCTCCAGCCTAACCTGTGAGAACAACCACGCAGGAATAATGCCCGCAAGCAAGAATGCCGCGCAGCATACCACAACGGGTATCCACATCTGGCGCAGTGAGAACATCTGCTTTAGCGACCATCCAATAAATGTTAGCAACTCTTTTTCCAAACACCAAATCATAAATGCACCCCAAATCGTTGCGGCTCCTAATATCAACAGAGTTTCCGACAAGAACAAGCGGAAGATGTCACGCTTTTGTGCACCGTGACAGCGCAACATTGCGATTGTGCGACTACGCTCGGCAAGTGACGAGATTGAGAGCAGAACATAATTTAGACAAGCAATACTCAAAGATATAAAAGCCAACAGAGATAGCAGTGCTAGTACGATTGTATCCTCGGTATCGACAAATCGCTCGGCAACACGCGTAAAGTGTAGTTTCATTTCATATTTTTTCGTATTTTCGGGAGCACCTACTCTATCGAAAATATCCTCCATATTACGCTCAACATCCTCGATTTTAGCCCCTTTTTGGAGTTTGATATAGGTCTCAAATGGGTCTAACCAACGGAGCGAAGGGTGCAGATATTGGTCAATATCAAACTGTGCAATTATTCCCACACGATGGTTTATGTAGTCTAATTGTGTGGCCTCGTTAATATTTTCATAGACGCCTTGTACAGTGTACTCATAGCAGCGTTTCTCACTATAAACAATCTTAATACTCTTGCCTAATGGGTTTTCATCACCAAAGATTGTTTGGGCTATGTCTTCAGAAATCATAACCGAACCCGGTGAAGATAGCGCATATTCAGGGTCTCCACTAATGACTTTCACGCCAAAAGTTGAGAAGAATGAACTTGTTGTAAGTAGGATATTACTCTCAATTTCATCTTTGTCTTGATACAATACTTTGCTATTGAAATATCCATAAACAGGGACAATACTCTCAATTTGAGGGTTGTCATTTTTCAAAGCCTCGTATATGGGTGAGAATATACGATAATCAACATCGGGTTCTGGACTTTGTTCAACGCCAGAATACTGACCTACGCAGTAAACTTGTTTGTGATTAGGTATCCAGCGATTCACAGAGTGATTATACCCCACCTCTGCAAAAATTATCAGCGCGACAAACAGTCCAAGTGAAAGTGATACAAATCGCGCCAGGGTGTTGCCTCGGCGATTTGCCAAGTAACGGAATGAGTAGTTTAATGTATTCATAGTTTTGCCGTTTATTCTGTTTTAATCATTTCGATTGGGTTGGCTGTGGCGGTGTGCCAAGTGCGGGCAATCTGAATGGCATAGACCACAGCCAAAACAAGTGCTGCGCCCAATGCAAATATCCACCACGAGAGTGGCGCACGCAAGCCTGCAATGGTCTGCATCCACGCCGAACCCGCCATATAGGCGATAACAACACCGAAGGCTGTTGCTGGGATGGTTATCCATAGCAGGTCGGCGGCAATCATCACCATCACCTCGCCGACGGTAGCGCCCGCCACCTTGCGGATGGCAATCTCCTTGCGGCGGCGCTGCATCTCGTTATCCATATAGCCA
>JAZOVT010000028.1:0-22798 GCA_045658845.1 Alistipes sp.
AGCAACCCTTAATTGTCGGTATACACGGTCTTGCAACCCGTAAGACGTACTGCCAGACGACATTACTGCCGCTGCGGTGGGCTCTTACCCCGCCTTTTCACCCTTACCCGAAACAAGCCCGAAAGAGAAAGAAATTCATCACTCCCCTCCCCTTGAACTCGCCCCTGGCGGTTATTTTCTGTTACGCTACTACACCCTCACGGACATCGAGCCGTTAACTCGTACGGCGCTCTGCGTTGCTCGGACTTTCCTCTCCCCTTGCGGGCAGCGATAGAGCGTACTTGCAAATGTTATAACGTTCGCTTTATATCCTTAATACGCAACTGCGTACTAACTGTTCCGCGATAGTGGTTCTCAACAACCTGATAGCACACATCTATCTGTCGGCCCGAACGAATCCACTGATAGTGTGTCGGCTGCTGGAACGCTATGGTCTGCATCACCGAATTGGGGCTATCCTGCTGCATCAAATCCATACGCAGATGCTCCAAATCGGCTCCCACCAACTTTGGCTCTCCATACGAGTTGGCCGCACGCGACACGAACACGGGCGCCGTATTACCTGGGCCAAACGGCTGGAAACTATTGAGCTGGCGATGGAACGCTGGTGTAATATCCGCAAACATCAACTCGCTGTCGATATCAACCTGCGGCACCAAAATCTGCGGGTCGATATGCTCATCGACATAGTCGTTGAATCGCTTGGTGAAAGCCTCCACATTCTCGGGCTTCATCGTAAGACCTGCGGCATACATATGACCACCAAAGTTTTCCAGCAAATCGGAACAAGACTCCACAGCCTGATACAAATCGAATCCCTGCACCGAGCGAGCCGAGCCCGTCACGAAACCATTGCTCATCGTCAAGACGACGGTCGGACGATAGTAGGTCTCGATAAGACGCGACGCAACGATACCGACGATACCCTTCATCCACTTGGGATTATAGATGACCGTACTCTTACGGTTCTTCATCTCGGGGTGTGACTCGATATAGTCGTGAGCCTCCTGCGTCACGCTACGGTCGATGTTCTTGCGGTCCTGATTGTAGGAGTCGATAACATCGCAGAACTCACGAGCCTGCTTCTCATTACCCTCAACCAGCAACTCAACGGCGGCAAAACCACCACTCGGGGCGGCATTCTCGTCGTTCTCGTCCATACGCATACGACCTGCGGCGTTGATACGCGGACCAATCTTAAATACAATGTCGTCGATGGTGATGTTGTGGTCCTCAAGACCGCAAATCTTGATTATCGACAACAGACCCGACGAAGGCATACGGTTCAAACGCTCCAGGCCATAATAGGCGAGGATGCGGTTTTCGCCCGTCAAAGGCACAATGTCGGATGCAATACTTACCACGAGCAGGTCTAACAGATGCTCAATATCCTTGAAGGGGATATTATGCTTCTGGGCATAAGCCTGCACGAGTTTGAAACCCACGCCACAACCCGACAACTCATCGAAAGGATAGTTGCAGTCGGTGCGCTTTGGGTCGAGAACTGCTACGGCCGAAGGAATCTCCTCCGCCGGAAGATGGTGGTCGCAGATAATAAAATCCACGCCCTTCTCTCTCGCATAAACAACCTTTTCTACGGCTTTAATACCACAGTCGAGGGCTATCGCAAGCGTCACGCCTTTACGCGCGGCGAAGTCGATACCCTTAACCGAGATGCCGTAACCGTCATTATAACGGTCGGGGATGTAGAAAACAAGGTTCTTGTGACCTATCTGCTTCAAAAACTTATAGACCAACGCAACGGCAGTTGTACCGTCCACATCGTAGTCGCCGTAAACCATAATCTTCTCGTTATTGGCTATGGCACGTTCGATGCGCTCGACGGCCTTGGCCATATCCTTCATCAGGAACGGGTCGTGCAGGTCGCCAAGTTGCGGGTTAAAGAATTTGTTAGCCTTTTCTACGGTGTCTATGCCTCTCTGAACTAGTAGGTTCGTGAGAACGGGTGACATACGGAGATGGCTCGCCAAGCGTGCCACTGCCTCCTCGTCGCCACGGGCCCTCACGACCCATCGCTTCTCTATAGGCATAACTTACATTTTTATTATTTATATATTTTAACATTTAATTTCTCACTTAATTGTTTAACGAGTTGCTCCTTCACCTGCTCGATATCGACCTTGCGACCTAACTCCTTCTCGAGACTCGTCGCACCCTTATCGACAAATCCGCAAGGGTTGATATGCTGAAAATAGCGCATATCAGTCGCCACATTAAAGGCAAAGCCGTGCATCGTCACAAAGCGTGACGAGCGAACTCCTATGGCGCAAATCTTTCTTGCGCGCGACGTCGAAGGCTCCAACCACACACCCGAAGCGCCAGCAATACGCCCCGCCTCGATGCCCCACTCGCGGCATACTCCTATTACGGACTCCTCCAAAAGGTCGATATACTCTCTAAGGCCTATACCCACCTTATCCAAATCGAGGATAGGATAGCCGACAATCTGCCCAGGGCCGTGATAAGTCACGTCGCCACCTCGGTCAATGTGAAAGAACTCGGCACCGATGGAGCGCAAATACTCTTCGCTAACCAGCATATTGGACTCCTTGCCACTCTTGCCCAACGTATAGACAGGATTATGCTCGACAAGGAGCATCCAACCCGCCATATTCGCGGCAAGAGCCTGCTCATTGGCAACATCCGACCGCTTGGCTGCAATAATACGCTCGAAGAGCGAACGCTGCAATGCCCAGCACTCGGAATAGCCCATACGGCCCAAATCTCTGTACTCTACCTCCATCATACGCAACATTACTCGCGTAAGGAAGGACCTGCTACTCTCGGCAAGTCTTCTCCTTAACGCTTTCCAGAGCGGCATCAGCCAAATATGACGAACGCACCAAAGGCGCACTTGCACAATAGCTGAAACCCATCTCCAGCGCTTGGAGTCGGTACCATTCAAATTTCTCGGGAGTGATATACGCCGCAACGGGATAGTGCTCCAAAGAGGGTCGAAGATACTGGCCAAGCGTCACAATCTCGGTGCCCACATCGCGCAGGTCACCAAGAGTTTGTATTACTTCATCATCGCTCTCGCCAAGTCCGACCATCAGTCCACTCTTCGAGACAAGGCCCATATTGGAGATTATCTCCAACGTACGCAGACTCGTTCGATACTTCGCACGAGAGCGCACCAGAGGGGTCAGTCGCTCGACGGTTTCGATGTTATGCCCAACAATATCGGGCTGGGATGCGGCCACAATCTCTATCAAATCGGCCCTTGCATCCAAATCGGGAATAAGGAGCTCAATTGTTGCGTCGGGATTCTCTTTACGGATAGCCTCGACTACGGCGGCCCAATGGCGGGCACCACCGTCAGAAAGGTCATCGCGTGTGACAGAAGTCACGACAACGTGTCGAAGTCCCATAAGCCGAACACTCTCGGCCACCTTTTGTGGCTCGGAAGCATCGGGCGCAAGGGGTATGCCTGTTTTGGTAGCGCAGAATCGACATCCGCGTGTACAAATATCGCCCAAAATCATAAATGTAGCCGTCCTTCGACGCCAGCACTCCGCCTTATTGGGGCAGAGTCCACTGCTACAAATGGTGTGCAACGAATGCTCCTTGACTATACGTTCAACCTCGGCCGAGGCCTCATCGCTCTGCAATCGTATCTTCAACCATTCGGGCTTTTTCAGTACATTTACCTTGTCATAAAACTTCGGCATTTTAAGTTCATTATTTTCCAATTGATGCAAAGATAGAAAAAAAAACAAAAATCATATCATAATTATGATAAAATAACTCTTTTGAGGCGAAAAAAATCATATCTTTGCATTATAAACAAAAAAACTACACACTAAAAAACAAAACCTATGATTAAAGAGGCTTTGAAATTCTACAACGACTTCCCTAAAAAGGGGATTATTTTTGTCGACATCATCCCTCTGTTGCAAGACAGAAAAGTATTCGCAGAGTTGATGGGCGAGATAGGCAGTCGCGTCACCACCCCCAATATCGTAGCACCCGAAGCCCGAGGATTCCTATTCACCGCACCGTTGCTTATAACCAAGAACGAAGTGGAGAATATCATCCCCGTACGCAAGAGCGGCAAACTACCATACAACGAGGGCGATTTGTGTGATGTGGAGGTTATGAAGGAGTATGGTGCCGACCACCTCTTCTACCGCTTGAGCGATATTGCCGCAAGCCGTTTGGGTGATGACGGCAAGATTCACCTCTCAATCATCGACGATGTCTTGGCCACAGGAGGCACTGCCGAGGGTATTGCCAAATCGATTTTAAGCCACAAAGTAACCAAGGATGGCGTAGAGCGCGAGATTGTAATTGACGAATTCATATTCCTCGTCGAGTTGGACGATTTGAAGGGCGCAGCATTGCTCGAAAAGATTGCTCCCGTAAAGACGATTGTACACTTGCAGGGATTGTAATACAAATCCTGCGCACCATAAAACAAAGGCTGTCGCAACCACTTTGGTCGGACAGCCTTTTTCTTTCCTACTTTTTACTATTTGTCATTAGCACTCTTCGGCGGGCACCATCTTGTAGAGTTTGTCGCCACGACGCAGCGGTTGGGGCATCTTGATTGAGCAATACTTGCCCTGCATAACCTCCTTTACAACCTGCTCCTCGAAGACTATGCCTTCAGCCTTCATCTCCACGACACCCGTCGTCTCGCCCATCCACAGCAACTCATCGCCCTCACACAACGGCGCAGCCTCAACCAACACCTCGGCAACCGATATTTTCTTGAAGAAGTTGGTTACCTTGCCGATATAAACCTTACGATAGGTAGCCGACGAGCCATAGTGGTTGCTATGCTCGGCGACATCACGGCCCGCATAGTAACCCTCCCAGAATCCACGATTGAAGACCGTCGCCAGACGCTCCTTGAGCGAAGTGGCATACTCGGGGGTATATTCATCGTTCTCGATTGCTCGCAGAGCCGCATCGTAGCACTCTACAACGCGCTTAACATACTCGGCACCGCGCGCACGTCCCTCAATCTTCAGCACCCTGACGCCCGCACCGATAAACTTATCCAGAAAATCGACCGTACACAAATCCTTGGGCGAGAGGACATAACGGCCATCGACGGTCAATTCGCGGCCTGTCTGTATATCTGTAATAAGATACTTGCGACGACATATTTGGCGGCAAGCACCTCTGTTGGCCGAGCAATGCTCCTCGTGCTCGCTCAAATAGCACTTTCCAGAGATTGACATACACAACGCTCCGTGAGCAAACATCTCGATGCGCACTCTCTCGCCCTTCGGGCCACGAATATCGCGCTCCTCGATTTGCTGCGAGATGTAGGCCACTTGTTGTAGGCTCAACTCACGCGCCAGCACCACCACATCGGCCCACTGCGCATAGAACTCCACAGCCGAGATGTTCGAGATATTGCACTGTGTCGAGATATGTACCTCGACACCCTTTTCGCGGGCATACATAATGGCGGCCACATCGGCTGCAATGATGGCATCGACACCCTCGGCAGCGGCACGGTCAATGATGGCACGCATATCCTCCATCTCGTTATCGTAGAGGATTGTGTTGACCGTAAGGTAGGTCTTCACGTTAGCCTCGTGAGCCGTACGCACAATCTCGGCCAAGTCATCGAGCGTAAAATTCACACTCGAGCGGGCACGCATATTCAACACACCCACACCGAAGTATATGGCATCGGCACCCGCCGCAATAGCCGCGTGTAACGACTCCATACACCCCACCGGGGCCATAATCTCTATATCGGAACGTTTAATATTCATCTGTTACTTCTTTCTATTCATCAAATTCTCGGCATATATACGCAAATGCTCGGTGCGTACGCTATCCAAGCCCAAGGTATCCAAAATCGCAATGGCTCGCTCGAAGCGGGTTGAAATCATTCGCAGAATAGCGTGAGGCACATCATATTTCTCATAAACAGCCTTGACACGGGCAATCTTCTCGTCGTCGCTCAACGTATTGTCGAGGTAGGTGGTGCGCAAAATCTCTCTATCCTCCTCCGTAGCGTGGCTCATAGCCTGCTGCATAAGGCAGGTCTTCTTGCCCTCAAGGATGTCGCCACCAATCTTTTTACCCAACTCCTCCTCGGTACCGAAACTATCCAACCAATCATCCTGCAATTGGAAAGCCAAACCAAGTTCCAGCGCATAGTTATATATCTTGCGACACTCACTCTCCGAGGCATTACCCAACACCGCGCCAATCATAGCCGAGCCTGCCAGCAAAACCGACGTCTTGAGTTCAATCATATTCATATACTCGGCCATCGAGACCTTCTGACGTTGCTCGAAGTCCATATCATACTGCTGACCCTCGCACACCTGCAAAGCCATAGGGGTGAAGATATCCATTATACGAGCCAACTTATCCTCGGGCACCTTGCGCAACAGATAATATGCATAAATCATCATAGCATCGCCCGACAGGATAGCGACATTCTCGCCCCACTGCGCAAAAACCGAAGGTTTACCGCGACGCACATTGGCATTATCCATAATATCGTCGTGCAGCAGTGTAAAGTTGTGGAACATCTCAACCGCCGCCGCAGCGCCCAACGCATCGGTGGCATCACCGCCAAAAGCCTCACACGCAAGCAACAACAATGTTGGTCGGATACGTTTTCCGCCACCCGACATTGAATATATGATAGGCTCATAGAGCAGTTGTGGCTCTTTGGGCATAGCGATTTGAGCCAGATAATTCTCAAAAAGCGATAGGATTTCCTCGTTAGTTCTCATAGTTTGGTATAAGTTTTTTGCTTATTACTGCCCCAAAATTAAGAAAAAGTTTGAAGAAAACGAATTTTATACTTAACTTTGACAAACTTATTGCATAAGACTACTTTTAATAAATTTAACTATAAACTTCTATTTGCTATGAAAAAATTGGCTATGGGTATCGATATCGGCGGAACTAACACCGCGTTCGGTTTGGTCGATGAGGAGGGTACCGTATTCTGCGAATCAGTAATTTCAACAGAAAAGTACAAGAAATTTGATGACTACAAAGCATATGTTGACGCATTGTGCGAGGCTATGCACGCGCTTATCGGTAGCGTATCATTCGAGTTTGAGTTGATTGGTATCGGTATCGGTGCGCCCAACGCTAACTATCACAAGGGTACTATCGAGACTCCCGCTAACTTGTGGAAGTTCCGTGACGATGAGCCTAATCCCGATGAGAAACGCCGTATGTTCAACTTCGTTGACGACATCAAGGTTTCATTCCCTGGTGTTATGGTTGCTATCACTAACGACGCTAACGCTGCCGCTATCGGCGAGGGCGTATTCGGTAACGCAAAGGGTATGAAGGACTACGCTGTTATCACTTTGGGTACAGGTTTGGGTTCTGGTATCGTTAGCAACGGTGAGATGATTTACGGCCACGACGGTTTCGCTGGTGAGTATGGTCACATTATGGTTGACAGCCGTGCTACAGGTCGTGACTGCGGTTGCGGTAGAAAGGGTTGCTTGGAGGCTTATGCATCGGCTACAGGTATTAAGCGTACTGCATTTGAGTTGATGGCAAAGATGAGCAACGACAGTGAGTTGCGCGAGATTCCTTACTCAAAGTTTGAGGCTGTGATGTTGTCAACTGCTGCCGACAAGGGTGACGCTATCGCTAAGGAGGCATTCCGCTTCACAGGTGAGGTATTGGGTAAGGCTTTGGCTGACTTGGTTGCTACTACATCACCCGAGGCTATCATCCTCTTCGGTGGTTTGGCAAAGGCTGGCAAGCACATCTTCGAGCCCACAAAGTGGTATATGGAGGAGCATATGTTGGCTACATTCAAGAACAAGGTTAAGTTGTTGCCTTCAGGTATTCAGGGCAAGAACGCTGCTATCCTTGGCTCTTCAGCCCTTATTTGGCAGAAGGTTATCGGTTAAGGCTTCATTCATAAGCAAGCGTAAGATAAGTATTCCAGAAAATGCCCGCCACGCTTGGTTGGGCATTTTCTTTTCATAATTACGAATAAAAACCCCTAAAAAGTTAGGTTAAGAGAGATGAAGAGACTATTAGTATATATATTGTTGCTGGTGATGCCCGCAAGCCTGTGGGCGCAGGATGCCGCAGTGAAGAAGATTATGGAGATGGCTCGCGAGGATAATCGCGTGATGCAACATCTCGACATATTGTGCAACCGCATAGGTGGCCGTCCCGCAGGCTCTGACGCTTGCACCAACGCCGAGCAGTGGGCCGTACACACATTCAAGGAGTGGGGCTTGGATGTAACATTAGAGAAGGCTGGCGAGTTGGGCGTAGGATTCAACCGCGGTGGCTGGTGGGGACGTATGACGGGCGATGAGTCTATGATATTGCACTTCGCCACACCCTCATACTCATCGGGCACAAAGGGCTCACAAAAGGGCCACGTCGTAATAGAGCCTCGTACACAGGCGGAGTTCGACCGTATGAAAGGTGTATTGCGTGGTGCGTGGGTATTGGTCAATGGCGAAAGTGGTGGTTGGGGCATCTCTCACAGCGCGCAGGCAACAGAGACCCGTCACAAGATAATCGAGGCCAATGCCGAGGCCACAAAGTATAACCGCGAGCACGCAGGTGAGGATGGCGAACGCAAGAGAATTGACGACACGACACCCGCCCTCTTCCACGACGAGATGATTGAGGCAGGCGTATTGGGATTCATCCAGGCCGCCGAAGTACCTATTCAAGCCTTGTACGACAGAGATGTGGTTCGTAACAATGAGGCCTCATTCGACAACCTGCCCGCCGTTCCCAACATCCTGCTCGACGAGGAGCAGTATGCGCGCATCAAGACACTTGCCCAGCAACGTCGCAACATCGAATTGGAGTTCGACATCCGCAATTACTTCAAGATGGGCCCCGTAACTTACAACAACGTAGTGGCTAAAATCGAGGGTAAGAAGTACCCTAACGAGTATGTCGTTGTCGGCGCACACATCGACACCTATGACGTAGCGACAGGTGGTGTTGATTGCGGCTCGGGTGTATCGGCCGTTATGGAGGCTGCGCGTATGATAATGGCATCGGGAGCAAAGCCCGACCGCACCATCATCTTCGTTTTGTTCGCCGCCGAGGAGTTCGGATTGTTGGGCTCACAGGCGTGGGCAAAGGCTCACGAGGATATGTTGCCCAACATATCGAATATGTTTAACCGTGACGGAGGACCACTCCCCTACACATCGTTCAACGTACCGCAATCGCTGCTCAAAGAGTATGAGAAGATTGTAAAGCCTATCCAGGAGTTGTATCCCGACTACGATTTCAAACTGACGGCAATCAACCCCTTCAAGAAACCGACACGTTTGGGAGGCAACGATGCCACAACATTCTCGGTAGCGGGTGTTCCCGCAGTACAGATGGCCGATTGGGCCGACCCGAAGGGTTACAACTTCAGTTACAACGAGATTTGGCACACCGAGCGCGACACCTTCAACAAGAGCATCCTCGAATATCAGGAGCAGGCGGCTGCATCGTTGGCCTTGATGGTGTTGGGTACAGCCAACGCGACAAAGCAGTGGCCACGCAACGAGGTATTTTTGGCTGAATAGATAACAGAAAATGATACGAGAATGTGAATAATAAACGGATATTAATACATAATTATACCTATATAATATATTAATAACTCCCAATCAATGCTCCCGCCCTGCAAAATAAAACCTCGCACGGCGGGCGCTTTTGTTAAAAAAGAGAGCCAAAATAGGCTATTTTTTAACTTACGAAGGGTTTATATGCATTTTTTTAGTGATACATATTGCAGATTAAAAAAATCTTCGTAACTTTATAATTCGAACACGTAGATGTAAAACCTAATAAAACTTCACAGAATATGAAAAATTATTCAGCAATGGAGATTAAGAACATTGTTCTTATCGGCGCACCCGGCACGGGAAAAACTACCCTTGCCGAAGCGATGGCTTTCGAGGGTAAAGTTATCGACCGCAGGGGTAGTATAGAGAATAACAATACACTCTCTGACAACACAGATATCGAGCACGAATACAAGCGCTCTATCTATTCTACAACCCTCTTTACGGAGTTTATGGGCCGTAAACTCAACATCATCGACTGCCCAGGTTCTGACGACTTCTGCGGCAACCTCTTCTCTGCTTTCAAGGTAGGCGACGTAGGTGTGATGGTAATGAACGCACAGAACGGTTGGGAGGTAGGTGACGAGATTCAGTCACGCTATGCTCGCATCCTGAATAAGCCACTTATCGGCGTTATCAATCAGTTGGATGGTGACAAGGCTAATTTCGAGGCTACAATGGAGGGCATCCGCGCCGCTTCATCTGTAAAGCCCGTTATCGTACAGTACCCCGTCGAGGTAGGTCCAGGTTTCAACGCATTCATCGACGTCTTGATGATGAAGATGTATCGCTTCACCGACGAGAATGGTACTCGTGAGGAGTTGGATATTCCCGAGGACCAGTTGGAGTATGCACAGATGTTGAATCAGGAACTCTCGGAGGCTGCTGCCGTATATGACGACGCATTGATGGAACTCTACTTCGAGAAGGGCGCTCTTACACAGGACGACATCCGTTCAGGTTTGAAGTTGGGCGTTGCTAACCGCGAGGTTATGCCTATCTTCTGCTGCTCGGGCAAGCGCGACATCGGTACAAAGCGTTTGATGGAGTTCATCATCAACGTAGCACCAGGCCCAACTACACCCACATCGGCTCCCAAGTTCGTGAGCATCGAGGGTGAGGAGTTGGTAGCAGACGAGACACAGCCCGCCGTTGCATTCATCTTCAAGAGCCAGATTGAGCAGCACATCGGTGAGATTACATACTTCCGCGTAGTTCGTGGTAAGATTACCGAGGGTATGGAGTTGGTTAACAGCCGCACAGGCAACAAGGAGAAGCTCTCACAGTTGTTCGCCGTTGCAGGTAAGAACCGCATCAAGGTAACAGAACTCTCTGCTGGTGATATTGGTTGTACAGTTAAGTTGAAGGCTACTCGCACTAACGATACATTGGCAGCCGCTGGCGCACACGTCAAGGTTGAGCCTATCGTATTCCCTGAGCCTCGTTACCGCGCAGCCGTTAAGGCTAAGGAGCAGGGCGACGAGGAGAAGTTGGGTAAGTTGCTTAACGATATCAAGTACGAAGACCCGACAATCTTGGTTGAGTATTCTAAGGAGTTGAAGCAGACTATCATTCAGGGCCAGGGTGAGCACCACTTGAACATTGTCAAGACTCGTTTGGCTGCTGACAACAAGCTCGAGATTGAGTACTTCGCACCGAAGATTCCTTATCGTGAGACTATCACAAAGGTGGCACAGGCCGACTATCGTCACAAGAAGCAGTCGGGTGGTGCTGGTCAGTTTGGTGAGGTACATATGGTTATCGAGCCCTACTACGATGGTATGCCCGAGCCTACAAAGTACAAGGTTGGCGGCAAGGAGATTACTGTAAACATCAAGGGTAAGGAGGAGTATGACCTCGATTGGGGCGGCAAGTTGCAGTTCTACAACTCAATCGTTGGTGGTGCTATCGACGCACGCTTTATGCCTGCTATCTTGAAGGGTATTATGGAGAAGATGGACGAGGGTCCGCTTACAGGTTCTTACGCTCGCGACATCCGCGTAGTGATTTACGATGGTAAGATGCACCCCGTAGATTCAAACGAAATTTCATTTAAGTTGGCTGCGCGTAACGCCTTCAAGGAGGCGTTCCGTAATGCAGGTCCGAAGATTATGGAGCCTATCTATGCTGTAGAGGTTTTGACACCGAGCGAGTATATGGGTGCCGTGATGAGCGATTTGCAGAACCGTCGCGCAATGATTATGGGTATGGAGTCAGATAAGGGCTTTGACCGTCTGAACGCTCGAGTACCTTTGGCTGAGTTGTATCGCTACTCAACATCACTCTCATCTTTGACATCAGGTGCTGCAACATATACAATGCAGTTCGCATCGTATGAGCAAGTTCCCGCCGATGTTCAGGATAAGTTGTTGAAGGCTTATACAGATACTGACGAGGATTAAACCAACCATAAGCAACAAATAATGTCGCCGCTCCGCCCCCACAAAGGGCGGGGCGGTATTTTTGTGTGGTGCGGCCCGTAATGCAAACAACGCCTCTACGCCACACAATGCATCAATAGCGTCACAAAGAAAATAACAATAGTTGCCATAACTAACCATCGCATCCGTCGCAGACTCTTCGGCGGAATAAAACCCTACACACATACATATAAAAAGAAAGTGTGAGCCTGTTGCTATCCGACGGTAGGCCTTCGACTGCCTGTAGTAGATATAACGACTCACACTTTGGCTATATATGTTGTTTAGAACATAATACATACCAAAGCCGAGCATCCGTTATTCCCTACCACTAATGAGTTGTCGAAGTTCACCGTCGAGGAATAAAAAACGCTTTCCTAAATATATGTCATCGCGCTATGCGATATCACAAAGTTAGCAAAAATATCTTTCTCCGTACGACCTGCACAAAAAAATGTCGTATAACAAGAGTTATTTTTAGGCCCTCGATGCCCGAAAAACCGCAGCATACTCGACGTATGTGAGGATTTGGAGGGCGAGAGAAACGCCAAAAGAGCCTTGTTAGACGGCTTCAACCCACAAAAAAAGCCCACTCCTCGTGTGGAGCGGGCCTTCGGTGATATATTTCACTGCGTTTTGGGGATACGAGAATCGACTTATCGTCTCACTCGCTCACACCTCGAACGCTGCAAATTACATCTTCTTACCTACGTTGGTCTTCCTTGCTACGGGAGCAGCCTTTGCCTTTGCAGCAGCCTTAGGTGCCTTAGGAGCCTTAGCCTTCTTCTCAGCAACTACTGTTGCGTCCTCTACGGCGTCAGTCTTCTTTGCAGCGGGCTTGCGTGAACGACGTGTCTTAGGCTTAGCCTCCTCTGTTGAAGGCAACTTACCGAATGTGTAAGCCTCGTTGAAATCAACGAACTCGATGATACACATATCAGCAGCGTCACCCAAACGGAAACCAGTCTTCAAGATACGAGTGTAGCCACCTGGACGCTCTGCAATCTTGGGAGCGATTGTGCGGAACAACTCGGTTACTGCCTCCTTCTGCTTCAAGTATGAGAATACTACACGACGTGAGTGAGTAGTGTCCTCCTTTGATTTGGTTACCAAAGGCTCGATGAACTTCTGAACAGCCTTAGCCTTTGCAACCGTAGTCTCGATACGCTTGTGCAGTACGAGCGATGATGCCATATTTGACAACATTGCCTTGCGGTGACCCGCCTGTCTGCCAAGGTGATTAAAATTTTTATTGTGTCTCATAATTAGTCTTTATCAAGTTTGTAGAGTGATACGTCCATACCGAACTTAAGATTGAGCGATGTCAGCAACTCGTCCAACTCGGTGAGCGACTTCTTACCGAAGTTACGGAACTTCAGAAGGTCGTTACGATTGAGTTTTACCAAATCACCTACGGTATCAACATCAGCGGCCTTCAAGCAGTTGAGAGCGCGTACGCTCAAATCCTGGTCTGACAACTTGGTCTTGAGCAACTGACGCATACGCAATGCCTCGTCGTCCAATGTGTCATTCTCGCTGGTGTCATCCATATTGATGGTAATCTTCTCGTCCGAGAAGAGCATAAAGTGCTGAATGAGAATCTTGGCGGCCTCTTTCAAAGCCTCCTTGGGATGAATCGAACCATCAGTAGTAATCTCCAAATTCAACTTCTCATAGTCGGTCTTCTGCTCGACACGGTAATCCTCAATCGAGTATTTGACGTTCTTGATAGGTGTGAAAATAGAGTCAATCGGGAGTACGTCAAGTTCCTTTGCCTCAGGAGCATTCTCCTCTGAGGGTACATATCCACGACCCTTACCGATGGTAATAGTAATCTGCATCTTTGTGCCAGGGGCCAAGTGGCAGATTACGAGTTCGGGATTCAAGACCTTGAACGATGAAAGATAATTTGAGATATATCCTGCTGTCAACTCTGTAACACCCGCTACGTTTACTGTCACCTTCTCGAACTCCTCGTTCTCAACGGTGTGCAAAAAGCGGATTTGCTTGAGTTTAAGGATGATATCCATCATACCCTCCATTACACCCGGGATAGCGGCAAACTCATTGTTCACTCCGGCTACCTTTACGGTCGTAATTGCATAACCCTCCAATGATGAGAGCAAAACGCGTCGCAAGGCGTTGCCGACTGTCATACCGAAACCTGGCTCCAACGGACGGAACTCGAACTTTCCGAACGATGCAGTGGCCTCGAGCATAATAACCTTTTCAGGCTTCTGGAATGCTAATATTGCCATAAAATTATTGAATTTGTGTTAATTACTACTTAGAGTAAAGGTTAACGATAAGTTGCTCCTTGATATTCTCAGGAATCTCCTCACGCTCAGGCTGCTGGAGGAACTTGCCGCTCATTGTGGCAGCATCCCACTCCAACCAAGCGTAACGGCTTCTTGCTGAACCCGATACAGACTCTGTGATAACCTCCAAACTCTTCGACTTCTCGCGTACTGATACTACATCACCAGCCTTGAGTGCGTACGAAGGAATGTTTACTACTGAGCCATTAACGCAGATGTGACGGTGTGACACCAACTGACGTGCAGCAGCACGTGTAGGAGCGATACCCAAACGGTATACTACGTTATCCAAACGGCACTCGAGCAACTTCAACAAGTTCTCTCCTGTGATACCACCCATACGTGCAGCAGCCTCGTAAGTGCGAGCAAACTGCTTCTCCAAAATACCGTATGTATACTTTGCCTTCTGCTTCTCGCTCAACTGCTCTCCGTACTCAGAGTTCTTCTTACGCTTGCGAGCAAGACCGTGCTGTCCGGGAGGATAGTTACGCTTCTCAAGCACCTTATCCGCACCATAGATAGCCTCGCCAAACTTACGGGCGATTTTTGATTTTGGTCCTATATATCTTGCCATTGTTTTTACTTTTTTTAATTTGTTCTAAAGTCTTTGTCTAAAGTCTTTTAAGTCTCAATGTCCTTAACTGCGATTTCGCATTATACGCGACGACGGTTAGGAGCACGGCAACCATTGTGTGGCAACGGTGTAACGTCGATAATCTCCATTACCTCGATACCTGCACCGTGGATAGTACGTACGGCGCTCTCACGACCCTGACCAGGACCCTTGACATAAACCTTAACCTTACGCAAGCCCATATCGAAAGCAACCTTCGCGCAATCTGCGGCTGCTGTCTGCGCTGCATAGGGAGTATTCTTCTTCGAACTGCGGAAACCCATCTTACCGGCTGAAGACCAACTGATAACCTCGCCAACCTCGTTGGTGATGGTGATAATTACGTTGTTAAAAGTCGAGTGTACGAAAGCCATACCCACGGCACCAACCTTAACAACCTTCTTCTTAACTGTTCCAGTTTTCTTTGCCATAACTTCCTATTTATTACTTCGTTGCCTTTTTCTTGTTTGCGACTGTCTTCTTGCGACCCTTACGAGTACGAGCGTTGTTCTTGGTCGACTGACCACGAACGGGAAGACCCAGACGGTGACGAATACCACGGTAGCAACCGATATCCATCAAACGCTTGATATTCAACTGTACCAATGAGCGGCACTCGCCCTCTACCTTGATACCCATATCTGCGATTGTTGAACGGATAGCACCTACCTGCTCGTCTGTCCACTCGCTTACTTTAACATCTTCACTAATTCCTGCAGCAGCAAGAATCTTGCTCGCCGTGCTGCGACCAATACCATAAATATAGGTCAAGCCAATCACGCCTCGCTTGTTTTTTGGTAAATCTACACCAACTATACGTGCCATAAATTCTTTACTTTAATTAATCGTTTGAATATTACCCTTGGCGCATTTTGAACTTAGGATTCTTCTTGCAGATAACATAAAGCTTTCCCTTACGCTTTACAATCTTGCAATCCTCACTTCTCTTCTTGATTGATGCTTTTACTTTCATAATTTTCAAGCAATCTTAATTATTTGTACCTAAAGGATATACGACCCTTACTCAAATCATAAGGTGTCATCTCCACTTTGACTTTATCTCCGGGCAAGATTTTAATGTAGTGCATACGCATCTTACCAGAGATATGAGCCGTGATAACGTGTCCGTTATCCAATTCGACGCGGAACATAGCGTTTGACAACGCCTCGATAATTGTTCCGTCTCGTTCAATAGCAGTTTGTTTTGCCATAGAGTTTTACTTAATTGTTAAGTGCTTGTTCGATTATATTAAAGTCTGTCAGAATGTCGGGACCATCGCGGCGGATGGCTACTGCAAATTCATAGTGGGCCGATGGTTTACGGTCCTTGGTGCGGACAGTCCAGCCATCACGCTCAAAGACCACTGCTCGTGTGCCCATATTTATCATAGGCTCGATGCAGATAACCATACCCTCCTTCAACAGCGGGCCTCTGCCGCGTGCGCCGAAATTGGGGACTTCAGGGGACTCGTGCATTTTTCGTCCCAAGCCGTGACCTACCAATTCGCGCACTACGCCGTAGCCAAAACTCTCGGCGTGTTGTTGCACGGCTGCTGATATGTCGCCTACGCGATTACCAACCTTTGCCTGTGCTGTACCTTTATAAAGAGCCTCTTTAGTGACTTCCATAAGTTTGCGTGCCTCAGCGCTAACTTCTCCTACGGCAAACGTATATGCCGAATCACCAACAAACCCCTTCAAAAACGTACCTAAATCAACCGACACTATATCGCCCTCCTCGATGACTCTGTCTGACGGAATACCGTGAACTACCTGCTCGTTTACCGAGATGCAAGCCGATGCGGGATAACCCTGATAACCCAAGAATGCGGGCTCGGCTCCATTGTCGCGGATAAACTCCTCGGCAATATTGTTCAAAAAGAGAGTCGTAACTCCTGGACGTATGTTACGTCCCACCTCTGCAAGGGCGCGGCTCACCAAAAGGTTATTCTCGCGCAAGAGTTCGATTTCCTCGTCCGTCTTTAGATAAATCATCTTAAAGGTCTATATCTTCCGACCAAAAGTCGGTCTAACTTATCTTTAATACTTTACTTACAAGCAACCGATTTACTTATTCTCTATCAATCGGTAACTCTATTAATAGCGACCCTGAATACGTCCTGTCTTCATAAGACCGTCATAGTGACGCATCAAAAGGTAACTCTCAATCTGCTTAAGAGTGTCAAGAACTACACCCACCATAATGAGCAACGATGTACCTCCGTAGAAGTAAGCGAACTGCTGCTGAACGCCCAAGAACTTCATAGCAAGGCCAGGCATAATTGCCACCAAAGCCAAGAAGATTGAGCCAGGAAGAGTGATTCTTGTCATAATGGTGTCGATATAATTAACGGTCTGCTTACCGGGCTTAACACCAGGAATAAAACCACCGTTACGCTTCATATCGTCTGCCATCATTTGAGGATTGATGATAATCGCTGTATAGAAATATGTAAAGGCGATTACCAACACTGCCAACAACGCGTTATACCAGAATCCCTGAATATTTGCAAATGCTCCTCTCAAACCAGGAATAAATGCGGGAATCATAACAAGAGCCTGCGCGAAGATGATGGGCATTACGTTTGCCGCATTCAACTTCAAGGGGATGTACTGACGCACACCGCCATACTGCTTGTTACCGATAATACGCTTAGCATACTGTACAGGAATCTTACGCACAGCCTGAAGCACTGCGATAGATACCAAGAACACCATAAACAGTAGGGCAATTTCAACGACGAACATTATGAGGCTACCCGTCGATGTGCTGACACGAGCAGTGAACTCGGCCAACAAGGCTTGAGGCAGACGGGCCACAATACCAATCATAATTATCATCGAGACACCGTTACCGATGCCCTTGTCCGTAATACGCTCACCGAGCCACATTGTGAACAATGTACCTGCGATAAGAATAACTGTCGCATAGGCGTAGAAATAGATTGTACCTCCATATACGAATGCCTGGGGCATCTCGCGGTAGAGGTTAGCCACGTATGCAGGAGCCTGAATACACAACACTCCGATTGTGAGCAAACGTGTCCACTGATTGAGTTTGCGGCGGCCACTCTCACCCTCCTTCTGCAACTTATGAACTGCAGGAACCATCATACCGAGCAACTGGATGATGATAGAAGCGGTGATGTAGGGCATAACTCCGAGTGCCAAAATGGCTGCATTGGCGAATGCACCACCAGAGAATACGTCGAGCAAGCCCAAGAGGGTGTTGCTGTTCATCTGGTCTGCCAAAGCCGAACCCTCACCCAAGGTGTTAGGGTCGATACCCGGGATTACCACAAAACATCCCAAACGAAATACAAGCAGAAGACCCAACGTATAAGCGATACGCTTACGCAACTCCTCAATCTTGTAGATGTTTTTCAATGTTTCAACGAGTTTCTTGTTGGTTGCAAGCAACAGCACGATAAGCGCTATTACCACACCAGCAATCAGATAACCGTTCATAATTATTAATTTAGGTTTTTAGTTTACAATTTCTCTACGTTACCACCAGCGGCTGTGATAGCAGCCTCGGCGCTCTTCGAGAATGCGTGAGCAGTAACTGTCAACGACTTTGTTACGCTGCCATTACCCAAAATCTTAACCTTATCGTTCGATGAGATAAAGCCTGCTGCAATCAAAGTCTCTACGTTGATAACATTGAGTTCCTTCTTTGCTGCCAACTCCTCCAATGTAGAGAGGTTGATAGGCTTAAACTCTACGCGCTTCAAGTTCTTGAAACCGAACTTAGGCAAACGACGCTGCAAAGGCATCTGACCGCCCTCGAAACCGAGTTTGCGAGAGTAACCCGAACGAGACTTGGCACCCTTCAAACCACGTGTTGAGTAACCACCGTGACCTGAACCTGCACCTCGGCCCACACGCTTATCGTGGTGGGTTGAGCCCTTGGCGGGCTTCAAATTATTGAGTTCCATCTTCACTAATTCTTTTTTGGATTAAACTTACTTTACCTCCTCGACCTTTACAAGGTGCTTAACCTTCTCGAGCATACCCTTAATAATAACAGAGTCGTCGTGCTCTACTGTGTGGTTAATCTTGCGAAGACCCAAAGCCGCGAGATTCTTGCGCTGCTGTGCAGTCGTACCAATCTGGCTACGAACCTGTGTAATTTTCAATCTTGCCATAGTAATTCGCTTTCTAATTAACCGTTAAACACTTTTGTCATCGAGATACCGCGCAACTGTGCTACGCTGTGTGCATCGCGCAACTCGCACAATGCTGCAACTGTAGCCTTAACGAGGTTGTGGGGGTTAGACGAGCCCTTGCTCTTTGCCAACACGTTCTTAACACCTGCTGACTCCAATACGGCACGCATCGCACCACCAGCGATAATACCTGTACCAGGAGCGGCGGGACGAATCATAACCTCTGAACCACCGAAACGCATCTCCTGCTTGTGAGGAATTGTTCCGTTGATAACGGGAATCTTCACCAAATTCTTCTTTGCATCCTCAACGCCCTTGGCGATTGCTGAAGTAACCTCCGATGCCTTACCGAGGCCATAGCCTACAACACCATTCTCGTTACCTACAACTACAATAGCCGAGAAGCTAAAGGTGCGACCACCCTTCGTTACCTTCGTAACGCGGTTGATTGCCACGAGTCTGTCCTTCAACTCGAGGTCGCTTGTACGAACTTTCTTTATGTTTGTATTTGACATATCGATTAGAATTTAAGTCCACCCTCACGAGCGGCATCGGCTAACATTTTTACTCTTCCGTGATAGAGGTATCCGTTACGGTCGAACGCAACATTTGAGATACCCTTCTCGGCTGCACGCTGAGCGGCCAACTTACCTACCAAAGCGGCAACCTCACACTTATTCTTGCCTGCTGCCTCGGCTGCTACCTCCTTATCGAGTGATGAAGCGGTTGCCAAAGTTACGCCTGCAAGGTCATCAATAAACTGAACGTAAATCTGCTTGTTTGAGCGAAATACGGTCATACGAGGCTGTTCGGGCGTACCGTTTACAATCTTACGGATACGCATCTTAATCCTCTCTCTTCTTTCTATTTTTGTTAATGACATAATGCTTTGCTTATTTTACTATTTTGATGCAGACTTACCGGCCTTGCGACGGATTACCTCGCCTACAAACTTAATACCCTTACCCTTGTATGGCTCAGGCTTACGCAATGAACGAATCTTAGCAGCAACCTGACCTACGAGCTGCTTGTCGATACTCTTCAATGTAACGATGGGGTTACCCTTCTTCTCGGTAACAGCAGTTGCTGTAACCTCTGCGGGAAGCATCAACGCTACGTCGTGTGAGTAACCAAGACCCATCATAAGGATACCATCCTTAACCTCAGCCTTGAAACCTACACCTACGAGTTCCTGCTTAATTTCATAACCCTTTGATACACCAACAACCATATTGTTGATGAGTGCGCGGTACAAACCGTGCAATGAACGGTGACGGGGCTGGTTTGTAGGACGTGTTACCATCACGGCAGCCAACTCCTTACCAGACTTTGCGTCGGTATGAACTCCAACCTCTACCTTAATGTCTGAATCAACCTTCTGACTCAGTGTCCCAAGTGGCCCTTTCACGCTTACCGTGTTGTCTGCTGCAACCTCTACGGTTACACCTGCCGGTAAGATTACAGGTAATTTACCAATTCTTGACATTTTTCTTTAATTTGTTTGTTTGTTAATTAATGCTTGAGAATACTCTTCGTGATGGATTAGTAAATGTAGCACAATACCTCACCACCTACATTCTCCTTGCGAGCCTTAGCGTCGGTCATAATACCCTTTGATGTTGAAAGGATAGCGATACCCAAACCGTTCAATACGCGAGGCATAGTCTCAACTGATGCGTACTGGCGCAAACCTGGACGGCTAACACGCTTAAGGTTCTTAATAGCGTTTGTCTTGCTTGCTGCGTCCCACTTCAAAGCGATTTTGATGGTCGGATGACCCTTCTCGTCTGTGTCGAACTTGTAAGCCAAGATGTAACCCTGCTCATAGAGAATCTTTGTAATCTCTCGCTTAATTTTTGAGCCGGGAGCTTCAACCACTTTGTGATTGGCTTTCACCGCGTTTCTAATTCGCGTGAGAAAATCCGCAATAGGATCTGTCATAGTGAATTAAAAGTTAAAAATTAATAATTAAGTTAAATTGTTTTTATTTTTGCTCACCTCGCATCGCCTCCCGCAACTACCACAGTATTAACTACTTTGGCCGTTTTCGTTGGCCAACGCGCCAATGAGCGCGCAAATATACGCAAAAAAATCCAATAAATCGCTATGTTTCAGGTAATAATTAAGCATTTACGCCCTTTTATGCGAAAAAATAACAATAAGATAACATTGCGCGTAACTTGTAAGGCCTCAAACCTTTACCCATCACTCCGCCGCAACCTCTCCTTTTGCTACCCCGATGGACACAACGAAAGGTGTAACATATACCCCATTATGCGGTACGCCACAACCTAATCGTTACACACGCTACATATCACCCACCCTGCACTACTCTCTTCGCCCCTAAACGGCTCGGAATCACGTACGCATCGGCACATATAGCCCATCCATCCGCTCGCATCGCCTGCCGCAGAGATAAGACTAATATGACATCAGCCCCAATACCCAACGACACCGCGACAAGGTTCTACCTTAAGCGACTCTTGAATGTGTAACACGACACAAAACCCTTTCAATCGAGCCTACACCAAGAAGTTACCTCCTCCTGAAAGCACTTTCCTCGATGCTCGGCCCCACATACTTGGGACTCTGCGTCCGTATAGAACACTTTTTTGCTGCCAGTCCAAAATAGCCCCGAATAAACAAAACAAGACTATCTTATATTAACACGAGCCACCATATATCTATATTAGGTATAACACCTCATATATATGGCTACCGCTGGCGTAGGCACCCTGCAATCCTTAACGACGCGGCCATTGCATACACAACAACACGTCTTAAAAATCGGCCCTTTATGGCACCTGCAAAAATAGAGTTCTTGAAGATGGCCTTGCCATCCTAAATCGGCGGGGTGAGGCAACACCTTCCACACACCGACAACAAACACTTACTTCGTCGGGGGCGCACGATGACGCCCCGCGGAAGTAAAGTATGATTTAGACGTGGGTTTGACTCATAAGACAAACCCACGTTGAAGCGACTACCAACTTGCCTTCTTCACACCGGGAATCAGACCGCTTGATGCCATCTCACGGAACTGAATACGGCTGATACCAAACTGGCGCATATAACCCTTCGGACGACCAGTCAACTTACAACGGTTGTGCTGGCGAATGGGATTTGAGTTGCGGGGCAACTTTGAGAGGGCAATCCAAGCCTCCTCGTGGTCCATCTCACCGCTCTTAACCTTTGCAGCAATCTCCTCGCGCTTATGAGCGTAACGATTTGCAAGTTTTACACGCTTTACCTCGCGTGCCTTCATTGATTCTTTTGCCATATCCTATTGGTTATTCTTTTTAGCGTTCTTGAAAGGAAGACCGAACTCACGGAGAAGAGCATAACCCTCCTCGTCAGTCTTGGCTGTTGTAACGAATGTAACCTCCATACCGAAAATCTTTGTAATCTTGTCGATGTCGATTTCCGGGAAGATAATCTGCTCGGTGATACCGAGGGTGTAGTTACCACGACCGTCAAACTTCTCGTTGATACCCTTGAAGTCACGTACGCGAGGCATAGCCACTGCGATAAGACGCTCCAAGAACTCGTACATACGGTCTGCGCGAAGTGTTACACGAACACCGATAGGCATACCCTTACGCAACTTAAAGTTAGAGATATCCTTACGAGACTTTGTCTGAACTGCCTTCTGACCTGTTATCTGGGTTAACTCGGCCTGTGCTAAAGTCGGATCGTAGCCATGTCG
>JAZOVT010000029.1:0-5155 GCA_045658845.1 Alistipes sp.
CTATCAACAATTAAGTCGTGATAAATACAAAAAAATATTTTCTCGAGATTATTTACTCTCGCTTTGTTCTATGTATTACGTCTCCTCACAGAATTGAAAGTGGCGTTTAAGGCGAGTGTAGAGTGTAATTTTTATACTTTACCTTTCCGTAGCCGCAAAAAGTTGTCTTTGGCTGATTAACTCCAAATTTGAAATGTGTAACTACATTGATTTATTGTCAAATTTCTAAATACAGATTGTGTTTTTAATTTTTTTTACTATTTTTGCCGATGCAGATGGTAGACATAAAGAATATATCGAAAAGGCTTTTTGCGGCATTTATGCTTCTGATTTTTATGGAGCATATTGTCAGTGCAACATTATTTACCCACCAGCATACAATTGATGGCCAGACGATTACGCACTCGCATATCCATTTCGGCACATCGCAGTCTCCCAACCATACGCACACCATTCAGCAGATTAATCTTATTGCGGCATTATCGACTATTAAGGTCGTAGTTGCGGCGATAGCAATGGTGTTCATCGCTCCGTTGCACGTTGTGGTATTGCTTACGCGATACACTATTCGCAAGGTCGAAACAAGAGTTCTGCGTCTATTTTCATTGCGGGCTCCTCCCGTTGTTGCTTTATATTAATTACTCTTTTTAATGAGTCTTTATATCTGCGCCTATTATATTTATAGGTGCCGATAATCATTACCTTATTTTTATTTTAATCACTAAATATATGAAGCAATTTATACATTTGGTGGTGCTGTGTGGTGCGTTATTTTTTGCAACCACAGCATCTGCCATAACCGGGGAGGAGAATCCTCAAAATCGAAATACAAGTGACGCAAATATTCACGGTCACATACTTGATGCTAAAACTAAACAACATATTCCCTATGTCGTACTTTCGCTTAAGGGTACAACCTATGCGGCAGGTACCGATGCTTCGGGCCACTACTTCTTGAAGAACTTACCCGAAGGAAACTACATATTGATAGCCGAAGCAATAGGTTACAAGAAGGCAGAGAAGAGTGTAAAACTTGTTCGAAATAAGAGTATCGAGGTGAATTTTACGCTGGAAGAGGAGGCTCTTTCTATGAACGAAGTAGTTGTATCGGCGACTCGTAATGAGACCAACAAGAAGAACACGGCGACAATCGTAAACGTTGCCTCGGCCAAGTTGTTCGAGAATACTGCGTCGAGTAACCTCGCAGAGTCAATGGCCTTTCAGCCAGGATTGCGCGTTGAGAATACTTGCGGTAATTGTGGAGCGGTACAGTTGCGTATAAATGGTCTTGAGGGACAATATTCTCAAGTATTGCTTGACTCAAACCCCATATTCAGTTCATTGGCAGGCGTTTATGGTTTGGAGCAGTTGCCCGTAGCGATGATTGAGCGTGTGGAGGTTATTCGTGGTGGTGGCTCGGCCCTGTTTGGCTCAAATGCTATCGGAGGAGTTGTGAATATTATCACCAAAGAGCCTTTGCGAAATTCGCTCTCATTGGCCAATACGACAAACCTCATCGAGGGCAAAACCGCAGAGTTCAATACATCATTCAATGGCTCGTTTGTCTCGGATAACCATCGTGCAGGAGTCTATCTGTTCGGTATGGTTAAAAACCGTGATGCACACGATTATAATGATGATGGTTTTTCGGATATTCTGAAGATGGACTCTAAAACATTGGGATTTAGAGGTTACTACAAAACATCAGCTCACTCGAAACTTACGGCCGAGTATCACCATATTGGCGAGTATCGTCGTGGCGGAAATAATATTGACCTGCCACCCCATATGGCCGATATTGCCGAGGATGTACGACACCAGATTAATGGCGGAAGTCTGCGATTTAATTATTTTGCTCCCAACTCGCGTCATTTTGCCGATGTATATGTATCGTCGCAGGGTATCAAGCGCAATAGTTATTATGGAACGGGCAAAGACCCCAATGCGTATGGACAGACTAATGATATTACGATTACGGCAGGTGCGCAGTATAGTTATGTCTTTGAGAAGTGTCTGTTTATGCCCGCACAGTTTACCGTAGGTGCGGAGTATTCGTATAACGACCTCGATGACCACTCTATCGGTTTCGACCGTAAGATTATGCAGACAGTGCGTACAGCGGGAGTCTATTTACAGAATGAGTGGCAGAGCGAAAAGGTAAACTTTGTTGTCGGCGGTCGTTTCGACAAGCACAATATGATGGAGAAGATTATCTTCTCGCCGAGAGCAAATCTGCGTTATAGCCCGATTGAGGATATTGGTTTGCGAGTAAGTTATTCGAGCGGTTATCGTGCTCCGCAGGCATTTGACGAGGATTTGCACATAGATGCCGTAAATAATCAATCGTCAATTATCGTATTGGATGAAAATCTTCGCCCCGAATACTCTCATAGTTTTAGTGCTTCAGCAGACCTATATCACAATTTTGGAAAGTTGCAGACAAACTTGTTGGTTGAGGGCTTCTATACCATCCTCGATGATGTGTTTGCATTGGCCAAGACGGGCGAGAATGAGGCTGGATACATACTCCAGACTCGTTACAACGCTGCAGGTGCCGAGGTAAAGGGTTTGACAGCAGAGTTAAAATTGGGTATTCCAAACGCCTTTGAGTTGCAGATGGGTTATACATTCCAGCGTAGTCGTTACGATGAGCCCGAGGAGTGGTCGGAGAATGTAGAGCCACAGCGTCGTATGTTCCGTACCCCCGACCATTATGCTTACTTCACAGCATCGGCCGATATAACCGAGCGTTTCAAGGCCTCAATTTTCGGTAACTACACTGGCCGAATGTTGGTGCAGCACAATGCTGGTTATATCGAGAATGACCGCGACGAACTCACTCCGCAATTCTTTGACGCTGGATTGAAGCTTGCTTATACATTCTCGTTGAGCGATACTATTAATTTGGAGATAAACGGAGGCGTAAAAAATATATTTGATAGTTATCAGGACGATATTGACCGTGGTCCTTTCCGCGATTCGGTTTATGTTTATGGTCCTATGTTGCCTCGTACATACTTCTTTGGCTTGAAGTTCACGATGTAGCCCGTCTATGTAAGATAATAATTAACGAAAAACTCTCCCAAAAGTACTATTCGGGGGAGTTTTTTATTGCGTAATTATTTTTTAGCGACCGATGCTTTATTGTGCCTATTTTATTCGAAAAAATATTTAGGATAAAATAAATGCATAAATATTGCGTTTGTAATAAAAGTTGCATATTAATGCATCAGTCAGAATAATTTTAGTTACATTTGCAAAACAGGTAAATAACTCAACTATGACAAAAAGAATTTTTACATATCTAATCTTGTTAGGCGCAATGTGCAGTTGCAGCCACAGTGTCAAATTCGATATTGAAGGACAGTTGGTAGATAATGCCGCAAGCGTTGTCTATCTCGTTGTGGAGGATACCGATATAGATACATTGGCATCTGCTGCGGTTGGTCGCGACAATACGTTCCATCTGCAGGGCGAGGTGGCAGAGCCTACAACAGCATTCTTGTGTGACGACAATGGTAATGCGCTGGCAATGTTACTGACGGAGAGTAAGCGTGTGCATCTGCGTCATACGGGCGAGGAGGGTTATATAGTTGAGGGTGGACCCATCAATGACAAATATAACTTTATTTTGCGCCGTTTGTCCGACGTTGCGCGTGAGGTGCAAAATCTGAATCCCGAATCGGAGAGCATAGAGGAGGAGTATGAGTCGTTGATTATTAAGTATAACGATATACTCTCGACGGCAATTACCGATAATCTTGACAATATAATTGGTGTAGAGTTGTTTCTAAGTCAGGAGGCTCGCGGAATGTCTGCCGAAGATATGCGAGTTCGCTTGGCTCAATTTTCTCCCGAAATGCGCGATTTGATGGCTATGCGTCATTTCGAGCAATACATTGCAACATACGAACAGACCGAGGTGGGCAAACCGTTTATCGATTACCGTATGCGTACGATGTCAGGCCCGAAGTCGTTGTCAGAAATTTGTGGCAACGGGAAATGGGTGTTGTTGGAGTTTTGGGCGACGTGGTGCGAACCTTGCTGCCAAGATATTCCGCTAATGCGCGAATTGTACGCAAAATATGCTACGCAGGGTTTTGAAATATGTGGCATCTCGCTGGATAAGGATATCGAGCGTTGGCAGGCTTTTGTCGCGCAAAACGAGATGTTGTGGACCAATGCCATTGACCTACCTGGCGATAATGCACCATCAATGGCCGAGAAATACGGCTTGCAATCCATCCCTTCGAATTTTCTCATATCGCCCGATGGGGTTATCGTGGCGCGAAACATATACGGCGAGGAGTTGGAGCACGAATTGGAACATATATTTGAGCATTAATCTTTTTGTTTAATTTAAGCGAGTATAATATTGCTAATTAACACGTTATGTGTGATTCAACCTTGTCAAGGATAGTCTAAACCAAAAAATAATATTAAAAAATTGCAAAAACATTTGCACAGAATAAATTTTTGCCGTATATTTGCACTCGCAATCAGCAAATGGCTCCGTAGCTCAACTGAATAGAGTACTTGACTACGGATCAAGCGGTTACAGGTTTGAATCCTGTCGGAGTCACTAAAGAACGCAAAAATATATGGAGAGCAAATCGCCCTCCATATTTTTTTGTTCTATATCAGGGTGTTATATTGATTTTACCCTCTTGTCAAGACCCCAAAAATCTTACCTTTTCAGTGTTATTTCTCCACTGATTCTATCCAAGAAAATTTTGTAGTATTTGAAACGATTTGCCTAATAGCCTAAATTTATGTGAGGGTTGGAGTGGGATGTAAAAAAGCGACTATTCACATAGTCGCCTTATCAAAAGAGTGTCTTAAAATTATCTATTGTTGATTTTTATACATACCTTGAACAATTAAAGCATATATAAGTAATATAATTCCATTTACAATGATAAATAGAGGTTTGCTAAAATTGAAAAAGGCAAATCCAAAATTCACAACTCCACAGATGAAGAATAGTACAATTGATAATGTAGATACCATTACTGCTGTTCTCTCTGCTTTGGGTTTAATTCCAATAGAGAATACTAACAATAATGATAATATACCTCCTCCAATAGAAGTCAATAACCATCGAAGATTGTCATATTCACACACTGTATAAAGTCCGTATGCTATTAAACAACCT
>JAZOVT010000030.1:0-25686 GCA_045658845.1 Alistipes sp.
AAGGATTTGCAGGAAAAATAGGAGGTAGAATATGGAAACATTGAATCTTTTTATACGTTCGATTTTTATCGACAATATGGTATTCGCCTTCTTCTTCGGTATGTGTTCTTACATTGCCGTGTCGAAGAGCGTAAAGACTGCATTGGGTTTGGGTGCTGCCGTTACATTCGTGATGGCTATGACAGTGCCTTTGAACTACCTTTTGAACGAGTATGTGTTGGCTCCCAATGCTTTGGTCGAGGGTGTTGATTTGAGTTTCTTGACTTTCATCGTCTTTATCGCCGTTATTGCATCGTTTGTGCAGTTGGTTGAGATGGTTGTTGAGAAGTATTCACCCTCACTCTATAATCAGTTGGGTATCTTCTTGCCGCTTATCGCTGTGAACTGTGCCATTATGGGTGGTTCGTTGTTTATGCAGCAGAAGGTCGTTTCAGGCGAGATTGATGGTTTGTGGCAGAGCATCGTTTACGGTGTTGGCTCAGGTTTGGGCTGGTGGTTGGCTATCGTTATGATGGCTGCTATCCGTGAGCGTTTGCAGTACTCTCACATCCCTGCTGGTTTGAAGGGCCCCGGTATTGCATTTATCATCACAGGTTTGATGGGTATTGCATTTATGATTTTCTCTGGAATTAAGTTGTAAACCTTTAATAAGAGATAAAGAAATGGATATTTTAACAATTATTGTTGCGATAGTTGCCTTTCTGGTGGTAACACTGCTTTTGGTAGCGTTGCTTCTCTTTGCAAAGGCTAAACTTACATCTTCAGGAGATGTTACTATCGATATTAATGACGGTAACAAGGTTTTGACTGTCGAGGCAGGCTCAACTTTGTTGAATACACTCACTGCACAGGGTATCTTCCTTCCGTCGGCTTGTGGCGGTAAGGGTGCTTGTGGTCAGTGCAAGTGCCAGGTATTGGAGGGCGGAGGCGAGATTCTTCCTACCGAGACAGGTTTCTTCAACCGCAAGCAGATTCAGCAGAAGTGGCGTTTGGGTTGCCAGGTTAAGGTTAAGGAGGATATGAAGATTGCCGTTCCTGCGTCAGTTCTTTCAATCAAGAAGTGGGAGTGCGAGGTTGTCTCTAACCACAATGTGGCTACATTTATCAAGGAGTTCGTTGTTAAGTTGCCCGAGGGTGAGGATTTGAACTTCCGCAGTGGTGGTTACATTCAGATTGACGTGCCCGCTATTACTGTAAACTATAAGGATATCGACGTTGACCCCGAGTACCGCGAGGATTGGGAGAAGATGCACGTATTCGATTTGCAGATGGTTAACCCCGAGCCACAGGTTCGCGCTTACTCTTGCGCTACATATCCTGCCGAGGGTAACGTAATCAAGTTGAACGTGCGTATTGCTACTCCTCCGTTTGACCGCGCTACGGGTGGCTTTATGAATGTTAATCCTGGTGTATGTTCTTCATACATCTATTCATTGAAGCCAGGTGATAAGATTACTATCTCTGGTCCTTACGGAGAGTTCTTCTTGCCCGATAACTTGCCCGATACTCAGGAGTTGGTATTTATCGGTGGTGGTGCTGGTATGGCTCCTATGCGTAGCCACTTGATGCACTTGTTCAAGACCGAGAAGACTAAGCGTCCTGTTACCTTCTGGTATGGTGCCCGTTCATTGAAGGAGGCATTCTATTTGGAGGATTTCGCTGCTATCGAGAAGGAGTTCCCCAACTTCAAGTTCAACTTGGCTTTGGACCGTCCCGACCCCGCAGCCGATGCCGCAGGTGTAGAGTATAAGGTTGGTTTCGTTCACAACGTATTGTACGAGAACTACCTGAAGAATCACGACGAGCCCGAGGGCTGCATCTATTTGATGTGTGGACCTCCGATGATGGCATCAGCCGTTGTCAATATGCTTGACAGCCTCGGTGTTCCTTCAGAGAACATCTTGTTCGATAACTTCGGTGCATAATCCGAGTTTGCATATTTCAAAGCCTCGACATCAAACGATATCGAGGCTTTTTTGTGTTAATATAGTTGTAGATGCCGTCTGGTTTATGACTATGTAGTTTCTGTGACGATATTGTAATTATATAATATATTGTAGTGTGATAGTATAAGAGGAAAATATAATGTAAATATAGTCCTATAATGACCTGTTAAGAGTAAAAAGTTAGCGGTCAGTAGAGTCTTCTACCAACCGCTTTGTCGTTTTACTATGATAGTACGTTTGCTATACGCTACAACTTAACAGTAAATGATGTAAGTTTGTTGTTATCCTTTAATGACTTATAGAGAATTTTTATACCCTTGTAATCTTTGAGGTTAAAATCAGGGTCGATGCTTGTATATTCGAGTTTGTAGCAGTGATAGATTGCACACTCCAACTTCTTTGTATCGTTGTTGCTGTTGTGATATAACTCAAGATAGAGGTAATCTTCGTCTGCGTCGTTGTATAACTCTTTGTATACGCTGTTCTCTCTGTCGTTATTCAGTACGAGCGTAATATCGTGCTTTGCGTTGGGGTCTCCATAAATGTATCGAAGTGCGATATTTAGGAAGTTGTTGGCAACAAAAGCCTGGTCGATATTTATGCTTGCATCGTATTCGCTGGGGTCGCTGATGCCTGAATGTTGCATATTCTGCAAATATGCCGTCGGCACTTGATACAATCCTGTAATGTTGATTACGTGGTCGAAGTTTTCCTTTGTTGCGCCATCAACATAGTAGAATGTTATAACGGCGCGGGTTTCGCCATCCAAATAAGATGAACCTTTGATAGTCCAATCCGAAGAGTTCTCGACAAAAGCGGTCTCGCCATTGTCGAATTTTGCAGAGAAATTGCCTGTCGCCCAACTGCCATCAACGATAGTCGACAACATTGTGTACTCCATCGGAGCGTCGCTTTTTTTGTTGCACGATGTCGTTGTTGCAATTATACCAAGCAACATCGTAGCATAAAAGAGTAGTTTTTTCATAGTATATTTGTTGTTAATTTATATCTCTTACCATAACGTAAAGATACGAATAATATTGTACTTATAACACTTTTTGTCATCTTATTTTATTAAGTGTGTTATTTGAATATAAGACCTGATGTTCTAATTTGGTGTTTTCGTATCAAATTTATATCTTTGTATGTATGAAAAATGTAGTTTTCGATTTGGGTCGAGTGGTTTTTGCTCAAGACCCGAAAAAGAGTAGCGACGAGTTTAAGCAATTCTTCTCGTATGTACAACAGACTCCGATGCCGCAATTCTGGGTCGATTACGACTTGGGTTTATCGACGTTGGACGATGTTGTGCGCGAGTTGAGCGCATATCGTGGGGTAGATGAGGCTTACACCCGCGAACTGATTCTGTTGGCTATCTCGCGTCAGGAGACTATTGCTCCTACGGCTGCATTGATTAAGGATTTGAAACACGCAGGGTATAGGCTTTTTGTGTTGTCGAATATGTCGCGCGAGTTTATTGATTTCTTGCGACAGCAAGAAGTGTATGCCAATTTTGAGGGCGATGTTGTGTCGTGCGAGGTGGGTGTTGTGAAGCCTATGCCGCAGATTTACGATATTCTGCTTGAGAAATTTTCGCTCGCTGCCGAGGAGACTATTTTTATAGATGATAGGCGTGAGAATGTAGATGCTGCTTTAGCCAAGGGTATTTCGGGTTTCCATTTTGACCGCAACGATTATGAGGGTAGTTGCCGACAGTTGCGAAAAATGTTATTGTAGCAATTTGCTTGTTGTGAGAGTGAAATAGTGAGGGTTAAAACAAGTTTATAAGGAGAGAAAGATATTAATCATCAAACTAATAAAGTGAAATATTATGGGATTTTTACAAGAATTTAAGGCCTTTGCGCTTAAGGGTAACGTGATGGATATGGCTGTCGGTGTTATCATCGGTGGTGCATTCGGTAAGATTGTAACGTCATTGGTTAATGATGTTATTATGCCTCCTATCGGTTTGATTATCGGTGGTGTGGATTTTACTGATTTGAAGTTGACGCTCAAGCAACCTGTGCTGGATGCTGCTGGTGAGGTGTTGAATCCAGCCGTTACTTGGAACTATGGTGCATTTCTTCAGCAGGTAGTTGACTTTACACTTTTGGCATTCTGTGTATTTATGATGGTAAAGGTGATGAATCAACTCATCAAGAAGAGAGAGGAGCCCGCTCCCGCCCCCGCACCTGCTCCCGAGCCAGAGCCTACAGCAGAGGAGAAACTCTTGACAGAGATTCGTGACCTTTTGAAGGAGAAGAAATAAGCGGTGGCTTAAAACAGAAAATGGGTGTGTCAAATAATATTGATACACCCATTATTTTATTCGGAAATAAAAGCCGTTTATTCCATTGCGTTTATCTTTTCGCCAACGATGCGTGCCGCTATTGCAACATATTCGGCGCAAGGACGACGCTCGTAGTACTCCGCAGTGCGAGGCGAGGGCGTTGGCTCATCCTTCTTTTGTACAAGGCCCAATAATTCGCGGCATACGATGGCACCATTCTCTGCACGAAACTTCTCGGCCAACTCCTGTACTGCGGCATAGTTCTCTTTCTTGCTTTGGCTATCTTTAGGGTCGAAATTTGGATATAAGAATCCTGCCACCATAGTCATTCCGCTCACAGCACCGCATACCTCTCGTAGTCGGCCCATACCTCCGCCAAATGGGGCGGCGACAGTCGCGGCAATCTTCTCATCAAACGGTGTAAGGTCGCGGTATGCCATAAATACCGATTGTGCGCAGTTGTAACCCTCCAAAAATAATTCTTTTGCGCGCATTGCACGCTCTTCTACGTTTACTCTCATAGCCAAATCTATTTATCAATCGCAAAAATACGAAATTAAGCGAATTAGACAGAAATATTTGCAGGAAATTTCTATATTTGCATTATATAAATGCCTTTGTCGTTGCAGTTGTTTGCGGCAGGCCTAAAAGTTTTACCTATGCAGAATAATCCATATCTTACTATTGATAATAATACGACGCATCGTTTTATGCAGCATCGTATTCATAAGATTTTGCTTGTGTGTTGTACCTATGATGGTTATATCTTGGAGGAGGATGGCCATATCGAGTCGCAAATCAATCGTGAGTATATGGAACTCAATATGAGTAACCCTCCGTCACTGACGCGCGTAGAATCTACTTCCGAGGCCTTGGAGTTGTTGCAGAGGGTGTCTGATTTCGATTTTGTGCTGACGATGTATAACGTGGGCGAGCCCAATGTGTTTGATTTCTCGCGCGAGGTCAAGAAGTTGTATCCCGATTTGCCGATTGTTCTGTTGACAAGTTTTTCGAAGGAGATTTATCGCCAAATTGACGAACAGCAGTGTACGGCTATCGATAATATCTTCTGTTGGCACGGTAATACCGATTTGATTATCGCCATCATCAAGTTGATGGAGGATAAACTCAATGCCGAATCCGATATTGTTGATGGTGGTGTGCAAGCCATATTGCTTGTTGAAGACTCTGTTCGCTTCTATTCGACCTATCTGCCCGAGTTGTATAAGATTTTGCTTGTGCAGAATAGCGAGTTCTTGAAGGATGCCTACAACGAGCAGCAGCAAATCAGCCGTAAGCGTGCGCGCCCGAAAGTGTTGCTTGCTACCAATTATAGCGATGCAGTCGAAATTTATAATCGATATAAAAAGAATCTTTTAGGCGTAATCTCCGATGTGGGACTTATCATCAATGCGGGTGATAAGGCCGAGGATGAGCGTAGCGATGCAGGTATCGAGATTTGCAAGATGATTAAGGCCGAGACGCCTTGGATGCCTGTTATTATGCAATCTTCGCAGGTTAATCTGCGCTCTGTCGCCGAGAGTCTTGGCGCTGGTTTTATAGCCAAAACATCAAAGACTCTGTTGCAGGAGTTGCAGGATGTCGTGCTTCGTGAGTTCGGCTTTGGCGAGTTTCTGTTCCGTGACCTTAAGACGGGAGCCGTTGTGGGCCGCGCCCGCGATTTGTTGCAGATGCAGGAGTTGATTGCCACTGTGCCTGACGATGTGCTGGAGTATCACTTGTCGCATATGCACCTCTCGAAGTGGTTGTATTCGCGAGGTCTGTTCCCTTTGGCGAAGGTGTTGCGTAATATCAATAGCAGTAATTTCGACTCTATCGACGAGCATCGTGCGGCGTTGGTCTCTCTGTTTAAGGATTATCGTACGATGTTGGGACAGGGCCTTGTGGCGCAATTTGACGAGGCTACATATAGCGATGCCATCGGTTTTGCGCGAGTAGGCGAGGGCTCTATCGGTGGCAAGGCTCGTGGCTTGGCGTTTATGAATAGTATGTTGGCCAAGTATAACCAATACTTCAAATATCCCAACGTCAGAATAATGATTCCTCGTAGTCTGGTTATCGCGACTGATTATTTTGATGAGTTTATACGAATCAATGGCTTGAAATATGTCATCGGCCGCGAGTTGGATGACGAGGGTGTGTTGTCGGAATTCTTGAACTCGGAGTTGCCGAGCGACCTACACTCCAAATTAAAAGTCTTTGTTGCGACCTGTACAAAGCCGTTGGCTATACGTTCTTCTTCTAAATTGGAGGATTCTCATTATCAGCCATTTGCGGGTATATACTCTACCTATATGATACCGCGATGCGAGAACGATGACCAGATGCTACGTATGTTGGTGAGAGCCATCAAGAGCGTATATGCATCGGTCTATTTTGCATCGTCTCGAGCCTATATCCAGTCCTCGCAGAATGTGATTTCGGAGGAGAAGATGGCTGTCTTGATTCAGGAGGTGTGCGGTACAGAACAGAATGGTTATTTCTTCCCGACGTTAGCTGGAGTTGCTCGCTCGCAAAATCTATATCCGATTGGTGACGAGAAGGCTGAGGATGGAGTGTGCAACATCGTAATGGGCTTGGGCAAGGCCGTTGTGGATGGCGGTAAGAGCCTCCGTTTTTCGCCTGCCTATCCCGATAAGGCGTTGCAGACCTCTACGTTGGAACTTACCGTGCAGGATGCGCAGACCGAGGTTATGGCCTTGAGTCTTAATCCCGACCATTTCCGCTCATCAACTGATGATGCCGTTAATATCGAGCGTATCCCTGTTTCGCGTATAAATGATTTCCGCAATGCGAAATATACCTGCTCTTATTACGATTATCAGAATAGTCGCATTAGCGAGAGTCCTACCTTGTCGCGCTATTTCCGCGTGATTACGTTTAATCGTATATTGAAGTATGGCGCTTTCCCGTTGGCTGATATTATTAAGGATATGTTGCAGATGGGCGAGCGCGAGATGCGTTGTCCTGTTGAGATAGAGTTTGCTGTTAATATGGATGTGCCGCACGGAGATTTGCAGATATTCAATTTCTTGCAGATTCGTCCTATTATTCGTAACGAGGAGAGTGCTAAACTCGATTGGTCGCAGGTCGATAAGACTGATGCTATTGTCTATTCCGAATGTGCGTTGGGTATAGGTCTTATGCGCGATATTAAGCGAGTGGTGTATCTAAAGTTTGATAAATTCTCCTCTCTTAAGACGCAGCAGATTGCCGATGAATTGTTTGCTTTGAACAAAAGTATGCGTGAGGAGGGTAGTGAATATGTGCTTATAGGTACGGGTCGTTGGGGTTCGTCTGACCCCAATTTGGGCGTGCCTGTCAAGTGGGCGCATATCTCCGAGGCGAGAGTTATTGTCGAGTCGGCTCTGCCTAATTTTAATATTGAGGCGAGTCAGGGTACGCACTTCTTCCAGAATGTGACCTCGCTTGGCGTAGGCTATATGTCGCTTAATCCATCCGCTGGTGATGGCGTGTTGGATGTCGAGCAGTTGGATAAGATGAATGCTATTTTTGATGGTGAATATCTGCGATGTGTCGAGTTCGATGAGCCGATGTATATATATGTAGATGGCCAATCCAAAAAAGGTATTATCAAGCGTGAAAAATAGAACGATATATCGCTGATATAAAACACGAAAAACTCCTTTACTTAAAGTTTTGCTTTAGATAAAGGAGTTTTTATTATTTACTTAAAGTATTTATTTAAGTTATGTGGTGTAATGGGTTAATCTTCAGGGTAACTGATTGCTGATAATTCGCCAACAACGGTCCATATTCCATTCTTGCCTTCAGGTGTTCCCGCGACCGACATTACGGCTATTACTCGGTGGGAATCTATTGCGCAAATCGAGTTCCATAAAGCATTGCCGTTAGCCGAAATTTGTGGCATCGGCGTGGTGCGGTTGCGGAAGTTGCGGGCATCCTTGTCGCCAACATAAACCTGCATATTGGCATATCGATGGTCGCGACCTTTCCTGCCCTCGGTGGATTGAATCGATAGCACGGTGTGCGATTTTCCCAACTGAATCAAATATGGCGCACCTGCATATATTGTGTCGTGGAGTTGCCACTCTGCGGCTAATGCCTCCTCACGGCGTGCGTCATTGCCCGAAACGGTGCCATCGGTCCAATTCTTATCGGAGCGCACGATTATGGGTTTGAATAACCCTCGAATCCCATTGTCTTCAATCGCAACGGCAATCTCTTTTCTGTGGGGTAGGTATAGCGGCACGGGCATACCGTCGCGCGAGCCTTTGCGCATAGATATCGCCTCTGGTTTGCTCCACGTTTTGCCTTTGTCGAATGAGCGTAGTAGGGTAATCTCCTGCTCATCGCTTGATTTGTAAGGAAATTCGTTGGCGAAGTATAACTGCACCTCGCCGTCGGGTAATTCTATGGCTATTGGCTCCCAGCAACCATCTGAACCCTCTGTGCTTGCGGTGTATATTGTCTGCTCGAGCCACGTTTCTCCCTTGTCTGCAGAGATTGCGGTCATAATTTTGTATGGTAGTCCGCTGTCTGCGTGAGGGCGAGCGTTCCACATATATAGCAGTGTGCCGTTCGATAATTCCAAAATCTCGCAATTGGTGTAGTTGTATCCTGCGGCTTGTGCTACTTTCTGCGGTTCACTCCACGATTTGCACTCGTCGTTGCTCCAACGTATATATGCGGCTGGCCCTGCGCTATAGACCAAAGCAAATTTCTCTCCGACGGGTTTTATGCGGGCATATACACCACCAGAAACAAACTGACGGGTCGCATCATCCCACTTAATCTCCATTTCGGGGCTTTGGCAAGCCGAAAATGCTATGGTTGCGACAAGTGCAAAAAGGTATAAAATTGTATGTTTCATAATCCCGAAATTTTAATGCAAATATAATATATTTGAGTCGCAAAATATTGTCACGGATTGAGTTTTTCTGCTTTTGCCATAAAAGAGTTAAAAAGGTGGATTATTAGTGACTCCGAAATGTTGTAAAAGCCCAAACAATTTGTACCTTTGTAATTGCGGTATTGTGTATTTTTACATAGCGTGAAAAATGGCAGAGTAAATATTTGATACCGACCGAATGAGGCGTAGAAAAGAGAATAATATAAATAATAAACAAAACAGAAGATGAAAAAGTTTGTTAAAATTTCGGCCATTGTCGTCGTGGTACTTGTGGCTGTATTGATGATTTTGCCCGTAATGTTTCGGGGTAAGATTGAGAGTGTGGTGAAGAGTGAGGCGAACAAGATGCTTAATGCGCAGTTCGATTTCGAGAAAATCAACATCTCGCTATTGCGCAATTTCCCCTCTGCCTCGGTGTCGGTGAAGAACTTTTGGCTCAAGGGCGTTGGCGAGTTCGAAAACGACACATTGGTTTATGCCGGTGAGGTTACAGCGGCCGTAAACGTAATGTCGTTGTTCGGTGATAGCGGTTTCGAGGTGTCGAAGGTAATTATCGACGATACTCGTGTCAAGGCTATTGTGTTGGCCGACGGCACAGTCAATTGGGATGTGATGAAACCCTCCGAAGCACCAGCCGAAGAGGAGACATCTGCCGAGGAGGGAGGAGCGTTTAAGGTGCAGTTGAAGAAACTCTCTATCGATAATCTCGGCGTTGTGTATGATGACCGCGCAGGCGATATGTATGCTGCCATCGAGGAGTTTGATGCTGTATGTTCAGGTGATTTGGCGAGCGACCAAACGACAATCCGTCTAAAGATGGAGACTCCGTCGCTTACGTTCCGTACGGGTGGCGTGCCTTTCTTGAGCCGCGCAACGGTTAAGGCCGATATGAACGTCGATGCCGACCTGAATAATATGAAATTTACTCTCGATAAGAACTCTTTGGAGTTGAACGCTATACGCGCCGCTATCGATGGTTGGGTTGCAATGCAAGGCGAGGCTATCGATATGGATATTGCGCTTAACACCAACGAAATAGGTTTTAAGGAGATTTTGTCACTTATCCCTGCTATCTATGCAAAGGATTTCGCGGGTATCAAGACCGACGGCGTCGCTACGCTTACGGCTTATGCCAAGGGTAAGTTGCAGGGCGATGTGGTGCCGCAGTTCGATGTTGCACTTAACGTCAAGAATGCTATGTTCCGTTATCCCTCGTTGCCTGCAGGTGTTGATAACATTAATATTACGGCTTTCGTAAAGAATCCGGGTGGCAATGTTGATGCTACTACAATCAAGGTCAATCCTTTCAATTTCGTTTTGGCGGGTAATCCGTTCAGTATGACTGCCGACGTCAAGACTCCTGTTAGTGACCTCGACTTCAATGTTGCAGCCAAAGGTAAGTTGGATTTGGGTAAAATCAAGGATGTATATCCGTTGGAGAATATGAATCTCAACGGCGTTGTGGATGCCGATATGAGCCTTCAGGGCCGTATGTCTTATGTCGAGAAGGAGCAATATGACCAAGTGCAGGCATCGGGTAATTTGCAGTTGAGCGATATGAATTTGCAGATGACCGATTTCCCCGATGTAAACATCAAGCAATCTACCTTTGCGTTTACTCCTCGCTATTTGGAGTTGAGTAAGACTACTATAAATGTTGGCGAGAACGATATTACGCTCGATAGCCGCTTTGAGAACTATTTGGGTTTTGTGTTTAAGGGTACAACCATCGCGGGAACGCTTAATATTAATAGCAACAAGATTAATCTCAACGACTTTATGTCTGATAGCGAAGGCGCAGAGCAACCAGCTGATGAGGAGGCTGCATCAGAAGAGACAACTGCTACCGATAGCGCGGGTGGTGTTATCCGCGTGCCTCATAATATCGACTTTAAGATGAATGCCAACCTCAAGCAAGTGCTTTTCAATAAGATGTCGTTCAACGATGTCAAGGGTCTGCTCGTAGTTAAGGATTGCAAGGTCGATATGAGTAATCTTTCGCTCAATACTATGGGCGGTAGCGTTGTGGTTAATGGCTCTTATGCTACGCCAGAAGTGGGAGACCCGATGTTGGATGCAGGTTTTGCACTTAACAATATCGGTTTTGCCGAGGCTTATCGCGATTTGGATATGGTGAAGAAGTTGGCTCCCATATTCGAAGGCTTGAAGGGTAACTTCTCGGGTAATATCAAGGTCGATGCTTTGATGGATGAGAATATGAGCTTGATTATGAATAGTGTTGATGGTAGCGGTAGCCTTTCAACCAAGGATTTGAGTTTGAGCGGTGTGAAGATTATCGACCAGGTGGCGACTATCGTCAAGAAGCCCGAATTGAAGAATATTCAAGCAAAGGATTTGAAGATAGACTTCACTATTACCGATGGTCGCGTGACAACAAAGCCTTTCGATGTGAAGTTGGGTGATTATGTGATGAATTTGTCGGGCTCGACAGGCTTGGACCAGACTATTGACTATCGTGGAAAGATTACCTTGCCCGCATCGGCTGGTAATATCTCGAAGTTGGGAACTGTCGATATGACTATTGGCGGTACGTTTACATCTCCGAAGGTGGGTATCGATATGGAGAGCCTAGCCAAGCAGGCTGCTCAGCAAGCTGCACAACAGGCTGTGAAGAGTTTGGGTGATAAGTTGTTGGGTTCAAGCAGCAACAAAACCGAGCAGGCAGATTCAACGGCTACAACCACAACAACGAAGGGTGACAAAGCAAAGGAGGCCGTTGGTGCAGTGCTTAATTTGTTGAAAAAGAAGAATTAAAACGACTAATAGCAGATGAAGAGACTTTTTTGGCTGATTGCGTTTTGTGTGGCAGCGCTTACGTCTGCTTATGCGCAATTCGAGATTGTAGATAACCGTCCCGTATTTAAGTTGGATGATAAGAGCGTGATTACCGCTCCCGATGAGGGCTTGTGGGCTGTCGCCACATCGTGGCAGAATGATTGGATGAGCGATTGGCACTATGCTAATCCGACTAAACGTGAGCAGAGTGGTGAGTGGACTATCCTCTCTGGCGTAATTGCTCTGGAGCAGGGTGAGATGTTTGTACGCGACTCCTATCGCAAGGTGCGCGAGGATTTGGTGCAGTGTGTGCGTCGCTATGAGTGGCGAGGCAAGGAGGCACTGCCCACTGCAACATTGTCGGTGCGTTTGCGTATGACGGGCCGAGAGATGATGCCCTGCTTGCCAGGAATATTGTATTATGGTAATAAGAATGGTGCAAAGGTCAATCCCGAGATAATTCCCGTCTATAATGGTAAGTCGGGCGAGTTTGCTATTTTTGAGGAGCATCGCTATCCTATGCCGTTTGCGATGCTGGAGTCTGCCGAAGGAGGATATGCGGCGGCGCTACATACCGTGCCGAGCCCTGTGCGAGGTGCAGTGTTGGCCGACCAGTGGTGGTCGCTTGGTGTAGAGGCCGGTGAAGGTTACACTGATTTTGTTATGTATTCGGGCCCTATTGGTTACAATGGTGTGCATAGTGTAGCCAAGGCATTGCAACGTAAACAGATGCGCTATGCCGATACTTATCTCAATATTGAGCCTGGCCGTGTAATCGAAAAGACCTTCTATGTTGAACTTTATAATATCGAAGCCGAGGGTACAGGTTTTCAGCAGCCTATCTACACATCGCTCGATATGAATAAACCTTACGATGCCGAGCGCTTCGCATCGTTTGATGAGATTGTACGCGGTAAGTTCAATTTTGCCCAAAAGCGCTGGGTGGAACTCAATAACGAGGCGGTTGGCTTTAATATGTACGATGTGAGTCTGCGCAAAGATTTGGTTATGGGATGGTGTGGCCAAGCCGATTCTCCGGGTTATTCGCTTCAGGTGCTTGCTAAACGTTTGAATGATGAGCAGATTCCGACTATGGTACAACGTTCGTTGGATTATCTCTCAACCTTTGAGGTAGATGCTCAAAAGGGAGTATTCCCTGTAGGTTTCAATGGCAAGAACTTCCACGGTGGCGACCCCGTATCGTGTGGTCAGGCTATGTATAACTTTGCCAAGGCTATCGAGACGGCTCGCAAGAGTAAAAAATATGATACCGAGAAGTGGGAGGATTTCTTGCGTCGTGCATCAGATGCGGTAAGTAATAGAATCTTGTCGGCGGATTGGAATCCGCACTCTACGGCCGAAGGATTCTATATCGCACCGCTTGCTATAGCATCTAAACTATTTAAGAATAAGACCTATCGTGAGGCTGCCGATAAGGCCGCTAACCTCTTTGCCGAGCGTCATCTTAAGATGAACGGCTGTTATTGGGGCGGTACGTTGGATGCAACGTGCGAAGATAAGGAGGGCTCGTGGGCAGCGTTCCAGGGTTTCCTTGAGATGTATGAGCGTTTCAAGGATGAGAAGTATCTTGTCTGGGCCAAGCACGCTATGGATGTATGCTTGAGTTATGTCGTTGTATGGGATATTCCTCTGCCAGCAGGCCGTATGGCCGATTATAACTTCAAGACTACGGGCTGGACTGTGGTGTCGGCGCAGAATCAACATATCGATGTATATGGTGTGTTGTTTGCTCCCGAAGTCTATAAGATGGGCCAATATCTTGCTGATGAGCGTCTATGCCGTTTGGCGAAGGTAATGTATCGCACCTGCTATCAACTTACCGATGCCTATGGCTCGCAGGGTGAGCAGTTGCAGCAGACTAATTTTGCTCAGCACGGCGATATGAGCAATGTCTATAAGTTACGTGGTGGTTATTCCGAGAGTTGGACCGTATTCTGGATTACGGCTCACTTTCTCAATGCCGCTGCCCGCTTTGAAGAGATGGGCGTGACGCCTTAATTTTGGCAAAAATTATTAATCTAAATATACGAAAATGAAGAGAATCTATTCTGTATTTTGGTCGTTGGCTGCCTTGCTATGTGTGTCGTGCAGTACGAATGACGGCCCGTTGAGTCTCTATGATTTGCGATGTGAGGATTTGACCTCACCTCTTGCTATAGATTCGACTCAACCTCACTTGTCGTGGAAGATTAAGGCTGATGCTGCCGCGACAATGCAAACCCATTATGAGATTATGGTTGCCACATCGGAGAAGGCGTTGCTTCGTGATGAGGCCGATTTGTGGTCATCAGGCAAGGTGGCATCCGATGAGTCGGTAATGGTGCCTTATGCGGGTAAGCCGTTGTCATCTCGCACGTTGGCCTATTGGAAAGTCCGCGTATGGGATAATTATGGCAACGTGTCAGCGTGGAGCGACGTACAGCGCTTTGGCGTTGGTATCCTTACTGCCGAGGAGTGGCAGGGCGAATACATTGGCCTGAAGGACTGTACAGTGCCGCAGGTGCGTCGCAAGTTCGATGTTAAGGACAAGAGTGCAACATATCTTCTGCACGTCAATTCGTTGGGTTATCACGAGGTATATCTCAATGGCGAGAAGGTGTCGGATGCTGTCCTCGCACCCGCAGTGTCGGAGATGGCAAAACGTTCGTTGGCCGTAACCTACGACCTTACACCGTTACTCAAGCGAGGCGAGAACGATTTGATGCTTTGGCTTGGTCGCGGATGGTATCGAGAAGACCTCTATTCTGATATAGTTGTCAATAATGGCCCGCTTGTTAAGGTTGAGTTGGATGCCGTTAAGGATGGTAAGGCCGAGGCTATTTTGGTCAGTGATGCATCGTGGAAGGCTCGCCAGAGCGAATATGGCGAGGTGGGTGATGGTACTTGGCGTCCTCATCGTTTTGGTGGTGAATCTGTCGATGGTCGCAAGGTGTTGCCCAATTTGAAGAGTAAGACACTTGATGGTGTAGAGTGGAGTGATGCGTGGGTTACAGAAGTGCCAAAGCAGAAGGTTACTCCGCAGATGTGCGAGATGAATATCATTCGTGAGGTCATTACCCCGAAGGAGATTCGTCAGGTGAGTGATAGCGTTTGGATGGTCGATATGGGTAAATGTATGAACGGCTGGGTAGAGATTGATTTCCCCGCAATGCCCGCAGGCAAGAGCGTTGTGATGGAGTATAGCGACCGCCTCAATGATGACGGTACATTCAAGCCCCAAGATGAGCCTCGTCGTATGGAGTATGCCGATTCTTATGTTGCCGCAGGTGAGGGTGCCGAGATTTTCCGCAATAAGTTTAATCATCACGCTTTCCAGTATGTGCTAATATACAATTTGCCCGCCGCGCCTGAAAAACTTACAGGTTATTTGGTGTCGCATAATTTCAAGAAGTCAGCCGAGTTCGACTCATCGGATAAGGATTTGAAGGATATATTCTCGCTTATCGAGTATACGTTTAATGCTATCTCGTGGGGTGGTTATATCGTCGATTGCCCGCACTATGAGCGTATGGGTTATGGTGGCGACGGTAACGCTTCGTGCCGTTCTTTCCAAACTCTTTATCAGGGTGCTCCGCTCTATATGAATTGGATGCAGATGTGGGATGATTGTATGCGCGAGGGCGGTAGCCTGCCCCATAGCGTACCAAATCCCTATATGACAGGTGGTGGCCCATATTGGTGCTCATTTGTTATTATGGCCTCTTGGCAGACTTATTTGAATTATGGCGATAGCCGTCTTTTGGAGCGTTACTATCCTATGATGCAGGAGTGGTTAGGTTATGTCGATAAGTACTCTGTTGATGGCCTTCTGCGTCCTTGGCCCAGTGAGTGGTATCGTCATTGGTATTTGGGCGATTGGTTGGCTCCAGATGGCGTCGATTATAAAAATACTACATCGGTGGATTTGGTAAACAACTGCGTTGTGAGCCAGAGTTTTGATTTGATGTCGAAGATTGCTACCGTATTGGGTAAGGCAGATGATGCTGCGAAGTATAAGACACAGCACGATGAGATAAATAAACTAATCCACAAAGAGTTCTTCAATGAGAAAACAGCGACTTACGCTTCGGGCTCGCAGATTGATATGTCATATCCTTTGACTGTTGGCGTTGCCGAGGGTGACATTGCCGAGCAGGTTAAGCAGGCTATGTTCGCCGAAACAGCCAGCCGTAAGGGTCATATCGGTGTTGGATTGGTCGGTATTACTATCTTGACCGATTGGGCAACCGATAATAGCGAGACAGAGTTTATGTACTCTATGCTCAAGAAACGTGAGTACCCGGGTTATCTCTATATGATTGATAACGGTGCAACCACAACTTGGGAGTATTGGAATGCAGGTCGTAGCCGTATCCATAACTGCTTTAATGGCGTTGGCTCGTGGTTTATTCAGTCCGCAGGTGGTATTCTGCCCGATGCCGATGCCCCAGGCTTCAAGCACGTTGTTTTGCGCCCGCAGTTGCCCGCTGGTGTGGAGTGGGTTAAATCATCGAAGGAGACTCCTTATGGCCTTGTTCGCTCGGAATGGAATGTCGAGGGTGATAAGATGACTTTCGAAGTGGAGATTCCTGCCAATGCAACGGCTACATTCTTCTCGCCCGTTAATGCAGCGGAGTGTGAGTTAGATGGAGCGAAAGAGACTTTTACTGATGATGCAATCGCTCTCGGTAGCGGAATCCACAAGATTGTTATTGCAAAATAATCGGGGATTGAATCTGCATAAAAAGAGTCGCGCCAAACCAGCGCGACTTTTTTGCATCATTACCTTTTGTATAAATCTGTACGACTACTTTATAACGTGTTTGCCGTAGTTTAATCCCTTCTTTTGGTAATACTCTTTCTCTGTTTGTAGGCGATTTACGAAGTCCTCGTAATTGCGCTTCTGCTGTGCAGTCCAACCAGCCTCGGCAACAGCGGCCAAACGAGGTAACATCAAGTATTGCAATACAGACTCCTCAACTACCCATTCGGTCCAGAAATTGGCCTGTACGCCTAAATATTTCGATTGTAACTCCGTAGGTACATTCTGCATCGGAACATAGTTGTAAACAGCCTCTACGGTCTCTGTGCCACGACCCTGCGACATTGGTTCGGTCGGTAGTGGCGATTGCTTACGATTGATGTAGTAGGGTATCTGTGGTGATAGGATAGTTGTCATACCACGCTTAGCGGCCTCTACCGCAGCCTGATTTGCTCCTACCCACGCCATAACCGTAATATCATTCGGTAATATCGATGTATTGCCGTGCAGAATCTCGTTCCAGAAGATGAGTTTGCGCTGTTTCACTGTGGGCTTTTGTGCTATGTGGTCGTACAACTGCTTGTAGAAGTCAATCTGCAAATCGCGGTAGTTCTGCGAGCCAATAGCCGCCAAGCGAGCCTTGCACTGCTCATTCTCGCGCCATTTGTTTACGGGGCACTCGTCGCCTCCCAAGTGTATATACCCGAATGGGAACATCTCGGTCAGTTCGTCAATCACATCCTTTGCAAATTGCACTGCCTGCGGATTGGCTACGTTTATAACATCCGTCGAGACGCCCTGCCATAACCATACTTCGTGTTTGTTTTCGGGGTCGCACGCCAATATCTCGGGATATGCGGCAATTGCGGCCTGCGAATGTCCAGGAATATCGACCTCGGGCACAATTTCGATGAAGCGTGCTTTGGCGTACTCTACAATCTCCTTAATATCTTTTTGAGTGTAGAAGCCTCCGTAATGCTCCGTGTCGGGATTTACATTGCCATATCCCAAACCTTTGCTCTCGCGCCAAGCACCTACTTCGGTCAGTTTAGGATACTTCTTTATCTGTATTCGCCATCCCTGGTCCTCCGTCAAGTGCCAATGAAAACGATTCATCTTGTATGCGGCCATTACGTCGATAACGCGCTTTACGGCCTCCTTGCCAAAGAAATGACGACCTTCGTCAAGCATAAATCCACGCCACGCGAATCGGGGCGCATCTTCAATCTCTACGCAAGGGATGCTCCAGCGCTTAATCGTAGGGTCAGCAACTCCTGCCATCACATTGCGAGGCAACAACTGCTTTAGTGTCTGTAAGGCGTAAAAGAAACCTGCGGGCTGTGATGCCGATATGGAAATCTTTTCTTGAGTTACTTTCAGCGTGTAACCCTCTGCGGGTACTGACGGCACGAGGTTTAGTTCAAGTTGTACTTTAGACGATTTTTGTATCTGCTTGATTTTAATATTTGTAGCGCGATGAAAACCATCTGCAAACAATTCAAAAACCTCTTTTGCCTGCGGTGTTACTTGTGCTACCACTTTCTGCCCAAACACAAACTCGCCTTTGCCCATTTCGATGCTTTGAGGTAGCGGAATGAGCGACAGCGGTTGCGCCGAAACCATAGTGGCAACAATGCAACCTATCAACGAAAAAATAAGATTCCTTATTCTCATATTCTCCGTGTTGTTGTACTATTTCTTGAAGATGGCTCCACCCATTATACCAGGATAACTATTTATCATCTCTCGGAGAATTGCAAATGTCGAGTTATCCTTAAATTTCGATGATACCATCTCGGCTTTGGCCGCAACCTCGTTGGCGTTGAACATCACCTTTAACCCTCCATCAATCTTTGCGACAGAACCTGTGAGTGTGATGGTCTGGCCGTTGTGAACAACCGATACAATGATTTTTCCCGTAGGCTTTACATAGGTGTATTTAGCCTCGATTTTGTTATCGCCACCGACGAATAACATCGTGCCATCGCCCTTAATTCTTACATACTCCTTGCCTGTGATGCCGACCTTTGCCGCCAAAGTCGGTAATTGAGAAGCAGCAGAAGATACGGCAAGCGACGCCAATGTGCTATCGCCCGTATATTCCATACACATCTCTTGATAGGTCCATTTGCCTATAATCTCCTTTTCGGTAGGGTGGTCAACTTTTACCTCCTGCTTGGGTGCTGTACTTTCGCCCGAGAGCATTTTGCTCAAACTGTTAAACAATCCTTCAAGTGATTGAGCCGAGGCGTTTGTTGCGCTAAATGCAAATGTGACAAACATTAAGGCATATAATATCTTTTTCATAGAGCATTTTTATTTTGAAAATTCAAATCCAATCTTCACGCCGTCGTACTGCTTGAGTAGTTCGGTCACCAGCGCCAAAGACTCAATGTTTGAGCCCAATGTGGTCATAATGGTAATCAACTTATCCATAGCGAAGCCCAACTGCAAATTTGAGCCGTTGATATAGGCGTATGCAGTAATGGCTTTTGTGTTGAATAAGCCGCTGTCGTATTTTAACGAAATTTGATTGGTCTTGGCGTCAAACGTATATTTTCCCGTTGATGTTCGCTGACCAAAAGTTGATGAGAATGTGCCATCCTCCTTGAATATAAAAGTACAAGCCCCGGGCTTGATTCCAACCTTCTCGTAATAAGGCTTGATTTTGGCCTGCAGAGTCGATGCCGCTGCACCGCCAGCAACCTCCGAGAGCGCATTTGTCGAAGAGGTGAGTTTTACGGCAGGTTGTGCATACTTCCAAGTGCCGATGATAGCCTTCTCGGTCAGTTTGCCTCCTGTAGCCTTGTCAATTGCCGATGTGGCGGCCCCTTTTAGCGCCTCAAGCCAATTTTGTGCCGATACATTTGCACATCCCAATGCAATGCAGGCAACGATAGTTAATAATGATTTCTTCATAGTCTATTCTGTTTTTTGTTATTTCAAATTTTCACACTCCTCCATCCATACTGCGGCTGATGCATCTGCCACCATTCGCCAATCGCTATGCGATGCCAGCGACACGCTACCTACAGTCGGGCCGTCGGGTAGCGCTGAACGCTTGAACTGCTGCATAAAGAAACGGCGGAAGAAGGTCTTTATCCATTTTATGATAGTCTTTTTGTCGTACCTATTGTCGAACGCTTTTTCGGCCAAGAATAGTATCTTGGCGGGTGAGAAACCATTGCGAATAAAGTGGAACAGAATAAAGTCGTGTAGTTCGTATGGGCCGACTAAATCTTCTGTCTTTTGAGAAATCTCACCCTGTTCGTTGGCGGGGAGAAGTTCGGGGCTAACGGGTGTCGCTACAACGTCTTCCAACGCGCGACGCACCTTTTCGTTGCTCTCGTTTCGTGCAGCCCACAAAACCAGATGTCTTACCAAGGTTTTGGGGATATCTCCATTCACACCATACATCGACATTTGGTCGCCATTGTATGTTGCCCATCCCAGTGCCAACTCGCTCAAGTCGCCCGTGCCGATTACGATGCCATTTGTCATATTGGCTACGTCCATAAGTATCTGTGTACGCTCGCGCGCCTGTGAATTTTCATAAGTCACCGAGCGGTCACCTTCGGGTAGGCCTATATCGGCAAAGTGCTGGCGACACGCCGCCGCAATGGGTATCTCGCGCAAAGTAATACCCAACTCGTTAATGAGTGTTATGGCGTTGTTATATGTTCGGTCTGTCGTTCCGAAGCCGGGCATTGTTATGCCTATGATGCCTTTGCGGTCAAGGCCTAATTTGTCAAACGTGTTTACAGTCACAAGCAATGCCAACGTAGAATCCAAACCACCCGATATGCCTATGACGGCACTCTTGCTGTAAGTGTGTTCTATTCGCTTTGCAAGGCCCAGAGTCTGTATGGCAAAAATCTCCTCGCATCGTTGCTCGCAATCCTCATCTGCGGGTACAAAGGGCATAGGTTCGATGTGGCGGTCAAGTGTAAATTCCGATTCCGAGAATGTGTCTATACCTATTGTTGTGTAAAAACTATCTTCGCTATTACATTTGCTAACTTTGCAACGCAGACGCTCGTTGTCGAGCAATTCGACATCAATATCCGCTACGATGAGTTGCTCGTTAAGGCTGAAACGCTCACTTGCTTGCAATATATTGCCGTTCTCGACAATCATTGCATTGCCTGCATATATGGCGTCGGCCGATGATTCTCCGTAGCCGGCCGAAGTGTATATGTAGGCAGAGCGTGTGCGGGCCGAGTGCTGCTTTATGAGTTGTTCGGTGTAGGTGCGGCTACCTACTCGCTCGGCTGCGGCTGATAGGTTGAACACAAGTTGTGCCCCACCCATAGCCTGATAGGTAGAGGGTGGAATAGGACTGCATAAATCCTCGCCAATCTCTACACCAAAACGTACTCCGTCAATGTCGAACAACAGGTATTTGTCTGCCTGTACATAATTTCCTGCTAACGAAATCTCAGTAGCATCCAAATTGCCGCCCGACTCAAACCAACGGTTGTCGTTCATTGTGCCCGAATTGGGGATATAAGTTTTGGGTATGATACCCAAAACCTCACCCTGTGCAACTACAGCGGCGCAATCATACAACGCATTGTTGATGGCAATTGGCAGTCCGACAATAGCGACAATTTGCAGTTGCTCAGTCGCTTCGGCTATCTGTTCAAGCGCGCTTTCTGCTTTGCGCAGAAGAGCACTTTGCCTAAATAAATCGCCACACGAACACGATGTAATAGCCAATTCGGGGAACGATACTACGCTTACGCCTCGCTCGCTCGCCTGATTTATCAGCGATATAATCTGTTGGGCGTTATATGTGCAATCGGCTACCTTAACACGAGGTATGGCTGCGGCAACCTTGATATATCCAAATTTATTCATCTTGGGTTACTCCTTAATATATGCATTAAGAATCTGTAATATATAAGCACGATGAAAATCCTTTTCGGGATACCACCTGTCAATAATAGCCTGGTCGAGGAAGTTCTCGGCCTTGAGGTCCGAAACATATAGTTTCTTACATTCAAGCACGAGTCTTGCCTGTGCAATAGCGGGGGTGTCGCTCTCGGTAAATGCGACCGAGAGACCCGCATTCGCAATCTTATCCTCGTCGCGTCCCGAATGTGTGCCACAGTAGGAGAGGGCTTTGCGATACTCCTCGCCAAGGAACGAAAGGGTCAATCTCTCTTCGCGCTCTGTGAATTCGTATGTAAATCGTTGCGGACGAATGACCGCTACGGCAACAGGGTAATTCCACATAACACCGACACCGCCCCACGATGCTGTCATACAATTTTGACGGACGTGGTCGCCAGCCGTTATGAGCATCCAATCCGAGCCTATTAGTTTTATGACGTTGTCATTTATTTCGGCAGGATTAATCTCCTTGAAGTCGTTCATAATTGCTTATTTATAGTGTTTTACCTAAAGTGTTACTTTAAGTCGCCTATTTTGCCCATAACTGCGCCAGGTTGATAATTACCTGCGTAGCCTTCTGCATTGTGTTGAGTGAGCAATACTCAAACTTGCCGTGGAAGTTCATACCGCCCGCAAAGATGTTGGGGCAGGGTAATCCCATAAACGATAGACGTGCACCATCCGTTCCGCCGCGAATAGGCTTCACGATAGGCTCGACATCGGCCTGACGCATAGCCTCCATAGCCTTGTCAATCACCTGCGGATGTGGCTCTACCATCTTGCGCATATTGAAATATTGGTCTTTCAACGTAAGTTTCAATACACCCTCGCCATAACGCTTCTGCAACAAATCTACGCAACTCCACATATAGACCTTCTTCTGCTCGAATTTCTCGCTGCAGTGGTCGCGTATGATATATGATATCTTGGCATTCTCTACCGTGCCGTTAAAACCTACACAGTGGTAGAAACCCTCGTAACCTTCAGTATGCTCGGGGCGCTCAACTGTTGGTAACAAAGCGTTTAACTCGCAAGCCACCTGAATAGCGTTAATCATCTTATTTTTTGCATAACCGGGGTGTACGTTGCAGCCCTGAATCTCGATGGTTGCCGCAGCGGCGTTAAAGTTCTCGTACTCCAACTCGCCCTCTGCACTACCATCCATTGTATATGCGAAGTCTGCTCCGAATGCCTTTACATCGAAGTAATCTACACCTCGGCCAATCTCCTCATCGGGTGTGAATCCAAGACGAATTTTGCCGTGCTTGATTTCGGGATGTGATATCAAATATTCGGCTGCCGTCATAATCTCGGCACAACCCGCTTTGTCGTCAGCACCGAGCAGGGTAGTACCATCAGTGTGGATTAATGTGTGACCAATGAAGTTCTTTAGTTCAGGGAAATTAGCCACCTTCATCTCAAGTGATGCATTAAGTCGGATGTCGCTACCGTCATACTCCTCGATGATGTGAGGTTTTACATCCTTACCACTCATATCGGGTGATGTGTCAACGTGAGCAATAAAACCGATGACGGGAGCATTCTCGTAGCCCTCCGATGCAGGGATTGTACCCATAGCGTAGCCATATTTATCTACCGTTACATCTGTCAATCCGAGTGTGCGCATCTCGTCTGCCAAATAATTCAGCAATACAAGTTGCTTGTCGGTTGAAGGGAATGTCTGGCTCTCTTCGTCTGACTGAGTGTCAAACGAAACGTATTTCAAAAATCTATCTTTTAATTCCATATTATCAATGTTTTATTATCGTTTGATTAAAGTTTTGCTTTAATTAGGGTTACTCCTCCTTTTTAGCCTTCATAGTATGCCAAGTCATATAAATAATCAGTACGATATACATCGCCAAACCTAACCACTCGGCGCCCTTAGATGCAGCCCAGTCGCTCATAAACCACTCAACGCCTACGAACTTCAAAACGGCAGAGATAACACCCATCAAAGCGCCACCAGCGATGAATCCTGATGCAATAAGTGTACCTCGGTCAAAGCGAGCCTTGTTGAGTGCCTCATCCTTTGAACGGTTAGAAACAAACCAAGCAATCAAACCTCCGACTACCAGCGGTGCATTCAAATACATAGGGATAAACATACCGAGTGAGAATGCCAATGCGGGAACTCCGATAGCGGTCAAAACCAAAGCCAATGCCGCACCCATAAAGTAGAGAATCCAAGGGGTAGAACCGCCTGTCATCAATGGCTGAATTACGGCAGCCATAGCGTTTGCCTGTGGAGCAACGAGTGCATTCTCGCCTGTAAAGCCGTAAGTGTCGTTCAATACGAGCATAACGCCTGCAACCGTAGCGGCCGATACGAATGTGCCGAGAAACTTCCAACCCTCCTGCTTCTTGGGGGTTGTGCCGAGCCAATAACCAATCTTGAGGTCAGTAATGAAACCTCCAGCCATAGACAATGCGGTACATACAACACCGCCGATAATCAATGCGGCTGTCATACCCTCATTGCCGTTAAGACCGATGCTTACCAATACCAATGAACTCAAAATGAGTGTCATAAGTGTCATTCCCGATACGGGGTTAGTACCAACAATGGCAATGGCGTTGGCGGCAACTGTCGTAAAGAGGAATGCGATAACGAATACGATAAGCAATGCCACGATGCTCTGTGCCAAATTGCCGAGCAAGCCAAACTGGAAGAATACCCAAGTGGTAATGAGTGCGGCGATAAGCACCGAAAGGATTAATTTCATCGACAAATCACGCTGTGTACGCTCTGCAACAACAGCTGCGCCACCCTTCTTTGATGAGAGTTCGCTTACGGCCAAACCTACAGCCTGACGGATGATGCCTGCCTGACGGATAATGCCGATAAGACCAGCCATAGCAATACCACCAATGCCAATGGGGCGACCATAGTCGGTGAAGATGCTCTCGGGAGTGAGTGTAGCCGCATTGGGCGCGATAGAGCCGATAAGAGGTACAATCAAGAACCAAACGAGGCACGAACCTGCGGTGATAATCACAGCGTATTTAAGACCGATGATATAACCCAAACCCAATACGGCAGCGCCTGTGTTCAATGAAAATACAACCTTGAACTTGTCGGCACACATTGCACCAAATTCGCTTATGCGGGTAGATACTACCTCGGTCCACGCACCAAATGTGCTGACTGCGAAGTCGTACAATCCACCGACCAAACCAGCAACGGCCAACAATTTGGCTTGATTACCACCTTTCTCGCCCGATACCAATACCTCGGTTGTAGCGGTAGCCTCGGGGAAGGGGTATTTGCCGTGCATCTCCTTAACGAAATATTTTCTAAATGGAATGAGCAATACGATACCCAACACACCACCAAGCAGTGATGAAAGGAAAATTTGATAAAACTCTGCCTCAAGGCCCAAGATGTACAATGCAGGCAGGGTGAAGATTGCACCTGCAACAATTACACCTGATGATGCGCCGATTGACTGGATGATTACATTTTGTCCGAGCATATTCTTCTTGCCCAACGCTGTGCCCATACCTACAGCGATGATAGCGATAGGGATAGCAGCCTCGAATACCTGACCCACCTTAAGGCCGAGGAATGCGGCAGCAGCAGAGAAGATGATAGCCATCAGGATACCCATCGTAACCGAATAGGGTGTAACCTCGGCAGGAGTAGATTCTGCCGACATCAAAGGTTTGTACTCTTCGCCCGCCTTTAATTCGCGGTAGGCGTTGTCGGGAAGAGATACGTTTTTGTTCTGTTGTTCCATAAATTTATTTGTTTTTGTTAATAATTATTTCTTAATCAATGTTTTTGTTCTAAAATGGCTCTAAAATAGTGGTGTCGTGGTGGTAAACTCTGCAAAGAGTTATCGGTATGACAACATTCGCCCATAATAAGCCATAATACAAAAGTAAGAAATTTTCCTTAAAAAGGAAACTATGAAGGCAAAAAACTCGCTTGTGAGCAAAACAAATGGACTTTCGTTTGGTGAAATGCATAAAAATAATAAATATGTTTATTGAGTACTCAACAAATTGATATGACAAACATATTAACTCGAATGTGAAAGGCCATCGTAGAAGGTTTTGGATTCTATAGAATGATTGT
>JAZOVT010000031.1:0-3337 GCA_045658845.1 Alistipes sp.
TGCATCAACAACAATCTCTCCTTGAGGGTTGATGTATAGATATTTATCTTCTTCTGTTGGATAGGAGCGTCTTCTTTCTTCGAGAAACAATAGTCCGTCTTTGAAAATACCAGGTGCTTGAGTTTGCGTATTATAACGAGATTCTTCGGGTTGTCTAATGACATCATTAAGCGCTTTTATAGGTGCTCCTGTTTCGTCGATGTAGTATTCACATCTATTAGTTGTAGTGGTACACGGAAATGGAAACATACTTCTTTGTTCTTGCTTTGTAGTGTTGCACGCGTTGAGCAAGAATGCGATTAGAAATAAAAAAGTAAATTTTTTCATAAGCCCAAATGATTATCCTTCAGCCCCCAAAGGATAATTAAGTTATTAATAAAGAAAGCGTGGTGCTGAAAACTTATTCTAATAGATAGGGTCGTAGGAATAACCTCAAGGATAAAATAAGCATCAGTCCCACGCCACAATCCATTGATGGACGTGACGCGGCAAAATGTCTGCCTATCCTCTCCTATTTAGAATTTCCTACGTTCTATCTATGAAAATAAACTTACACTTTCCGTGTTTTAATATGTTATTACTACAAAAATAATAAATCAATTCGTTTCTTGCAAATGTTTAGATAAAAAATATAGGAGCCGACGCAATGCCGACTCCTATATGAAATAAATATCTTGTTTAGTATTATTTCTTCTTATTTATAAACTTTTTCGCGAGCCAGCGACGTACGGGCTCATCGTAGAGTTTAAGACTTGCGTAAGCCAATACAACGCACGTCAAGATGGTGAGAATCGAAACACCCATCGTCTCGCCAAATGTATAACGCTGATTCTTGATAAGCCAAGCGTAGAAGAGATACATAATCGGGTACTGCACCAAATATAACGGATATGATATCTCTCCGAGGAAGTTGCTTATACGTTTTGTAATCTTCGCCTCGGCACTTCCGCACGCACCCAACCATACAACTGCGGGCAGTATAAAGGCTACGCATATCACTTCATACAAGCAGTTGAGATTGATGCTACTCTGTGCGCTGATAAAAGGTCTTGTAAATAGGAAAATCAAGATAGCACTACACAACCAGAATGCACCTTTAATCTTGCGAGGCTTGAATGTGCGGGCCAAAAGCATACCAACAGTAAACGGGAACATCATACGCACCAATCCACTCCAGAAGTTTATGGTATCCATAGTCCACCCCACTCCCATCATTCCATAGCCTGCCATATCGTGTGTGAAAATCCACGCGTGAACGACGCCAAGCACAACAGCCAACACGGCTAACAACTTGGTAGAGAAACGGCGGATAATCAGCGCATACAAGATATTGCTTATATACTCAAAAAATAGTGACCACATAGAGCCGTTGAGCGGATACATCTCGCCATTACCTCTGACCTCATAACCAGCACCTGGCACTGCGGGAATCAAAAACATTGTGAGCAACATAGCCACCATAACCCAACTATATGGCGTTACCGCCCCACTCCATTGATGACGACCACCAATCAGAAATGCCACTACGCCTACAATTGTACCTATGATAATCATAGGATGAAGGCGTATAAGACGTCGCTTGAAGAAATCTCCGATGGTCATCTTGCCCCAACGGTCGTCGTAGGCATAACTGATAACGAATCCCGATAGGATAAAGAAGAAATCTACCGCAAGGAGTCCGTGGTTGATTGTGTCGATAACACCCTTGCCGCCGGCAAAGGCATATCCCTCGAAAATGTGATAGACTACGACGAGCAAGGCGGCCACTCCGCGTAAGCCGTCAAGCAGTTCGTAGTGAGGTTTGGTGTCGGCAAAATTAACCGACGGGGTCGTGTTTTTATTCATAATTCAAGTTTTGGTTTGATTCAAATATTAGGAAGTCCTTAAGGATTGGCTTATAAACGCAACGTGCCTTCAACCAACTTGCCCATCGACCACACTCCGCATAACTTAAGTGATGAATCCATTAGGACTATGTCGGCATCCTTGCCTCGCTCCAATGAGCCTTTACGGTCGTAGATACCCATAATGCGGGCTGGTGTCTCGCTGGTCATTCGGACTACATCCACAAACGGAATCTCGGCCTGTGTAACCGCCGTGCGGATAAGTCTGTCCATAGTGGCTATGCTGCCCGCTAAAGCCGAGCGGTCGCTGAGTTTGCACACGCCATCCTCGATAATTACGCGTGGGTCAAAAGCCGAAGCATTATCCGCTGCCATCACAGCCAATGCATCGGTTATAAGACACATTCTCTCCGTACCCTTGATTTTGTGTACATAGCGCAGTATGGTCGGTGGAACGTGAATGCCGTCGGCGATAAGTTCAACGCTGATGTCATCGTAATATAGCAGACTCTCGATTGTGCCCTCGCACTTGTATTCGCCACGTTTGTGTACACCTGTCATAGCATTATATAGGTGTGTCGCGTGAGAATAACCCGCATCGCGAGCCGCTGAAATAGTGTCAAAGTCTGCTGCGGTATGTCCTACTGAAGCCAATACTCCTTGTGATGTTATGTAACGGGCAAAATCCATTGCATTGGGAAGTTCTGGTGCGGCATCCCAACGCTTGATGCAAGATGTCTGCTCCAAAATAGATGCGTACTCGGCCTTTTCGGGTATGCGTACATACTCTGGCATTTGTGCGCCCGCCATATCAAGGTTGAAGTATGGGCCTTCGAGGTGTAAACCCATTATGGGACTATCACCCTCGGCCATAAGACGCTCGGTAGTTGCGGCAGCATCAAGTATCATCTCCGTGCTCGATGCCGACAATGTGGGGAATATTGCCGTAGTGCCATAACGTAGATGTGTATTAACGGCAGTACGGAATGCCTCCTCGCTACCCTCCATAAAGTCGCGTCCTCCACCACCGTGTGCGTGAAGTTCTATGCCTCCCGGGATGACGTATGCTCCTTTGGCATCGATAACCTCTGTCGAGATGTTTTCGTCATTAGGCAACTCAAAATTCTTGTCGGTTACGTCAATAATCTTTCCATCGCGAAAAAATATCGCAACATTTTTTTTCAGGCCCTGCGGGGTTAAGACATTGCCATTTAGAATTTTAGTAAGCATTGTTGTTGTATTAGTAATTTTTACTGGTACAAAAATAAACATTTTTTTCTTAAAAAATTTGCATAATAATAAAAAACCTTCTATATTTGCACTCGCTTTGAGACACGAAGCATATAATAAACGATGGTGCCATAGCTCAGTTGGTAGAGCAAAGGACTGAAAATCCTTGTGTCCCCGGTTCGATTCCTGGTGGCACCACGAAGAATCACAGCAAAAAGATGAAAACCTCTGAATTTCAACGAATTCAGAGGTTTTCTTTTTGT
>JAZOVT010000032.1:0-7719 GCA_045658845.1 Alistipes sp.
GGAATTGTAAAAGATAGAAAATATAAAGCAATTCCTGGAATAAATGTTGTTCTCCAGAAGTCTAATAACGGCGTTAAAGAGGATTTTATGACTCTCACGACTGATAAAGATGGAAAGTTCTCGACAGAGTATTATAATACAGAAGACGTCGATATTGCTTATGTGAAGTTTACGGATGTAGATGGTGATGAAAATGGAGGTGAATTTGAGGATAAGACTATTAGCGCGTGGGGAATGTTCCGTACACAGGTAGAAGAGGGTGATGGTAGTTGGTATAGTGGAAAAATTGACCTTTACGATGAAATACTGCTCAATCTCAAGCCCGAAGATTCTGCCGAAAACAATGATACCCCCGACAACGAAGAGTAACCATCTATGAGTAGTCATCCATTATCTCTGCGCCGACGCATAGCGTTGGAGGCTTGGCGACGTATGCGAATACAAAATCGCAAGGAACATCGACTCACGCAGTTGATGTGGGAGTGTACGTTGCGTTGTAACCTGAACTGCCGCCACTGCGGTAGCGACTGCCACACCGACTCCTGCAAGGCTGATATGCCATTAAAGGATTTCTTGGGCGTACTCGAAAACATCAAGTCGCACACCGACCCTCATAAAGTTTTTGTTGTCATTACGGGTGGCGAGCCACTTATGCGCCTCGATTTGGAGAAGTGCGGCAGGGCAATTTATGAGATGGGATTTCCGTGGGGAATGGTTACAAATGGGTTGGCGATGACACCAAAACGATTCCACTCGTTATTGGCTGCAGGTATGCATACGGCAACCGTTAGCCTCGATGGCCTTGCAGAGGAACATAACTATATGCGAGGTAACACCCGAAGTTTTGACTACGCAGTGGAGGCTATTAGGCTAATGGGAGCGCAACCTGGTTTTGTATTTGATGTGGTAACTTGCGTAAATCGTCACAATCTAAAGCAGTTGGACCAGATAAAGGAGTTGCTTGTTGAATTAGGGGTTAAGGAGTGGCGTTTGTTCACGATATTCCCCGTAGGCCGTGCTGCCGATGACCCTATGTTACAACTTACCAAAGAGGAGTATCGTCATCTGCTCGACTACATCAAACAAAACCGAAAGAGTGAGAAGCGCATCACGTTGAGTTATGCTTGCGAGGGCTTCCTTGGCAACTACGAGGGCGATGTCCGCAATAGGTTTTATACCTGCAATGCGGGCGTAAATATAGCCTCGGTGCTTGTCGATGGTTCGATATCGGCCTGTACAAGTGTGCGTAGCAACTATCATCAAGGAAATATTTATAATGATGATTTTTGGGATGTATGGTGCAATAAGTTCGAGCCATACCGCAACCGCGAATGGATGCGTAAAGGAGCGTGCGCCGATTGTGATATGTTCCGCTATTGCGAGGGAAACGGTATGCATCTGCGCGATGATGAGGGCAATCTGTTGATGTGCAATTTAGACCGAATAGGCTAAACACATTATATATACTCTAACAAAAATAACCGACCTACAATTATAGGTCGGTTATTTTTACTCCGTTTAAGCAACGGGACTACTGTTGCGAGGTCATCTTACAATAAACATCATAGCGTTTCATAACCTCTCTTACATAAGCCTCCGTCTGGCGACTTCCTGTAAATTTACCGTACTTCACCAATTCGCTCTCATAAACTGCGGGGTCGGCCTTCTGTTGCAGATAACGAGCCACAACCTCCCACGAATTGGGATTCTCTCCGTTGCTCTTTGCTAAACGACGGGCATCCGACACGTGGCCGATACCGCCATTGTAGCAGGCAAGAATAATACTCATTCGGTCATTCTCTGGGGTCGATGACGACATCTTTAATGTTGAGTCAATTTTACGAAGCAATTTAGTTGCCAAGCGGATATTGGTTTCCGGGTCTGACAAATGCTCCTTGTCAACGTTAAATTGTCGGCATACAATCGGCGTCACTTGCATCAAGCCTACTGCTCCGCGTTTTGACACGACGTGTGCCATAAATCGCGATTCATTGTAGGCAATAGCACTCATCAGGCGCCAATCCTGCCCCTCCTCTTCACCAATGCGTTGCATCATATCATCATAAACAGATATAATCCATTCATCAACAACATTGGTTGAGTCGCTTGCCATCTCGGCAGCCAACTCTGTGTCTGTTTTGGATGCCTGCGACACAGTGGCATCTTGCCACATATCATCGCTCAAAAGTTGAGCACCCACAAAAGTCATCAATACGATAAGAACAATCGAAAAAATAAGTGTCTTTTTTGACATAAAATAGTGTTTTGCGGGCAGTTCATACCGCGCAATACAACACCTTAATCATAGAATCCCCACGAAAGGCCCATCTTAAACATACCAGGATTCTGCGGATGGCCCGTAACCGTAAAATAGTGTCCGTTGCCAAACAATCCTTCATTCAAATGCTGGTATTTCAAGAATATGCGCATTCTCTTCCATTTGGCAGTAACAAAGGCATCCAAATATGGATAATTGCCAAGTTCAACATCGCGTTGATTGTAAAATACTGCCAGCGCAGGATTATACGATGGTGCATAATACGATGTATTAAAGCGACCATCGACACCTATCTGCATACGCAACACCTTCTTCTTCTCTACCCAAAACTCGTAGTAATAAGATAGAAAGGCGCTACCTAAAGGAACGGGAATAACCTCTTGATTGGTGCTCCACTGCAACAATACCCTGTGGTCGAGGTGAAGTCCGCCGAGGCGGAAATCTTTTTTAGCATACAGGCTCGTAAGGCTAATCGCCGAGTTGGATTGAGCGACGCGACTATGTGTGTCATAGTATATTTTATTCGACACCACGCCTTGCCACGCCTTCAACTCCAATGCCCAATCGGGAATCTCTAACGCAACCTCGAAACGAGTCTCATCCTCCTTATTAAAGGAGTTGAACCACACAAAGTGATTCGAGAATAAGTTCTCCTGCCAATACGATGGCGACTGTCGCAACTGCGAGAATCGGCCCGACAAGATAACTGGATGACCTCGGAATTTAGCCGACAACGTCAAATAGGCGTTAAGGGCCAAATCACCGCTTCTATAACCCGACGGGTAGAACTTAACGTCCGCACCCCAATCGGCAAATCGTTTTATCTTACCACTCACTGCGCCATAAGCATACCAAGCCGTCTTTTTAACGGTGTTATACTCACCGCTGGCATAATCAGCGAGTGCAAATTGCGAATAACCATACATATCGACACCTACACCACCACCCAAACGGCCAATTGCGCCATTACGGTCCCACGGCTGGGCATCGACAAAGAATTTATTAGATATCACCCTCTCGCGGATTGAATCACGCGATTCGATGGGTGAAATGTACCAATCATCGTAATACTCTCCTGTCGTTGCCACATACTCTCCATTCGCATCTACCGAGCCACGCTCGTTGGTGAATGTAGCATATTTATCGGCATAGAGTTTACTCCACGAATTATATTCAAAAATATGGCCAAAATATATGGCTGTAAGTCCCGCCAACGAGAAATCATAATCCGTCACAGGCTGCAAAGGCAGGGCATACGCCTGCTTAACGAAGAACGAATTATTACGATATGAGTTCTCGGCCTGGGCACTTGCCAACTTCATAGGCACTCCCGAAGGATGCTCGTAAGTTGTATCGGCTACAGCCCACACGCCTACTACTCCACCATTTTCACGCTGTTTGATACGGTTGTTGATATATGCAGCGTGAATCGAGTAACGCTTACCCGTATGCGAGAATGCTACCGATAGATTATGATTCGACGTACGTTGCCAATCATACAAGCCCTTTGTTCCGCGAGCCTTATAACTCACATTAAAACCTGATGTCGGAGATATATTATGAGCCGTCGTAATCTCAAAATGCTCCTCACGATAACGTTTCTGGCCCGACTCCAAATAAGTTATATTCAAATAAGGAGTTTTAGAGTTATAGAATGGCACGTTATCCATACGATAGGTGTATGAATCATACGACTGCGAGAACTCAAAATCGGGAGAATTAGGGCGGTCAAAATAGTTGAACGGCAATGTAGATTGACCCAAACCGCCAAGTGTCATATCACCCACACCCTTCAAGAAATAGGGATAATCGATACGCCAATTCATCAAAGTCGTATCGAGTGGCATAATATTTACATTATTCATATCGCAGTCCACATTCCACATAAAGTTGGGCAGAGCGCGAATCGAATCGTTGAAATAATATGACTCCAAAGGTTTACGGATACGGCGAATGAGCGTAGAATCTACAGACTGCTCCTCGCCCTCCTGCCCCTCGGCATTAGCAAACGGATTCACACCACCTAACGAAGTATCCACTCCGTTACGTTGCGCACGAGCGAGTGCCGAAGCGTCAAGTTGCGCATAGGCCGATTCGGGCAGCATCGCCACAAATGCCACAACCATCAAAATCAATATGCGCAAACCGTATCTCATTCTATTGTTATTTTTGGCAAGTTTGATTACACTTATTTCGACACGTTATCCAACGCACAAACGACAGCACCACATATATTACGATTATCGTAGGTATAGCATAACGTGTAAACAATGCTATAATAAGTACCGAGAGCAAAATAAACGAATAACGCAACTCGTTGCCTCGCCAGCCAAATCCCTTGAACTTCAGGGCAAACATTCTAATCGGCGAGATAAGCAGGCAAGCCATCACTACTGCTACAATCAGCACCACCTCCTTAAACATAGGCAGATAGCCGCCCGTTGCCAACATACCCAACGACAAGCAGAACAATCCGTTAGCAGGAGTCGGCAAGCCGCAAAACTCGGTGTGTTGCGTATCATCCACATTAAACTTTGCCAATCGCAAAGCCGAGAATGCAACGATAATGAGTGTCAGATAACGCCCCACTTCTACAAAGCCAGCGGGCAACCAACCCAACGCAGGCACTGCATCAAACAATGACCACATCGCCAAAGATGGCACTAATCCAAAGGAAACCATATCGGCCAAAGAGTCCAACTCTACACCAATCGCCGACACTGACTTCAGTAGACGGGCTGCAAAGCCATCCATAAAGTCAAACAATGCTGCCACCACAACCAACCAAAAGGCCGTTGTAAAATCTCCGCTCGTAAGCAATACGATGGCCGCACACGCGCCACACACCAGATTGCCGAGTGTCAAGAAATTGGGTATCGTAAAAAGTCTAATCTGCATTTTATCGCAAAAATTTCTCGTAATAATCGGCAAAGTTACGAATTATTTTTTATCTTTGCATAAAAGTAACAAAATATCTGCATATAACTCTATGAAAAGTAATACATATTGTATAATAATGGCGGGCGGAATAGGCACTCGTTTCTGGCCAATGAGCCGAAAGTCTATGCCCAAGCAGTTTTTGGATATTCTCGGAACGGGCAAATCTTTTATCCGCGCGACATACGAGCGCTTTGCAGCATTGGTGCCAACTGAGAACTTTTTGGTAGTTACCAATCGTGCATATAAGGATTTGGTTTTGCAGCATATCCCCGAACTCGACGAGAAGCAGATATTATGTGAGCCACGAGGTCGTAACACTGCGCCTTGCATCGCTTATGCGGCCTACTCTTTGCTGAAATCAAATCCCGATGCCGAGATGATTGTCACTCCGTCGGACCACCTGATTCTCAACGAGACCGACTTCCACGCCATCATCCGCGAGTGTATGGAGTTTGCCGACAAGTACGACGCACTTATGACCGTCGGCATCAACCCCACTCGCCCCGATACAGGCTATGGTTATATCCAAAAATCGAATAGCGACGTCATCAGTCGTGTAAAGTGTTTTACCGAGAAACCCAACCTCGAGATGGCTCAGACATTCATCGAGAGTGGTGAGTTTTTCTGGAATGCAGGTATCTTCATCTGGAAAGTACGCAATATTATAGAGGCTTTCAGCCAGCACCTACCCGAACATCACGCCCTATTCTCGGCTATAATTAACGATTTGGGCACAGAGCGTGAGGAGGCCGCCATCGAGCAGGTATTCTCGGAGTGCAAGGCTATATCTATCGACTACGGCGTAATGGAGAAGGCCGACAATGTATATGTTCGTTGTGGCGATTTTGGCTGGAGTGATGTCGGAACGTGGGGTTCGGTTTATCAGTTATCGCGCAAAGATGCTTTTGCCAATACCAAGTCGAATGACGGTTGCTACACCTATGCTACCCGCAGTTCGATTATCTCTATCCCCGAAGGCAAGGTAGCAATTATCAACGGATTACGCGATTACATTGTGGTTGACACCGAAGATGTATTGATGATATGCCCCCGCAGCGAGGAGCAAAGCATCAAAAAGTATATCGATGATGTAAGATTCGACAAAGGCGACAAATATATTTAGCACGCTCTTATCCCAGCGTTTGTATAAGGCATAAACGAAAAAGAGGTTGTCCAGTCCATCGGATTGCGACAACCTCTTTTAATTAGTTGCGTTGTTTTGTCAATATGTCTATTTCCACAAATTGGGCAAGAACTGGAAATAGAGCAGATGACGCCACGTCATAAAATCGTGAGCCGAGAAACCACCAATGTAATAATCGTGCTTAACGCCCAACTCCTCCAACTGCTTGTGCAACAGAGCGTGGCGTGCATTGTCGTTGGTCTCGTACACACCTGCACCGATGAAGATATAATCAAACTTGGCATCATTCAGAGCCTTTGCATTGCGCCCCATAGCTATATCGTCAGTACCGAACGCCTTCTCATCCGCCGCAGTGAGAGCTGCGCTCAAGATACCAAGCGAACCGAAAAGTTGTGGATTACGGAAACCTATATACTGCGTATGGCGACCACCCATTGAGAGACCGGCCAATGCACGTCCCTCGCGCGAAGCGATAGTGCTGTAATTTGCATCTACCCAAGGTATCACACACTCCTTATACTCACGTTCCATCATCTTGAATGAGAACTCGCTGTGGTTGGGAGTTGCGCGGTGAACGATTTGGTTATTTACCATTACCACGATTGTAGGCTCAATCTTGCCCTCAGCAATCAGATTATCCATAATCCAGTTTACCTGACCATACTTATACCACGAGTCGGGAGCCTCGCCAGAACCACCCATAAGGTAGAGCACAGGATACTTCTTCGCAGTATCATATTTAGGTGGTGTGTAGACTACAATGGTACGCAGACCGCCTGTCACTGTAGAGTTGTAGTAACTTGTCGTAACAGAGCCGTGTGCAATATTAGGATTGGGGTCATAATACGCAGGGCCATCGCCGTGAACATAAAGCATACTTGATGCAGGCATAGTTCCGTGGTTGTGCAATGTATTGGCTGGGTCAACAATACCCAAACCATCAACATTGAATGTATATGTATATACATCGGGGGTAAACGGGCCTGCCGTTACCGACCATACACCCTTGTCATCCTTTGTCATCTCGGCGCTCTTGGCTTCCATACCGCCAGTAAACATCGTTCCGTGCACCACTACCTTTTTGGCATTGGGGGCAAAAAGACGGAATGTCACGGTGTGATTGTTATGCACCTCTGGAGAAATCACACGCGCTCCCATCGGAGCCAAACCCTCGGTATTAGCTTGTGGGTTGTAGGTTTCATTAACCCACGACTGCTGCGCCGACACGCTCAAAGTCAGAGTCATCAACGCCAATAGAGAAAATAATTGTTTCATAATATAAATTTTAAGGTTTTTAATTTATGTATCAAATAGTTATGCCTCACGAGAACAAAGATATAAAAAAAATAGATATATC
>JAZOVT010000033.1:0-18205 GCA_045658845.1 Alistipes sp.
CTACTCAATTACCTACAACATATACGAAGAAATATTCTTACTCAAGTAATGTAGAGTCTGCAGACATTACTTATGAATTTGACAAAGAGGGCTATATTTCAAAAATCAAATATGAGTATGAGGATGGAAATGTTGCAACATACACATTAACTTGGAAGTAAACGCAAAGTAATAAACAATAATAGGGGAAAATTTTCCCCTATTATTGTTTATAAAAATCCGAATCGTTGTATTTTCGTTGGTCGATGGAACGCCTCTTCGCGCTCGACAATTCCCGTAACCACATCGGCGGCATCGTGCCAGCGGTTGGCCTTGAAATCACGACGATAGGTCGTAAGATGGGCATACAACTCCGCCCAGCGCACTGCCCACCCTCGCGGAAAACGAATCGTATGCAGAGCCGTCGCCGAATTGGACAAAATACGCGCCTCCTTGTTACCGCTTTGGTGAAACCATTCAACCTTCACTCGCGGCGCCAAACGCTGAACGGCACGGGCAAAACCACGACCTCCGTTATTACTTTCGACCAAAGCCGAGCGCACCTGCGAACGCACCAGCATATCGGCCACCTGCTGCTCGGTAACCTCCATAGGCTCACGCGAATAGACCACATCGACAATATAAACTACCCCATCAGTATCCACGGCATACGACATAGAACACAAATAATCATCTCCCATATCGGCCGTATCGGTATAATTGGCCCAACGCACAATATCCGTAGGCAACGTATCGTACTCGCCAAACGAATTTCCATACAACAACCCGCCCTGCGCCATAGGTCGTCCCTGATACATACACTCAAAGCGCACTGCATCCAACCTACGTTTCGCCTCAAGCAGGGATGCACTCTGAAATTCGGGCCACAACGCCTCACCCACCTGTCGGGTATCGATTTCGCAGGGCTCGCCCGTTTTAAGTGCTTCAAAATTTAGACACAACCAATCCCCATCGGTAAGAGATTCTACATCGGCCCAACTGCGCAAATCGACGCATCGTTCACGCTCACGCAACACGCCTATCAAATCATCCTCGTGCCAACGGGTAAAGACAATCAACTCCTGCGACAAGTTATGCATACGAGTACGCACGACAGAGGTGTACCACTCCCAGCAATTCTCCCTTATGATTGGCGAATTGGCCTCCATAGCATCTTTATAGAGGTCATCCAAGATAAAGCAATCCACTCTATTGCCCGTCAGCGAACCCTCACGCCCAACCGAAAGCAACGAGCCCGCCGCCCCGACAATCTCAACCTCATCGGCCGTACGCAGATACTGCGGAGGCTTACCGCCGCTCTTAATGCGCGTTGCAGGGAAAACAGCAGCATACTCCTCACCCTCCAAGATACGTTGTACACGGCGGTTAAACTTATTGGCCAATACCGACGAATAGGAGGCTATGGCCACCCTCAAATCGGGATTCAAACCAAGCATATACGCAGGTAACAAGGTACTCGCACCAATGCTTTTACCGTGCTGTGGCGGCATCGAGACCATAAGTTTTCGAATCTTGCCACGAGCAAACAACTCCAGCAGACGATAATATACTCTATGAAAATTCTGAATTTCGACAAACGGATATACTCGCTGTGCAAACTCGCCAAATGTGATGGTTCCACGCCCTGTAACGGCTCCACGCTCCACATCGCCACCCACTACAGGCGCCGCCTCCTGCGGTATTACCAATGTCTTAAAATCCTCTTCAATCTCTTTTTCTATTTGTTTCAATATCTTTTTCTTTACCATATTTCCCGCGCTTACATATTTAATAAATACTCCTTCAACTCCGCAAAATCGAAATCGTTCAGCACCTCGCCCTCCTCGGTCACCGTGTGAAACTCCCACCATACAGGCACGACGTTATCTATAATATCTACTATACGCCCCTCGGGAAACGGCTCCTGATGACGATAGACGACAGCCGATAAAACCATACGACAAGCAACCTCGCCGAAGTCGATTTCAAACGAACCAGAATAGTAATGCGAAAGACCTATCAATGCCGACAATCGCTCGGCCACTTCAAGGTAAACTTTAGATGAAATAGTGTACATAATTGATTTTTATTGGTTTTTTGTGTTAAAAAATATTGTTTATTAAAATAAATTGCTTAACTTTACACCGCAAAGATATATTCAATTATTGAATTTTATACTGTTTTTGTCCAAAATTTTAATATATAATTTTCTTATAGAATTATTATGGGAGGGAGAGTAAAACTAATAAGAAAGGAACTAAAATTAACGCAAGACCAATTGGCTCAACGACTTGGCATTGGCAAAGCAGCCCTTTCGATGATTGAGACAGGCAAGTGCGGACTATCGACACGCAACAAGAATATTCTTGTTCAAGATTTGAACGTCAATCCCGAGTGGCTGGAATCGGGCAAAGGCAATATGTTCAATGCCGAGCCTGACTATACGGCGTTCCGCCTACGCTCCGACAGTTCACTGCCTATGCAGAGCGTACCGCTCTACTCTATCGAGGGTACAGCAGGACTTGTACCTCTCTTCACCGACCAGGATTCGGCAAAGCCAATCAACTACATCCACATCCCCAACTTGCCGAAATGCGACGGAGCAATCTACATCGTTGGAGACTCGATGTACCCTCTGCTCAAAAGCGGCGATATAGTGCTTTACAAGCAGTTGCAGGATATTGACAGCATCTTTTGGGGCGATATGTACCTGTTGTCGTTAGACCTTGACGGCGAGGAGTATATTACGGTTAAATATATCCAGAAATCAGAGCGCGAAGGCTATGTAAAATTGGTTAGTCAGAACCCCCATCACGCCGACAAGGATATTGAGATGAGCCGCATACGCGCCATTGCGCTCATAAAGGCCAGCATCAGAATGAACTCAATACGATAAACTCGCACCCCGAAAGAATCTCCCCAACAAGGAGTATTCAAATCAGACTATGAACAATAAGATATACCATATTATAGCAATAGTTACTGCGGCTATTTGGGGCACGACGTTTATAAGTTCAAAAATTTTGCTTCAAGAGGGGCTTTCTCCAGCAATGATTATGACTCTGCGCTTTGCTATGGCATATGTTTGTATGCTGCCATTTATGCGCCGAGGCGAGATATTTTGCTCTAACCTCAAAGACGAATTGCTGATGGCCGTATTGGGCATATCGGGGGGCTCACTTTATTTTCTCTTCGAGAATACGGCATTGGTCTATACTTTGGCATCCAACGTAGCGATTATCATTGCCGCCACGCCACTACTCACGACGCTGGCAATACATCTTATCAGCCGACAAGAGCAGGTCGATAAAAAGATGTACCTATACTCGTTGATATCGCTTTTAGGCGTTGGTCTGGTGGTATTCAACGGAGAGTTTATCCTAAAACTCAACCCTTTGGGTGACATTCTTACGCTCGGTGCAGCCGTAATGTGGGTGATTTACAGCATCGTTGTACTCTATCTGCAGGGCCGTTACGCTCCGCTGATGATTACTCGCAAGGTATTCTTTTATGGAGTCCTTACGCTAATCCCCTACTTCGCATTTGTTGAACCTTTTGATATAACATTAGCGACACTCTCAAAACCCGTCGTTGTAGGCAATCTGTTATATCTGGGAATTTTGGCTTCGCTGATTTGCTATTGGACTTGGAATATGGTGATTGAGAAATTGGGAGCAATTCACGCAACCAATTATCTATACATCAACCCAATCGTGGCAATGATTACGGCCCACGTTGTACTTAACGAGCGTATAACGCCATTGGCTGTAGTCGGAACTCTACTTATTCTTTCGGGCGTCTATCTCGCCGAGCGAGGCAAACTAAAGAGCAATAGAATAGCATCAGCCACATCAGAGCAGATTTAGCAAACATCATAGAAAAAAATATGCCGCACGAAGTATAACGAGAGAGATTATAACCTATCTTTGTCGTTTGTTAAAACAATATTGTTTTACACTGATTAAATCGTGCTATCGCTGGCGTTTTAAGCGCGAATAGCAATTTGTTTAGAAAACTTAAAAAACTCAAACTAAATAACATTATGGAAAACATCAACGCAAAAGAGGTAAAAGATGTTGTTATCCGTTTCTCTGGTGACTCAGGTGACGGTATGCAACTTACGGGTACGCTCTTTTCGAACACCTCGGCACTCATCGGTAACAGAATCTCTACATTCCCCGATTACCCTGCCGAGATACGCGCTCCGCAAGGTACGGTAGCAGGCGTATCAGGATTCCAAGTACACATCGGCTCGGGCGATGTAACCAACCCTGGCGACTATTGTGATGCATTGGTTGCAATGAACCCCGCCGCATTGAAGGCTAACCGCAAATGGTTAAAGCCCGATGCTACGGTTATCATCGACGGCGATACACTCACCGAAGAGAATGTCAAAAAAGCAGGATTTGCTACGCTCGACCCTATCGCCGAGTTGGGCTTGGAGGGCTACAACGTAGTTATCCCCGACATCACATCAATGACCAAAGCGGCTTTGGAGGGTATGGGATTGGACAACAAGAGCGTCGTAAAGTGCAAGAATATGTTTGCACTTGGCATCTGTTTCTACATCTACAATCAATCAGAGGATTACGCAAAGCGCTATATCAACTCAAAGTTCGGCAAAAAGAATCCTACGGTTGCCGAGGCCAACAAACGCGCCATTGATGCAGGTTACAACTACGCAGCAAATACACATCAGTTTGCCAACACATACAAGGTTGCCGCCGCTCCGCTCGAGAAGGGTACATATCGTTCAATCAACGGTAACGTAGCAACAGCGTGGGGCTTCATTGCGGCTTCCGAGAAGTCGGGCTTGCCCCTCTTCTGCGGCTCATACCCCATCACTCCCGCAACTGTGATTTTGGAGGAGTTGGCAAAGCACAAGGCGTTGGGTGTTAAGACCGTACAGGCCGAGGATGAGATTGCAGGTATATGCACCTCTATTGGTGCTGCTTTTGCGGGCAATTTCGCTGTAACAACAACATCTGGACCTGGTCTTTCGCTTAAGAGCGAGGCTTTGGGTTTGGCAGTAATGGCTGAGTTGCCATTGGTTGTAGTCGATGTTCAGCGCGGAGGCCCCTCAACAGGTCTGCCAACAAAGACCGAGCAGAGCGACTTGATGCAAGCGCTTTATGGCCGCAACGGAGAGTGTCCCGTAGTCGTAATTGCCGCATCTTCACCGAGCGACTGCTTCCACTACGCATTTATGGCAAGTAAAATTGCTATGGAGCATATGACTCCCGTAATCCTTCTCACCGACGGATTTATCGCCAACGGCTCGGAGCCCTGGCGCATACCTTCGATGGCCCAGTATCCCACCATCTGCCCGCCCATCGTGAATGAGGCTCCTGCAGAGGGCGAGTTTATGCCTTACGCTCGTGGTGAGAATCTGGCTCGCGGCTGGGCATTCCCCGGCAAGGTGGGTTTGGAGCACCGCATCGGCGGTTTGGAGAAGGACCGTTTGAAGGGTTCTATCTCGTATGACCCTGCCAACCACCAGGAGATGACTCGCACTCGTGCTGCCAAGGTAGCAAAGGTCGTAGAGGATGTTCCCGCATTGGAGGTTATGGGCGCAAAGGATGCCGATGTATTGGTTGTAGGCTGGGGCGGCACAAAGGGCCACTTGCAGGCTGCCGTAAGCGATTTGCAGGCCGAGGGCAAGAGCATTGCACACCTGCATTTCAACTACCTCAACCCGCTGCCAAGCAATACCGAGGAGTTGCTCGCAGAACACAAGCGCATCGTGGTTTGTGAACTCAACGAGGGACAGTTTGCAACATACCTTCGTCAGAACTTCCAGCACCTCACATTCGAGCAGTATAACAAGACCGAGGGCCAGCCCTTTACAGTTGTCGAGTTAAAGCAAAAGTTTAATTCACTCCTATAACAGAGATTCGATTATGGCAGAATATAAATATACTCCGGCTGATTTTAAGAGCGACCAGATTGTCAAGTGGTGTCCGGGTTGCGGTGACCACGCAATACTGAATGCCGTACAACGCGCAATGCCCGAGGTGGCCGATGCGTTGGATATACCCCACCACAAATTCACTTTCGTGTCGGGCATCGGTTGCTCATCACGCTTTATCTACTATATGAAGACCTTTGGTTTCCATACAATCCACGGACGTGCCAACGCCATTGCAACGGGAATCAAGGTTGCAAACCCCGATTTGAGCGTTTGGGTATGTTCGGGCGACGGTGACTCGTTGGCTATCGGAGGTAACCACTTCATCCATGCCATCCGCCGTAACATTGACCTTAATCTCATTCTGTTCAACAATGAGATTTATGGTCTTACCAAAGGACAGTACTCTCCTACTACTAAGTTGGGTAAGATTACCAAGACTTCTCCCGTAGGTACAGTCGAGAAGCCTTTTAACCCAGGAGAGTTGGTTATCGGTGCAAAGGGTACATTCTATGCCCGCACGATTGACGCCGAGGTGATGCTTACAAAAGATTGCCTTGTAGCCGCCGCAAAGCACAAGGGAATGGCCGTCGTAGAGGCTTTGGTTAATTGCGTTATCTTCAACGATAAGACTCACGCTGCATTTGCAGCCGACAAGGCTACACGCACCAAGAACACCATCACGCTCAAGCACGGCGAGAAGATGCTCTTTGGCGAGGGTAACAGCAAGGGCCTCGTATTCGAGGATATGCGCCTGAAGGTTGTGACCGTAGGCGAGGATGGTTACACGTTGGATGATGTATTGACTCACGATGCTCACTGCGAGGATACTACACTGCACTCTATGTTGGCCGCTATGAAGTATCCCGAATATCCCGTAGCCATCGGCATTATTCGCGACGTGAAGGATGAGCAGGTTTACGACATCAAGGTTCAGGAGCAGGTCGAGGAGCAGAAGGCCATCAGCAAGATTCACTCTGTTGACGAGTTGTTGCACTCTGGCGAGACTTGGACTATTGAGTAAATAGAACAATATGACAAGGGGCTGTCTAACCGTTTTCGATTAGCAGCCTCTTTCTATATAAACTATCACAGGATGATTAACCCCGAACTAAAGCAATATATCGAGCAGGAGATTCTACCACGCTACGACTCGTTCGATGCCGCACATCGCCGTGACCACGCCTTGGCGGTCATCAATCGCAGCCTTGAATTGTGCAAGAGTTTTGATACTAATGAGCAGATGGTATATACCATAGCGGCATATCACGACACAGGACTTGTAGAGGGGCGTGAAAATCACCACACCGCATCGGCCCACATTGTACGCCAAGATAATAATCTGCGTCGTTGGTTTAGCGAAGAGCAAATCGCGATAATTGCCGATGCCACAGAAGACCATCGTGCATCAGCCAAGAATGAGCCGCGCAGCATCTATGGCCGTATTGTAGCCGAGGCAGACAGGCAGATTGAGCCACACAACATTATTCGTCGCACCATACAATATGGCTTAACGAATTACCCTCATCTTGACACCGAAGGTCATTGGGCTCGCACCATAGAGCACCTCGAAGAGAAGTATGCCGAAGGGGGCTACCTGAAACTTTGGATAGCGAACTCCGAAAATGGCCGACAACTAACAGCATTACGCAAAATCATCGCCGACAAAGTGCATCTGCGCCAAATATTTGACTGCATTTTTACAGAAGAGCATAACGGATAATCCACTATTACAAACGCATTACATCCTTGATGCCAAGCGTGTCGTACATCTGTTGCAACTCCTCTTCGTTACGGTCGCTCACAACCAACAATCTGTCGCCTACGGCCAAATCGGTATTACCTCGCGGTACGAAATAGTTCTCACCTCGCGAAATCATAACCACCAACGTATTATCGGGCAATGCTATATCGCGCAACGTAACGCCGTGAGCCAACATTGCATCTGTCACCTCAATCTCCGAGAAGTTACTCTTTATACTATCGGGTACGCCCACCTTAAACAGAGGCTCTTTCTCCTCGTATGCCAGCCCCAACCAGTTGGCCATACCGCTGACCGTTGTACCCTGCACCAAAAGCGAAATTAACGTACCAAGGAAGACAACGTTGAAAATCAAATAACCATTTTCAACACCCGCCACGATAGGATATGTCGCAAAGATGATAGGCACTGCACCTCGCAGACCGACCCACGAGATATAGACTCTTGCTTTGGTCGTAAAGCGTCTAAATGGCGCCAAACTGATAAACACCGCCAAAGGACGAGCCACAAGAATCAAGAATGCACCTACGGCCAGACCAAGCAACAACACGTCATACTGCAACAACTCATCGGAATTTACCAACAAACCGATGGTTAGGAACATCACAATCTGCGCCAACCAGGTAAAACCATCAAAGAAGGTTGAAAGATTGCCTCGGTGAGCAATCTTAAGGTTGCCGACAACCAATCCCGTCACATATACAGCCAAATAGCCGTTACCCCACACCAACGATGTGAACGAAAACGAGAAGAATACAAAGGCCAGCAACAGCACCGAATAGAGCGAAGCGTTATTCTTGATATTGATATTGTTTATGGTAAACACCGCCACACGGCCAATACCATAACCGACTGCACCTCCGACCAACATCTGCACCACAAACTTCCATATACTATTCCACACGCTCATATCACCGCCCGATGATGTAACGACCGACACCATCACAATCGTCAGCATATATGCCATCGGGTCATTACTACCACTCTCCAACTCAAGTAGTGGTCGCAGATTCTGACGCAAGCCTTGTTTCTTGGTTCTCAAGATGGAGAAAACCGAAGCCGAATCGGTTGAGGCCATTGTCGAGGCCAACAACAATGAAACAGGAAAAGAGAGGGCCAAGCCCACCCAATTTGAAAAGAGATATATAAACGCACCCACGAACAACGCCGTCAGCGCAACACCCACCGTAGCAAGAACCACACCAGGGCCAAGGATGGGCCGTATGTCGGAAAACTTTGTATCCATACCACCCGTAAAGAGGATGATACACAGTGCAAGCATACCTATACCTTGCGTAATTTCAAACGAACGGAAATTGATAAAGTTGAGACCAAATATCATTCCGACACTCAAAAACAACAACAAGGCAGGTGCTCCAAAGCGATAGGCAACCTTACCTGCCATAACCGCCACAAAAAGCAACAATGCACCGACTAACAATAAGTGTTCGTTCATACTATATTTTATTTACCTAAATTACTAACCATTAAAAATCAGGCCCTCTTTTTCCGCTTAAATTCATTACTCGACCTTCAGCGTCAAATCACACACAGGTCTTAACTCCAACTCCAGATACTCAAACGCCTGACAAGCGACTACTCGGCTTTTGGGTGACGAATACTCTATTACCGTCAACGCCGAAACATCGCTCTGTCCAAGAGAGCGCAAGGTAGCAAAATCGCCTTTACGGAGCAAATCAATTACAATATTTTTTTGCTCTTTGGTGAATTTCAGTTCTCTTTTGTCGAGGAAACAACCATCCTTAACGCAATAAGGGGCTTTACTCGCTCCCGACAGGCGTATCACCGTCATAATAATTCCTACAATGGCAAAAACAGCACCGAAAAGTAATAAGGCCGACCTTAAATTTCCATTTTCAACCGTTGCATCCATCATACCATTCACGACCAACAGACCTATTCCGACAACAATCAGCCCAATGGGCCACACTACCGATTTTCGACGCGGCACAATAGCGCCCTCGGCTTGTGCATAAATCATCTCGCACATATCGTATTTTGACATATTTTTTCTGTTTTTTTTGCGCCTCGCACCTACACCACACACACAAAAAAATAGGAATAGGAGCATCAGCAGATTTATAAAAAACGGGGAGACGCACAAACCTTCACACCAAAGCATCTGATGCACACACGAATCACACACTAAAAACACCCGACACTCAAGCCTTCAGGTATCAAAGTGCATTCCCCGTATGTTTCATTTACATACATACACATTCTGCCATTGGCGACTAACCAACAGCAAAAATTCTTTAGTAAAGGATGTGGCTAAATACGAAGCCGACACAACGTGTGCAGATAATAGGCTACACGAAGTATCGAGCGGAAATAATTATATTCAACGATTTTTGTTATACGACCAACGTGATGATGCGGTGTCGCCTCCGACAGACTCTTAACCGAGCCACCCGCACGGCTATATCGATAGGCTGGCAACAGATTACCTCCGCCCGCACTCTCAACAATGTAACGTGCGGCAGTACGCGGCAAGAGCATCGCGCTATCCCAAACATCGCCGTTACGCTCTTCAAACGGCTCGCGCTGCGAGATATTATCATCACACGCCGAGACTACACCACACTCGACACACGCCTGCGACATCCGTAGCGACGAAGCATCTACTACGGAAGCATTGAACAGAAACAGGAGTATGTAGAGCATCAATCTCGACATAGGTTATTGCGGTATAAATGTATATGTTATTGTTCCTTTATGGCTGGCGGGAGCCGACGGGTCGATATTAAACAACGACGCACGGGCCGCCTTCAGCGCCTCCTCACGCATCATCTCGTCACCGCCCTCTATGACACGGGCAGCAATTACCTCGCCACCTTGATTAAGCGTAACAGACACTATAACCTGACCACCACCGTCACACAAATATGCCGGCACTACAAGATGACGCTTTGTACGAACAGGATTCTTGAACTCATATCGCACCGTCACACCACCCTTGACCTTAACATCCTGCTGTTGGGTTTGCTCGCCAGGCTCGGCCGACGGACGCTCGGCATTGAGAATAGATTGTGCCTCTGCCAAACCAGCCTCATAGGCCGCACGATTAGCCTGCATACCTGCTGCAATATCGCGTGCCGACTGATTTAGTTCGGCAGTATTAATTCCCCTATCGTCCTTGAGATTTTCATTCAACAATGCATCATTCGACGTTTGGTTACGGATAGCCGACCAATCCAAATCCGACTGTTTCATCTCAATCTCACGTTCCAAACGCTCCTTCTCGGCCTCCAACTCGGCCAACGTCTGCAAATCGACGTAGATACCTTGCATATGGGGCTTTGAATTGATGATAATCTTCGAACTAACGAATACGATTGCCAATACCAAATAGACCACAATCATTACGCTCAGACCCAATCTATGGTCGTATGCCCACTCTCCTGCATCCTGCTTTTTATTATCAAACGGCAGACGCATACGAGGGCGACGCGGTGGTCTCTGTCCTCGCGGTTGAGCGGGTCTGGCACCGCTTTGTGGCACTGATTCAGTATTTTGAGATTCTATAGATGACATAAAAGAGTGCTATATACTTACAATTATACTGCAAAAATACGTTTTTTTTATGAAATATTAGTATATTTGCACAATATTATCAGTCGCGGATAATAAGTTTATTATAAATTACCAACTAACAAAACTTTATATGCAAACTAAACAGCAGACGCTCGGCGGTGTAATTTCATTTTCGGGCAAAGGTTTACATACAGGAGTCGTTGTAAATATGACCGTTAATCCCGCTGCCGATAACACGGGTATTATATTTCGTCGCATCGATTTGGAGGGACAGCCATCTGTACCTGCATTGTGCGAATATGTAACAGACACTTCTCGCGGCACAACAATCGAAAAGGGTGAGGCTAAAGTTAGCACCATCGAGCATATTGTATCAGCCCTATGGACTATGGGTGTCGACAATGCATTGATTGACATCGACGGCCCCGAGGTCCCCATTATGGATGGCTCGGCACGAGAGTATGTGCAACGCATCGAAGAGGTTGGCATCGTTTCACAAAAGGCCGACCGCAAATATTACGAAGTAACAGAGAAGCAAGTATATACAATCCCCAACAAGGGTGTAGCCATCATCATCTACCCCGACGATGAGTTCACCGTATCGGTACACGTCGATTACAACTCAAAGGTCATCGGCAACCAATACGCTACGCTCGATATGTTCAACGAATATAAGGAGAAGATTGCTCCTTGCCGCACGTTTGTTTTCTTGCACGACCTGGAGCCATTGCTCAAGATGAACCTCATCAAGGGTGGCGACTTGGACAATGCTATCGTGGTTGTAGAGAATCCCGTATCGGATGAGCAGTTGGAGCACCTGAAGAAGGTATTCAACAAGACCGATATTCGCGTGACGGGAGGCTATCTCAACAACTTGCAGTTGCGTTCAAGCAACGAACTTGCTTGCCACAAGTTGCTCGACTTGCTCGGCGACTTCGCATTGCTCGGTATGCGCATCAAGGGCCGTGTATGGGCATCACGCCCTGGCCACTATGCCAACACTGAGTTTATGAAGCAGTTGCTCACTACCATCCGTCGTGATGGCGAGAAGCCCGCATTCAAGTACAACCCCGCGAAGCCCGCATTGCTCGACGTAAACGACATCCGCAAACTCCTTCCCCACCGCTATCCATTCTTGATGGTAGACAAGGTATTCCACTTGGACGAGGTGTCGATTGGTGCTATCAAGAATATCACAGCCAACGAACCACAGTTTACGGGCCACTTCCCGCAGGAGCCTGTTATGCCAGGCGTATTGCTTGTTGAGGCATTGGCACAGGCGGGTGGCATCATCGTACTAAACTCGGTAGAGAATCCCAAAGATTACTCAACATATTTCCTGCGTATCGACAACGTACGTTTCAAGCGCAAGGTTGTACCTGGCGATACCGTTCAGTTGGAGGCCCACATCATCGAGCCTGTGCGTCGCGGCATAGCATCTATCTTGGGTAAAGTATTCGTAGGCGGACAGTTAGCCTGCGAGGCCACTCTTATGGCACAAATTGTGAAAAATAAGTAAACAGAATAAAACCAGATTATGATTAGTAACTTGGCATACGTACATCCCGATGCAAAAATCGGAGAAAATGTAACCATCGAACCATTCGCATATGTAGCAGCAGACGTCGAAATCGGCGACGGTTGTTGGATTGGCCCATCGGCCGCTATCCACAATGGCGCCCGCATTGGCAAGAATTGCAAGATTCACTCATTTGCCTCTATCGCTTGCACTCCGCAAGATTTGAAGTTCAAGGGCGAGGTGACCACAGCACAGATTGGCGACAACTGCGAGATTCGCGAGTGTGTGACCATCAGTCGAGGCACAGCCTCTACAGGTACTACAATCATCGGCTCGAACAATCTTCTTATGGCCTACGCTCACATCGGACACGACTGCGTGATTGGTAGCAACTGCGTGATTGTAAATGGTGTATCACTTGCAGGAGAGGTACACGTTGGTGATTGGGTAGTAATCGGAGGTCACTCTGCCGTACACCAATGGACTCACATCGGCGACCACGCTATGATTCAGGGTATGTCGGGCGTTACAAAGGATATTCCGCCTTACATCACTGCTTCAAAGGATGACCACTACGCAGGTATCAACAAGACAGGTCTCTCGCGCAGAGGTTTCACTCACGAGCAGATTATGGCTATCCACGATGTATGCCGCATCCTTTTCCAAAGCGATTTGAACTATATGAACGCTTGCGACAAGGCTGAAGCCGAGTTACCTCAATCACCCGAGAGAGATTACCTATTAAACTTTGTTCGCTCTTCACAGCGCGGTTGCATCAAGCCCTACGTTAAAAAGGTGAATAAAGAATAATCCCAACAATAGATTAACCCAAATGCAGCCTGTCTCGCTTTTAAGACAGGCTGTTTTTAGATTAACCGCAAACATATTAAAACTACTACCATTATGAGAAAGATTTTTTTGGCGATTACATTTGCGCTAATCGCATTTACCACATCGGCACAAGACTCCGACCAGATTCGTCAATGGATGCGTAATATGAGTCGTGTCGAGGAGAAGACCATCCACAGCGAAATCCTCAATGCCGACCGCAACTACACGGCCTATCTACCCGCAGGTTATGCCAACAACACCGATAAGCAATACCCCGTATTGTATCTTCTGCACGGAATGAACGGCACCAACAAGGATTGGGCGGGCAGAGGTCATTTGCAGGATGTTATGGACCAACTGCGCGCTGCAGGTGAGGTATGCGATATGATTGTCATCTCGCCTAACGCGGGCGGCAACATCGGCGAGGGTGTATGGAACGGCTACTTCGATATGGAGGGCTGGGCATATGAGAGTTTCTTCTTCGAGGAGTTCTTGCCCGCAGTCGAGAAGGAGTATCGCATCAAGGGTGACAAAGCATCGCGCGCCATTGCAGGATTGTCGATGGGTGGCGGTGGCTCAACAAGTTACGCGCAGCGTCACGCCGATATGTTCTGCGCTTGCTACGCTATGAGTGCACTGATGCACTTGGATGCCCCTCAGGCTCAAGCCCCTCGCGATGAGAAGGACAAGATGTGGCATCTGACCAAAGCGGTAAACAAGTTGAGTTGCGTGAATTACGTTGCCAATGCCGACGACAAGACTAAAGAGGCACTTCGCACGGTTGCGTGGTATGTTGATTGCGGCGACGACGATTTCCTCTTTGAGTGCAATATGAACCTCGTATTGGCTATGCGCAAAGCGGGTGTGCCCTATCAGTTGCGTGTACGCGACGGCGGTCACACTTGGGAGTATTGGCACTCGGCACTCTACGATGCTCTGCCATTCGTATCGCGCATATTTGCGAAATAATCGACAGATATACATATATTTAATATAAAAAAGTTTGCATTGTAGTTTTTTTTCACTATTTTTGCAACGTGAATGAGGAGAAAGGGGACGAGTGAGTCCCCTTCTTTTATACCCCTCGCTGTCGTTTTGAAGATTTGCGACAGTCCCGCGAGAAAATATAACACATTGATAATATGATAGATTGCCAGAAGATTTTAGAGATTGCCGACCGCGAATTGAGCGGCACGGATATGTTTACTGTGAGTTGCAAATGCTCGCCCGCTAACGAGGTTGAACTGCTTATCGACAGCGAATCATCAGTTACAATCGAGCGTTGTGCCGAGTTGAGCCGCACCATCGAAGCCGAATTTGACCGCGACGTTGAGGATTTTTCGCTTACGGTAGCATCGGCTGGCATAGGCTCGGAGTTGAAGGATATCCGCCAATATCGCAAAATCATCGGCTCATCGGTTGAGGTATTGCTTTTGAGCGGCATCAAGATTTTGGCAAAATTGGACGATGTAAACGACGAGGGCATCACCATCTCTTACGAGGAGAAACAGGCTGTCGAGGGCAAGAAGCGCAAGGTGCTGGTAAACGTAGTACGCACATACCGTTTCGACGAGATTAAGTACACCAAAGAGTACCTCGACTTCAAATAAACCGATAACTAAAGACAAAAATAGATAAAAACAAAAACAACAATGGAAAACTTAAATCTTATCAGCAACTTTGCCGAGTTCAAAGAACTGAAAAACATTGACAAAGCCACAATGATTGGCGTTTTGGAGGATGTATTCCGTCACGCACTGCAGAAGCAGTTCGAGAGTGACGAGAATTTCGACGTCATCATCAACCCCGAGAAGGGTGACCTTGAGATTTGGCGTAACCGCGAGGTTGTCGAGGATGGCGCAGTAGAGAACCCCAACACGCAGATTAGCGTATCGGAGGTTAAGGCTATCGACGACTCTTACGAGGTAGGTGACGAGTACACCGACCAGATTAAGATGAATCAGTTTGGTCGTCGTGCTGTTCTCTCGTTGCGTCAGAATTTGGCATCACGCCTCTTGGATTTGGAGAAGGCCAACATCTACGAGAAGTATTCAGAGAAGGTTGGCGAGATTATCACAGGCGAGGTTTATCAGGTTTGGAAGCGCGAAGTATTGCTTTTGGATGACGAGGAGAACGAACTTATCCTTCCCAAATCAGAGCAGATTCCCAACGACTTCTACCGCAAGGGCGACACAATCAAGGCTATCGTAAAGAGCGTTGAGATGAACAACAACAAGCCCCGCATTATCCTTTCGCGTACGGCTAACGAGTTCTTGGAGCGTCTGTTCGAGCAGGAGGTACCCGAGATTTTCGACGGTCTTATCACCATCAAGAGCATCGTACGCATCCCTGGTGAGCGTGCAAAGGTTGCTGTAGAGTCATACGATGACCGTATCGACCCCGTAGGAGCGTGCGTAGGTATGAAGGGTTCACGTATCTACACCATTGTTAAGGAGTTGCGCAATGAGAATATTGACGTTTTGAACTATACTACTAATCCTCAGTTGATGATTCAGCGTTCACTCAACCCTGCAAAGATTTCGACTATCACAATCGACGAGGAGCGCAAGACCGCATCGGTTTACCTCAAGCCCGACCAGGTATCGTTGGCTATTGGTAAGGGCGGTTTGAACATCCGCCTTTCGAAGATGCTTACAGGCTACGACATCGACGTATATCGTGAGATTGAGGAGGAGGACGTGGCACTTACAGAGTTCTCTGACGAAATCGAGGCTTGGATTATCGACGCCTTGAAGGCCGCTGGATGTGACACAGCCAAGAGCGTATTGGAGTTGCCCGTTGAGGAGATTGCCTCACGCGCCGACCTCGAGGTTGAGCAGGCCGAGAAGGTAGTTGAAATCTTGAAAGCAGAGTTCGAAGAGTAATTAATCATTAGCAAACGGAAAAAGTATGACAGAGAATAGAAAAATAAGGCTCATTCAGGTGGCTAAAGAGTTCAAGGTAGGCATCAACACTATCGTGGATTCTCTGCTCAAGAAGGGCGTAAACATCGACGGCTCACCAAACTCATTGGTTAGCCCCGATGTGTATGCCATTTTGGAGAAGGAGTTCGGCTCAAATAGAACATCTGGCAACGAGCGCAACATTATAAAGGAGAAAATCTCGTTAGGCAAGAAGGAGTCTGTATCGTTGGAGGCTGGCAAGAAAGAGGAGCCAAGCGAGGAGCAGGAGGTTATCATCAAGAGCAACGTTATCAACGTGAAGGATGAGATTCAGCAGCCCAAGATTTTGGGTAAGATTGACCTCGGTGGCAAGAAACCCGCAGAGCCAAAGAAAGAGGAGACTCCCAAAGCCAATGTCGCTACCCCTGCCAAGGAGCAACCCGCACGCGTAGAGCCCAAGCAGGAGCAACCCAAGCAGGAGCAGCCTAAAGAGCAGGCAAAGCTCGCTTCTGAAGACAAGGTATTCCGTCCTAACCAGACTCAACTCTCGGGCCCGCAGATTTTGGGCACAATGGACGTATCGGGTATGGTCCCTGGCGGCAAGCACAAGCGCAAGCGTTTGGATAAGGAGAAGGTTGACGTAAGCAAGCAGGGCAAGGGTGGCCAGCAGCAGCCCAAGCAGGAGAAGAAGAACAAGCAGCAGAACGGCAACCAGCAACAGAATAACAATAACAACAATCAGCAGCAGCCCAAAGCAGGCGAGGGCCGCCGCAACAAGCATAAGGATAAGAAGCACCAGCCCAAGCCTGTAGTACGTCCCGAGGTAAGCGACGAGGAGGTATCAAAGCAGGTTAAGGATACTTTGGCTCGTTTGACAGCCAAAGGTGCGAAGAACAAGGGTGCAAAGTATCGTAAGGAGAAGCGCGACGAGATTCGTGAGAAGATGAACGAGGAGATGGAGCGCGAGGAGATGGAGCGTTCAGTACTGAAGGTGACAGAGTTCGTTACCGTTAGCGAGTTGGCTACGATGATGAATGTGTCACCGATGGAGGTCATCTCGGCTTGTATGAACTTGGGTCTTATGGTATCTATCAACCAGCGATTGGATGCCGAGGCATTGGTTGTTGTAGCCGAGGAGTTCGGCTTTAAGACCGAGTTCGTATCGGTAGAGATTCAGGAGGCTATCGAGACCGAGAACGACAGCGACGAGGACCTCGTTTCACGTCCCCCTATCGTTACGGTTATGGGTCACGTTGACCACGGTAAGACTTCGCTCTTGGACAACATCCGTAAGACTAACGTCATCGAGGGTGAGGCCGGAGGTATCACACAGCACATCGGTGCATACTCTGTAAACTTGAACGGTCAGAAGATTACCTTTCTCGATACTCCAGGTCACGAGGCCTTTACAGCGATGCGTGCGCGTGGTGCGAAGATTACCGACGTTGCCATTATCATCGTATCGGCTGACGACAGCGTGATGCCCCAGACTGTTGAGGCTATCAACCACGCACAGGCCGCAGGCGTTCCTATGGTGTTTGCCATCAACAAGATTGATAAGCCCGCAGCCAACCCCGAGCACATCAAGGAGCAGTTGGCACAGATGAACTACCTTGTAGAGGATTGGGGCGGTAAGTACCAGAGTCAGGATATTTCGGCGAAGAAGGGTATCAACCTCGACAAGTTGTTGGAGAAGGTATTGCTCGAGGCCGAGATGCTCGACTTGAAGGCTAACCCCAATAAGAAGG
>JAZOVT010000034.1:0-23625 GCA_045658845.1 Alistipes sp.
ATATATGGCACAGAAAAAAACATCTGAAGTCGATTATTCGATGCAGGAGAAGATTATGGCTCTCTATGAGTTGCAGAAGATTGATTCGCAGATAGATGAAATTAACAAGGTGAAGGGCGAACTGCCTTTGGAGGTGCAGGATTTGGAGGATGAAATCGAAGGATTGAAGACTCGCATTGACAACATTAATAACGAGATTGAGGAGTTCAACTCTCTTACCAAGCAGCGCAAGCGTGAGGTAGACCAAGCCAAGATTCAGATTTCGCACTACAAGGAGCAGCAGAATAACGTGCGCAACAACCGCGAGTATGACTCTATCACCAAGGAGATTGAGTATCAGGAGTTGGAGATTGAGTTGGCCGAGAAGCGTTTGAAGGAGTATGCTGCAGCAATCAAGAACAAGAAGGTTCAGTTGGAGGATGCCGAGGCTGTTGTAGCAGACCGTAATATCGATTTGGCTGCCAAGAAGAGCGAGTTGGAGTGCATCGAGGCCGAGACTGCTGACCAGGTAGCATCGTTGGAGTCAAAGGCTGAGAAGGCAAAGACCAAGATTGACGAGCGTTTGTTGACTGCTTACAATCGTATTCGTCGTAGCGTACGCAATGGTTTGGCTGTTGTAACAGTTCAGCGCGATGCGTGTGGCGGTTGCTTTAACCGTATTCCTCCCCAGCGTCAGGCTGATGTGCGTCAGGGTAAGAAACTTATCGTTTGTGAGTATTGTGGTCGTATTCTTGTAGACGACAAGGAGTAAACGATATTTTGCAGAATATAGTCGGGCTGAAGGCTCGAAAAATAGGAGAGAACAAGTCGGGATGCGATTTGTTCTCTCTTTTTGCGTATAGTTATACCTTTATTTATATAAAAAAGCAAGTAAATCTTGTATAGTTTATAAAATAATCGCTACCTTTGTGGCATATTGAATACCTGAAATATTTAACAGAAATGAAGATTGCTCTTGCCCAATTAAATTATACCATCGGTGATATTGATGGCAATGCAAACCTTATTATCGAGGCCGTACGTCGTGCGGAGGCCGAAGGTGCTGATTTGGTGCTTTTTGCAGAGTATGCAGTAAGCGGTACTCCCGCCTATGATTTGTTGCGTAAAACAACATTCCTTACCTTGTGTGAGGAGGCGTTGGAGCGTATTGCCGAGGCGTGTTGCAATGTGACGGCTATTGTGGGTTCTCCTATCTTGACCGAGAAAGGCGCAGTGAGCGCCGCCGCAGTTCTGCGTAAAGGTCAAATCGTAGATATAATCGAAAAGAATCATATCTCGGCTCGCCGTGAAATGGGCTTTATCGTGTCGGGAGAGGGTAGCAAGGTCGTTAGAATTGGTGGTTGTAACATAGCAGTATATGTCGGCAACGATATGGCTAATGTTAGCGAATTGGATTCTAATGTCGATTTCGTAGTAAATATAAACGCTCGTCGTTACGGTAAGGGCTTGTTGTCATATCGTTACGATTGGATGTGTCGCTTGACCTATACCCTTGGTCGTAATATCATCTTGATGAATCAGGTTGGTGGTTCGGGTGATTTGGTATATGATGGTATGTCGGGCGTGATGAATAGCAACAGTAAGTTGGAGTTGCTGTTAAAGGATTTCGAGGAGGACTTCCGTATATATGATACTGCGGCCGAATATGCCGAGATGGAGGTGCCGTTTACATCATATAAGCATCGTACCTATATGCTCTATCGTGCGGCTTGCTTGGGTTTGCGCGACTATTTCTTGAAGAGCGGTTACACAAAGGCGTGTGTAGGTTTGTCGGGCGGTATTGACTCATCTGTAGTGGCTTGTCTGGCAGTGGGCGCGTTGGGTAAGGAGAATGTCAAGGGCCTTATGATGCCGTCGCAATTCTCATCTGACGATTCTGTCGAGGATGCAAAGCAGTTGGCCGATAATCTCGGTATCGAATATAGCGTTTTGCCTATTAATGCGGCTTATGCTGCAATCACTGACACGTTGAAGCCGATTACAGGCGGAACGAGTTTCGACGCTACGGAGGAGAATATCCAGTCGCGTATCCGTACCGTGCTGTTGATGGCTTTGCAGAATAAGGATGGTTATATGTTGCTCAACTCATCAAACAAGAGTGAGAACGCTATCGGTTGGACTACGCTTTACGGCGACACAGCAGGTGCGTTTAGTGTTACGGGCGACCTCTATAAGAGCGAAATCTACGATTTGGCACGTTATATAAATCTTGCATTCGACGACGTAATTCCCGAATGCATCCTCAAGAAGGAGCCTACTTCGGAGTTGCATCCTAATCAGAAGGATAGCGATATACTGCCTCCTTATGAGGTTGTAGATGCAATCCTGTATCGTATGATTGAGAAGGGTGAGCACCGCGAGGAGATTGTAAATGCGGGATTCGAATCGGATGTCGTGGAGAAGATTCACGGTATGGTTATGCGTAACGTAAAGAAGCGTTATCAGTATCCTCCTGTGTTGCGTCTTTCGACAAGTTCGTTCCGCCACGAATGTATGTTCCCATTGGTAAACCGCTACGGATATTAATCAGCCGATAAGGGGGAGTGTATATTATTTGTCGATTATGAGTGTCGCCAATATTAAACATTGCGGTGAAGTTGTGCGCGTGGCCGATAATAAGGTTTGGGTGCGTATGACTGTTAATAGTGCGTGCAGCGAGTGTCACGCACGCGCAGTGTGTGGTGTTGATGAGGCGAAAGATAAAATCGTTGAGGTAAAGACTTCGGATGCTGCAGCCTATGCCGTAGGCGAGAGTGTCGAGGTTGTGTTGGCGAGTCGCTCTATGGGTGCCAGGTCGGTCTTTTTGGCCTATGTGGTCCCCTTTTTTGTGTTGCTGGTTGTGCTCGTAGGTCTGACTGTATTGGGTGCGAGTGAGGGCGTAGCGGCACTTTCGGCTATAGCAGGAGTAGGACTCTATTATGTCGTGCTATGGCTGATGAATAGTAAAGTTGAAAAAACTATAAAATTTATAATAACAAAACAAACAAAATGACTGTATTATTATCTACTATTGCAACCTTGAGTCTGCTTGGTATTTTGTCAGCAGTCATCCTTTACTTTGTGGCCCAGAAGTTCAAGGTAGAGGAGGACCCTCGTATTGATGAGGTCGAGAAGATGTTGCCAGGTGCTAACTGCGGTGGTTGCGGATTCGCTGGATGTCGTGCTATGGCCGAGGCTATGGTTAAGCAAGATGACATCTCGGCTTTGTACTGCCCCGTTGGCGGTGCCGAATGTATGAAGAGTATGGCATCGTATCTGGGTAAGGTTGCTCCCGAGAAGGAGCCTACTGTGGCTACGGTACGCTGTGGTGGTGTATGCGCCAAGCGTCCTCGCACAAATGAGTATTCGGGCGCAAAGAGTTGTGCTGTAGCATCGTCGCTTTATGTTGGCGAGACTGCTTGTGCCTATGGTTGTTTGGGTTATGGCGATTGTGTCGAGGCTTGTGCTTTTGATGCTATCAAGGTAAATCCCGAAACCGGCATAGCCGAGGTTGATGCCGATAAGTGTACTGCTTGTGGTGCTTGTGTTAAGGCTTGTCCGAAGAAGATTATCGAGTTGCGCAAGAAGTGGCCGAAGAATCGCGCCGTATATGTAAGTTGCGTATCGAAGGATAAGGGTGCAGTTACGATGAAGGCTTGTAAGGCTGGTTGCATCGGTTGTGGTAAGTGTGCCAAGGTTTGTGCATTCGATGCTATTACGGTTGAGGGCGGTTTGGCATATATCGACCCGCAGAAGTGTAAGTTGTGCCGTAAGTGTGTGAACGAGTGTCCGACAGGTGCTATCACACTTAAGGGTATGGAGCCGCTGCCTAAAGAGCCAAAGACTCCCGCTGCAAAGCCCGCTGCACAGCCCGTAGTGGAGAAGAAAGAGAGTGTAAACGAGCAGAAATAAAGAGATTAGATTATGAAGACATTCCCGTTAGGCGGAGTTCATCCGTCGGATAATAAAAAATGGAGTAATGCCAAAGCCATTGAGGTTTTGGAACTTCCCGATGTCGTAAATATTCCGCTCGGACAGCACATCGGAGCCCCTGCAACTGCAAAGGTTGCCAAGGGTGATAAGGTTTTGACAGGTCAATTGATTGCCGAGGCTACAGGTTTTATGTCAGCCAATATCCACTCTCCCATTTCGGGTACAGTGACGGCTGTTGATATGCAGCCCAATGGTCAGGGTTTGCGCCAGATGATGATTACAATCAAGCGTGAGGGCGATGAGTGGATGCCCGAGATTGACCGTTCGGCAGAGATTAAGCGTGAGTGCGATTTGGAGGCGGATGCTATTATCGCCAAAATCAAGAACGCAGGTATCGTAGGTATGGGTGGTGCTACATTCCCTACACACGTCAAGTTGTCTATCCCCAATGGTTGTAAGGCTGAATATTTGATAATCAACGGTGTGGAGTGTGAGCCTTATCTTACTTCGGACCACCGCACAATGTTGGAGCGTGGTGAGGAGTTGCTCATCGGTGTCGAGATTTTGAAGAAGGCACTTAAGGTCGAGAAGGCTATCATTGGTGTTGAGAACAATAAGCCCGATGCAATAGCGCACCTTAAGAAACTTATAGCCGAGAAGAAGTTTGATGTTGTAGTAGAGCCACTCAAGGTGCAGTATCCGCAGGGTGGTGAGAAGCAACTTATCGCTGCTGTTACAGGCCGCGAGGTGCCACCTCCTCCAGGATTGCCGATTCACGTGGGTGCCGTTGTATGCAATGCATCGACTACGGTAGCAATCTATGAGGCAGTACAGAAGAATAAGCCCCTTATCGAGCGAGTAGTAACTATCACAGGTAAGGAGTTGAAGGAGCCTCGTAACCTTTTGACTCGTATGGGTACACCTATCCAGAAGTTGGTTGATATGGCAGGCGGTCTGCCCGAGGGTGATGTGAAGGTTGTCAATGGTGGTCCTATGATGGGCCGCGCTATGGTCAATCTTGATTCTCCTGTTACAAAGGGTTGCTCTGGTGTTACGGTATTCAGTGGCAAGGAGGCTCATCGAGTTGATATGGAGTGCTGTATCAAGTGCGCCAAGTGTGTGTCGGCTTGTCCTATGGGCTTGGAGCCTTACCTCATCTCAAAGATGTCGAAGAAGCAGATGTGGGAGAGCGTTGAGGCAGAGCGCATTACCGATTGTATCGAGTGCGGTTGTTGTCAATATACCTGCCCCGCAGGTTTGCCTTTGTTGGATTATATCCGTTTGGGTAAGCAGACTGTAATGGGAATTATCCGCGCTCGTGCGGCGGCTAATGCACCTAAAAAATAACGCAAAAAATAGAAATAGATATGGCAAATAAATTTTTTGTTGCACCATCGCCCCACGTGCATAGCGCACAATCTACGCAGTCGTTGATGCGTGATGTGCTTATCGCGTTGTTGCCCGCTTTGGCAGTGTCGGTTTGGGTGTATGGTCTTAATGTGTTGCTCGTAACGGCTGTGGCTGTTATCAGTTGCGTGTTGTTCGAGTTCTTGATTCAGAAGTATCTTATTAAGGGCCCCGGTACGATTTATAATCTGTCGGCTGTCGTAACAGGTGTTCTGTTGGCTTTCAACTTGCCGTCGAATATTCCTGTATGGATTGTTATCATTGGTGCGGCTGTGGCTATCGGCGTGGCGAAGATGACCTTCGGCGGTTTGGGACGCAATCCGTTTAATCCTGCATTGGTAGGTCGTGTGTTCTTGCTTATCGCATATCCCGTGCAGATGACATCATTCCCCCAGCCTACGTCAAATCAGTTCGTTGACGCCTTCTCGGGTGCTACTCCGTTGGCCGCAGTTAAGGCTAATTTGGTAGAGGTGGGTGACGTAAACTTGCTCAATATGTTGAGCGGTATGATGCCTGGCTCGTTGGGTGAAATTGCATCTTTGGCTCTGATTGTTGGTGGACTCTATATGTTGTGGCGCAAGGTTATCACTTGGCACATCCCTGTTGCAGTGTTGGGCTCGATGGCTCTGTTTGCCGTAGTTGTAGCCTTTATGAAGGGCGGTGGCTCATTGTTCTATGAGTTGCCCGCATTCCACCTAATGGCAGGTGGTGCTCTGTTGGGTGCTATCTTTATGGCAACTGACTACGTTACCTCACCTATGACACATAAGGGTATGCTTATCTATGGTGTCGGTATTGGTGTAATTACTATGATTATCCGTTTGTGGGGCGCATACCCCGAGGGTATGTCGTTCGCTATCTTGTTGATGAATGCGGTTACTCCGCTCATTAACAAGTATGTGAAGCCCAAGCGTTTTGGTTTAATGTCTGTTAAATAGGAGGCTGAAAATATGAAGAGTACACTTTTTAATATGGTTGCGGTCTTGTTCACCATCACGTTGATTGCTTCGGCAGGTGTAGGAGCGGTGAATATGTTGACCGAGGATGCCATTGCCGAGGCAAAGGCTCTTGCAACCAAAGAGGCTGTGGCTAACGTATTGCCCGCCTTCGATAGTAATGAGCAGAGCGAGCAAGTGATTGACGATATGTCAATCAAGGTCTATAAGGCTGTCAAGGGTAGTGATGTCGTAGGTTATGCCGTTGAGTCAATGACCAAGAATGGTTTTGGCGGCGTTATTCGTTTGATGGTTGGATTCTCGCCTGAAGGTAATATTTTGAACGTAAATGTTTTGGAGCAGGCTGAGACTCCTGGCTTGGGTACCAAGATGTGTGACGAGGGCAATGCGTTGCTTTCGAGCATTAAGGGTGAGAACTCGGGCGATGTGGAGTTTAAGGTTAAGAAGGATGGCGGCGAGTTGGATGCGCTGACTGCGGCAACTATCTCTTCTCGTGCATATTACGATGCTGTGGCTCGCGCGCGTGAGGCTTATTGGGTAGCCTGCGGTGGCAAGGCTTCGGCTGACGGTGTGTCGGGTGCTACATCTACTAATAAGGGCTCGGATGCCCAGAAAGGAGGCAACAATGAATAAGATGCAGATTGTATTGAGCGGTATATTGAAGAATAATCCTACGTTTGTGTTGGTGTTGGGTATGTGTCCTACGTTGGGTACTACGACATCGGCCATCAATGGTATGGGTATGGGTGTTGCTACTATGGCGGTACTCATTATGTCAAACTTGGTTATTTCGCTCATTAAGAATTTTATTCCCGATAAGGTGCGTATCCCTGCGTTTATTGTGGTTATCGCTTCGTTCGTAACGATTATCCAGATGTTGATGCAGGCCTATGTACCCTCTCTGTATGCAGCGTTGGGCGTTTTTATTCCGCTTATCGTGGTAAACTGTATCATCTTGGGACGTGCTGAGGCGTTTGCTTCGAAGAATGGCCCTATTGATTCAATGTTGGATGGTGTAGGTATTGGCCTTGGCTTTACTCTGTCCTTGACGGCTATTGGTGCTGTTCGTGAGGTGCTGGGTAGCGGTGCTATCTTCGGTTACTCGTTGGGTATTGCCGATTATATGCCGTTGGTGTTTGTCTTGGCTCCGGGTGCATTCCTTGTGCTGGGCTATATGATGGTTTTGTTTAACAAGTTAGCAAAGAAGTAAGTTATGGAACTTTCATATTTCGCAATAATCATTGGTGCAATCTTCGTAAATAACGTTGTTCTTGCACAGTTCTTGGGTATCTGTCCCTTCTTGGGTGTTTCGTCGAAGGTAGATACTTCGTTGGGTATGGGTGCTGCCGTAACTTTCGTGATGGCATTGACCTCTATCGTTGCGTGGTCTATCCAGACATATATCCTTGTGCCTCTGCATATTGAGTATATGCAGACTATCGTTTTCATCTTGGTGATTGCAGCGTTGGTGCAGATGGTTGAGATTATCTTGAAGAAGATTTCTCCCTCGCTTTATCAGGCATTGGGTATCTTCTTGCCGTTGATTACTACCAACTGCGCTGTGTTGGGTGTTGCCATCTTGATGATTCAGAAGGAGTTTAACTTGTTGCAAAGTTTCGCCTATTCGGTATCTACGGCACTCGGTTTTGCTGTTGCATTGGTAATCTTTGCAGGTATCCGTGAGCGCTTGGAGTTGGATGGCGTACCCGCCGCATTGAAGGGTATTCCTATCGCACTTATCACTGCCGCTATCCTTGCTATGGCCTTTATGGGCTTCTCAGGCTTGGTATAGTGTCGGTAGTGTCGATTATACATTCGGGGTAGAGCAATGCTTTACCCCGTTTTTTTGTCGTTATAATGGTGAAAAAAGACGATTAATCAAAAAAAGTATTAATTTTGTTAGAGTAGAGCGAAATGTTTAACCCTATAAAATTATTTGTTATGGATAAGTATAGATGTATTCCTTGCGGTTGGTTGTATGACACGGCGAAGGGTGACCCCGAAAATGGCGTAGCCCCCGGTACTCCGTTTGAGGAGTTGCCCGAAGATTGGTGCTGCCCTCTGTGTGGTGCATATAAATCTCAGTTTGAAAAGATTTAATTCACAGTTAAAAATCAATAGGGTGTGTCGCAACAACGACACACCCTATTTAATTTATTACCGTAATACCTATTCGGGCTTTACCAACGAAAGATACAACTCATCTAACTGCGCTTGGTCAATTACCGACGGAGCATCCAACATCACGTCACGACCTGCGTTATTCTTCGGGAATGCAATGAAGTCACGAATTGACTCCGAGCCACCGAACAATGAACACAAGCGGTCAAAACCGAATGCCAAACCACCGTGAGGAGGCGCACCAAACTTAAATGCATTCATCAAGAAGCCAAACTGCTCCTGTGCCTTCTCGGGTGTGAAGCCCAAAATCTTGAAGATGAGAGCCTGCAACTGTGCATCGTGGATACGGATTGAGCCACCACCAATCTCTGTACCGTTACATACAAAGTCGTAAGCATTGGCACGAACTCGGCCGGGGTCGCTCTCCAGGTATTGTACATCCTCGGGCTTGGGCGATGTGAAGGGGTGGTGCATAGCGTAGTAACGCTCTGTTTCATCATCCCACTCGAACATCGGGAAATCGACAATCCACAACGGAGCAAACTCCTTCGGGTTACGCAATCCCAACTGCTCGGCAACGTGCAGACGCAGTGCGCAGAGTTGAGTCAGAGCCTTGAACTTCTTGCCGCAAAGTACCAACATTAAGTCGCCAGCCTTTGCCTCCATACGCTCGGCGATAGCCTTCAAATCCTCTGGCGAGAAGAACTTATCGATAGATGACTTCAAGTTACCCTGCTCGTCGAGGCGAATCCATACCAAACCCTTTGCTCCTACCTGCGGACGCTTTACGTACTCTGTCAGAGCATCAATCTGCTTGCGAGTGTAACCTGCGCATCCCGTAGCAGCAAAACCTACAACGTACTCCGCATCGTCAAATACCGAGAATGAGTGGCCGTGAGCCAAATCGGTAATGTCGTGGAACTCCATACCAAAACGCAAGTCAGGCTTGTCTGAACCATACTTCTCCATAGCCTCAATCCAAGGCATACGCTGGAAAGGCTCTGTGAAGTCGATGTCCATAACATCCTTGAACATATATTTAGCCCAACGCTCGAATACCTCCAAGATATCCTCCTGCTCAACAAACGACATCTCGCAGTCAATCTGTGTAAACTCGGGCTGGCGGTCAGCACGCAAATCCTCATCGCGGAAACAACGTACAATCTGGAAATAACGGTCGTAGCCTGCAACCATCAACAACTGCTTCAAAGTCTGTGGAGACTGTGGCAGAGCATAGAACTGATTGGGGTTCATACGGCTTGGTACGACAAAGTCGCGCGCACCCTCGGGTGTAGAGCCCACCAAATAGGGTGTCTCAATCTCAAGGAATCCCTCCTTGTCGAGGAATGTGCGGATTGCGTGAGCCATACGGTGACGCAACTCCATATTGCGCTGCAAAGGAGGACGACGCAAATCCAAATAACGATACTTCATTCTCAAGTCGTCGCCACCATCCGAGTTCTCCTCGATAGTAAATGGAGGTGTCTGTGCCTCGTTGAGGATTTTTATTTCATCGGCTGCAACCTCAATATCGCCCGTAGGCATCTTGGGGTTCTTCGATGAACGCTCAATGACCTTACCTGTCACCTGCAATACGAACTCGCGGCCCAAACAAGCGGCAGCCTCACGAGTTGCCTCTGCCGAGTTCTCCTCGACAACAATCTGTGTGATACCATATCTGTCGCGCAAATCGATAAAGGTCATTGCACCCAGATTACGAACTTTCTGTACCCAGCCGGCAAGTGTTACATTTTGGCCAATGTGCTCACTGCGTAACTCGCCGCAAGTATGACTTCTATACATAAAAGATATATTTTATTAGTTTCTTATTTAGTCGTGCTAAAAACATACAAAAGTAATAAAAAATACCGATATACAATCGTTTTCCTTGATAGTCAATGTTTGCATCGGCCTATTTTTATACTTTTTTTGTCAAATGACTCTGTTGTGACGGCTTAAGATGATGTAAAATTTGTTTTTTATACGCTTATTTATTAATTTCGCATTTATGATTGAACTACAACAAGACGAAAATAGAACCTTGCAGGACAAAAAGTTTATGCGTCAGGCAATAGATGAGGCCCGAAAAGCGTTAGTAGAGCAGGAGGTGCCCATTGGAGCCATTGTTGTATGTGGTGGGCGAGTGATTGGCCGAGGTCATAATCTGGTTGAGACTTTGTGCGATGCTACGGCCCACGCCGAGATGCAGAGTATAACGGCGGCGGCTACGACGTTGGGCGGAAAATATTTGAAGGGATGTACGCTATACGTTACCGTTGAGCCTTGCGTGATGTGCGCAGGAGCCTTGGCGTGGAGCCAGATAGATAGGGTAGTGTATGGTGCCGCCGACCCCAAACGTGGTTATACAACAGTCGGCGGAGCGATTTTTCACCCCAAGACCAAAATCGAAGGTGGTGTGTTGGCCGAGGAGTGCGAAGCCCTGATGACGGAGTTTTTCAAGCAGTTACGTTAGCGAATATTGTGCATAGGTGCAGTTGGTTGCAGTTATTTGCTCTGAAAATTTGTTGTATGAGAAAAAAAATATACCTTTGTATTTCGATTCGGCCAATGTTGGGTCGGATTGATTGAGCCTTAAGAAAATAATTATAAAATTAATAACTGAATTTATTTACTATTATGAAAAAGTTGATTTTGATGGTAGTTGCGTTGATGGGTATTACTGTTGTATCAGCGCAGAACGTGATGGATGTTGCTAAAGAGGCTAACGCTGCACTCGAGGGTAAGAACTATGCAAAGGCTGCAGAGTTGCTTGAGAAGGTAATCGCTGATGGCTCTTTGGAGGAGGATGATGCTATCTTGGAGCAGGTTAATTCTGCAAAGAAGAACCTTCCTATCGCTTATTTCTACACAGGTCGTCTTGCCGCTGCTGCTGCAACAAAGGCTACCGATGCAAAGGTTAAGGATGCAAAGTTTGCAGAGGCTATCGCTGCTTTGGATAAGGCTGTTGCTACTGCAAAGAAGTACAAGCAGAATGCTGCTTTGAACAACGCTGGTAAGATGTTGGGTATGGTTTACCAGTCACAGGGTGGTACATACTTCAACGGTGGCGATTTCGCCAAGGCAAGCGAGATTTTCGCAAAGGGTTATGCTGCCGATAAGACTAACACTAACCTCGCTATGATGTTGGCTGAGAGTTACTTCAAGTCAGATAAGTTCAACGAGGGTGTTAAGGTTTGTTCAGAGGTTGCTGCTCTTCCCAGCCCCAAGTACGATGCTGCTATCGCACAGGCAAAGAAGACTATGGCACAGTACACTAACAACAAGATTGCCGCTTTGCAGCAGGCTAACGACTTCGACGGCATCATCGCTATGGCTGAGTCTATCGCTGACAAGGCTTTGGCACAGCGTGTATTGGTACAGGCTTACTTCTTGAAGAAGGACTACGCAAAGGTTATCGAGATTGGTGAGGCTGCTGCTGAGGCACAGACTGACGATGAGGGTAAGAGCGCAGTTTACTTCAACCTCGGTTCTGCTTACAACGCAAAGGAGAATAAGGCAAAGGCTTTGGAGTGCTTGAAGAAGGTTGTAGCAGAGCCTTATGCAACTCCCGCAAAGGCTGCTGTTGCAGAACTCTCTAAATAATTTGTAGCACGAGATTTTGCTAATTAGAGATTATACGTTAACGCCGCGATTTATGTCGCGGCGTTTTCTTTATGCAATGTTACCTATATTCAGGTTGGTATGTTCAAGTGCAGGCGATTGTCACGCATCTGTTTTGGTATGTCATTGCGATGGACGTCGTCTTCTTCTGTTGTCATTGCGAGGAGCATAGCGACGTGGCAATCTCAAAACCGATGTTCGCAATGACACTATTTTCAAGCCTGAGGTGAATAAATCTCGCAAAAAATATGCTCGGCCAACGTGACCGAGCATATTCCATAAGCAACTCCTTTTAGGATTACTTGTTCTTCTTATCGTAGCGCTTTGCGTAGCGGCTCATAAACTTATCCACACGACCTGCGGTATCAACCAACTTCATCTTACCTGTGTAGAAAGGGTGAGATGTGTTAGAGATTTCCATCTTGTATACAGGATAGGTTTCGCCGTTCACTTCGATGGTCTCCTTTGTCGAAACGGCGGACCGACACAAAAACACGTGGTCGTTCGACATATCCTTGAACGCCACCAAACGATAACTTTCGGGGTGAATACCTTTCTTCATTGTTTGTAATGTTTTTGAATTAAATACTTTTAAGCGCGACAAAGGTAAGCAATTTATTTCATATTGCAAACTTTCCTCCGAAGAAAATGTAAATTAATTGTTTTTTACAGTTGGAGTCACACCTTCGGGGAATTTCCATCCTTCTGTGTTTTGAGAACTATGAACGTATACAGTTTGCAATGAAGATTCACCATTAAGAGAAACTTCGCTTAATGATAGATTGTTTGATAAGTCCAAAACCTCTATGGCATTGCTTGAGCAAGTCAATCTCTCTAATGATGTAGCACCCGAAAGGTTTAGTGTTTGCAAAGAACTATTCATACCACAATAAACATTAGTAAGGTTAGGATTGTTGGTAAAGTCTATTGAGGTTGTTCCAGAAACCATATGAAGTTGTACTATTGTTAAAGATGTTATTCTTGATAGGTCAAGATTTGATGGCATTGCTGTATTGTCAACAACAAAAGATTCAAGGTTGCTGAAATATTCAAGTCCCGCTATGTTAGATATACTACTACTGCCTGTTATAACCAATTCATATATATATTTGGCTTCCTCATAACTAATTTCACCATCACCATTAGAGTCTATTTTAGTCTCGGTGCGTACATATTCTGTATATTCTTCGTGCTCAACACGCTCTTGTTTATATTCATTCAAAAGTAGTGATTTTAGTGTTGGGTCAGCAAATGCAATAGTATTTGACATTACTCCAGAGTGGTCTTCTCCGTTATCCCAAGGGTCTATCGAGGTTGATGTTAGTGTCATCTCGGGTGACTCCCAAGTATTGATTGTAAGATTAAATTGGTACTGATAACCAGCCTCAAAATCTATATTAGTCGTATAAGAGAATACTTCTCCTCCTAATGTTAGGTTAAACGAAATTGCTCCCTCTTGCGGATAGACAATTGCGGCGTAATTGCGGCCGTCGCTCTTAAGCGGCGTAATTGAGGTTTTAGTAGAGCCAGCGGTAGCCACGCCTGTTGCAAGGTTGATTGTGCCATTTGTTGCCAAACCGTTGATAGTAAAGGCTTTCTCTGCTGCGGCTAATTCCTCGGCAGTAATGCCTTCACCCGCGACTAACGATACCAAAACCTTACTCAACGAGTGAGTGAAAGTGAGTTCAACGGCATTCTCTTGAGGCGCAATATTCTCGGCTTTAGCAGTAATGAAATCGCTATTGTAGAAATTCTCTTCCTCCGATTGATTAGCCTCTACAGAAAATGCGTAAGCAGAGTTGTTTGTTACACTTGCCGCATAAGGATAGTAGGCATAAACTGATAAACGGGCATCCTTTGAATCCCAATAGACCTTGCTGTCAGCAGGCGCATTAAGATTGCCGTTAGAGTAGGTGTAGGCTGCATTGTCGAGTGTGTTTCCCTGCGCTGCGAGCGAGCCTGTAGATGTGACATAAACACCCACCTTGTCGTTGGCCTCAAAGCCGTTTGCATTTACACGAGTTGCCGACATTGGAGCCTTGATGTCTCCTCGAAGTTTCAACTCATAGTTTGTAGAACTAATCTGCTCGTTAGATGAATCTTTTGAGCAACCAATCATCAACACGCCAAGTGCTGATACCGCCAACATTTGAATTAAGCGTTTCATTTAGTTTAAGTTTTATGCGACTGCTACCGCCCGCCTACTAACGCAAAGTGTGAACAAACTTGTCTTCACAGTGCGGTCGTAGGAAAACCGGTAAAAACAGACAAGGATGCCCACACAAAGGGGCATTCGCATAATCTGTTCCGATTTTTACTTTGAAATTTCCTACGTTTCACTGCAACTGGAACAAATAGCAAACGCTAATTAATAATATGTTACCTTATAACGGAATAACCGTTATGATACAAAGTTACAAAAAAAATCTGCTCGGCAAAGAGTCGAACAGATTTTTGTTGAAATTTATATGTTGTTGCTCGGCTACGATAGGCGTGCAGAGCGGTGCTTGTTGTCCTTGCGTTCCGCAGGTTGATGATTAATAACGTTCCGTTTTGCGATTCGCAAACAATGATGCGATGCACAACAATACGACAGCACCAATCACCGAGGCCACAAGCGCGCCAAATGTGGTGGTAGGTATCCAACCGACCAGTCCTACGAGCCAGCCGCCCAAGAAACCTCCAATGATACCGATGATAATATTGAGCAGAAGCCCCGCGCCGCTACCGCGCACAATAAGGTTGGCGAGCCATCCTGCTACCAAACCTATAAGCAAATACCATAACCAAAACATAACAATACAATTTTACGTTGTTTGTTACGGTTTGGTGCAAAATCCGTACCCAAATAGGGCATTTTACTCCTGCATCTTGAATTTTAGGTCGATACCCTTATCCTCTTTGGCAAATTGGGCAATGTCGTAGGAGTTGAGTTCTACCTCGCCTGTGATAAATTCGGGGATGTTGTATGACTTCATAAAACGGTCATAGAAGTCGGGGTCGCGTTGTGGTAATAGGAATGGCTTACATACATTGCCTTCGCTATCGACGTAGGCGATATAGGCGTGTGTGTATAAGCCGTTTACTCTGCGACTGTTGAAAAGTATCCAGCGTGAGTTACTGCTCCACGAGTGGTAACTCTCGGCAGCGTCGCTGTTGGCGGCCGACATATCCACCTCATCACCTGTGGTGAGGTCTATCATCTTGAGGTCGGCATCGCGGTGCCAAATCGAGAAGTTGCCGTAGTCGGCCAACGCATAGAGCATATAGCGACCATCGGGCGAAACGCGCGGGAATGATACGCTACGACCACCTATGTGCGAGTTGTAGAGCGTATCAACCTTCTCGCCAAAGCGGCGTGTTTGTTCGTCGAAGTCAATCACGCAGAGGCTATATTTTGCACTCTTGAACTCATCGGGCATAGCGACCGAGTCTGCCGAGCAGAAATATAGTTTTCGGCCATCGGGCGAGAACGTCGGGAAGGTCTCAAAATATTTTGTCGAGAACAGATTGCGCGAGGTGATGATTTCGTGGCGCTCGACATCGTACACCACGACATCCGATGCGCCATCGTAAACCTCTACTCTGTTGTGGTCATTCGGCAGGTTTATTAGTCGAGTCAAATTGTTTGTGAAAGCGACATATTTGCCTGAAGGGTGCCACGACGGATAGACCAGCGGCGAGCGGGTTTCGGGGGTTGTTGTATTGAGTTTCTCGATTTTCTTGCCGTCGGTGATGATTGTGCCTGTATGCATCTGGCGCATATGGAACAACATCTTATCGGGATTCTGCCCACAGAATGAGTGACAGTTTACGCATCCGTAGTCCGCCGCCGAATTCTCGATGATGGGCTTCTGCTCGAAGGTCTCTATGTTACGTTGGTAAATGCCCATCTCGCACCACGACTCATAGCCTGGCTCGATAAGGCGATAGGCAATGTGCGAGTCGATAGGCTCCGCCGCAACATTTATCTTGAACGGCAAGTAAGTCACCCAGCCATCTTCTTCTTGTATCGAAACAATAACCTCTATTATGCCGTTGTTGCTCGATGCCGCGTCAATAATCTTTCGCCATTTGCGTTCGGGGATAATGATACGAGAATCGGCGCTGGCTATTACGATAGAACTCTCGCCCGACACGAATCGCGCTTGTGCTTTCGATGTAGAGCCTTCGATGCGGAAATTCAGAGGCGCTATATTTGCGGGGATGGTTACATCCATATAATCGGGGAAAATAGCCAAAGGCTTATCAGCCTCACGACCATTCTCTTCGCTGTGAGAACAGCCGCATAACGCTACAGCATAGGCGATAAGTAAAGTCAATATAATAAGATGTCTCTTCATACAATCCTGCTATTTTGTAAACATATAATAGTACCAATATGTCCCGCTGTACGATTTACGCATAATCGCAGCGAGATTTTTGTTGTTATAGTTTTGGGCTGCAAAATTCTGGAATTCAAGGAATCGCTTTTGCGTTGTTTCATCTATCTGATATTTGCCTTGAATCGACTTGTTCTGCGTAGAGTATATGAGCAAGGCTTCGGCAAATGCCTGCGGCAATTTAGGCATAGTGGCGGTGCCATAAACTCGTGAAACAATCTGGTGGAAACTCTCAAGGTCCATATTCAGCAGATAACCCACGCACTGATGTTCAAACGTGCGGCGCGATAGGTTGCAATGGCTGATGTCGTTCAATACATCGAAGTTACCCGCCATACGATATGTCAAATCGATGTTGTGCATATTCTGTCGCTGCTCCAGTATCATCGTAGGCAGAGGTGTTTTGTCATCGAGATATACACGCTGCTCGGTGGCCCAATCTCGGTAGAAAAGACTCTTTTCGAGTAGTGCGATATACTTTTTGGCAATGTCGTAACCGCTTTCGCCTCCGTAGATTATATTGGTTTGAACCAATCGCTTCAACATACGAGGGTTATAACTGTGATTGATGGCTATACTCTCACTGTTTTTCTTAAATGCCACCTCTTGGGCGATAGATGTATTGCCCAATGCAAAATGCAGGTCGCTTAGTATGCTGAAAATTAGTGGATTGTTATCGCTCCAATCCATCGTGATACCCTCTAACCCCAACTGCGTATAAGCAAATGCCTTATCGCCTAATGCATCGGTTTGTATCAAGGCAATGTTCTGCATCAATATGTGCAGTGTATTATCTACACCTTGTTCTTTGCACAGACGTAGCGCTTCATCCCATTGCTCATTTCGCAGATAGTAATCCAAAGCCTTGAATTTCGTTACCGTAGGTTGCAGATACTCTTTGTCCTTGAATGAGAAATTGACTATCACTGCCACAGCTGCCAACTGCACTGCTATTTCCGATAATTTGCGAACATTTGAAATCTCTCCTCGGCGACGAAGCAATGTTGCAATGACGCATATAATGGGCATTGCCACCCACGCATAGTAAAAATCGGAGGTGGGGCGTAGCATAGGCTTGTAATAAAGGTCGGGCGAGAAGGCGTATCTCACTTCGCCAAGCAGATGCAAATAATATACGGCAATCCAGCCGGCAGCGGCGATTATCGCCATAGGCAGCAACATAAAATATGCTTTGCGAGGAGCGGTAAATATTTCATAAACCGCTATTGATGCTACAAACATAATCGCGGCAGGGCCTGCTACCCAATAGAGCAAAAGCGCCAACAATGATGATGTAACAACTTTAACGGTGTGATTCTCAAATTGCAGATAAATACGTATAGCCGCTGTTGCTATTATGTACGAGATTATTCCGTTATATTGATAGTCGTAATCGACCATTGTCGCTATTTGCAAGGCTACGGGTAGCAAGGCCAATAATGGCGCATTAGCATTTGGCGCAATCTTCTTAACTATGCTTTGCGCTATAAGCCCTACGCCGACGAGAGCCGATGCGACAAAAATAGGCCCCACATACGGCAAGCAGAAGAATTGTGTAAAAAACTCCTCGATAAGAGTCGCCACGCCGGCCACTTGCCACAATTTTTCGCTCAGATAGGCTCCGTCGAATAGAAACATCTGCGACTGCTCGATGTATGGGAAGTGGAATGAGTGCTTGAGTTGCATATAAATGAAAATAGCGCACCAAAGCACGGCCCAAAATCCTGCGACAATATATTTTTCTATCGTTTTACTCTTCATAACTTTAAGTTGAAAGAATCTTTGTATATTTAACTGATAAAGATAACAATAATTTTTAATATAACGCTCTTTTTGTCTCTTTTTTCGATTCTCTACCAATCTGCTTACCTGCAAAGTGAAATAAAAATCGCTGATAATTAATAAAGTATTCTAATAAATTATATCTTTGTACAAATAAACATAGCGGGTTAGGAAAATTAATCTAAAAAATAATATTATGAAGAAGAACCTTTTTGTTTTAGGAGTCGCTCTTTTGTCGCTCTTTTCGTTTGTGAGTTGTGCAAAAGTTGTTATGGATGACACTTATGTGGTGTTGGCAAGTGAGGCCGTGCAGCAGGATGCCGAGTGGTTTAAGGTTGCAGAGACTTTACAGCAAAAGCACTCTGCCGAGTTGATTATTTACAAAGAGTCTCCTTGCGAGACTATGGATGCCTTGCGCGAGATTAAGCCTCGTTATGTGGCTATTGTCGAGAAGCCCGAGAATCTCGGACGTGACTATGTTATCGATATGCATTTGGCCAGCCGTGAGATTGATGAGGATATTTATGCCGATTTTATTTGGGGTATGATTACGGGTTATGATGCTGCTGCGGCTATGCGTATGGTCGATAATAGCACCGAGCCGTTGCTTATCAAGGATGCCGTTGCGACCATCACCGAACTAAATAGTGCAAAGTGGTTCGATAACTACGCTTGGGTTGATGACCACCACAAGGGTATATGGGGCGAGAAGCAGGGTCGTCAGAGCGAAGTTAAGCGCGATAGTATCGCTCCCGAGCAGGTTTTGCGCAAGTTCTCTGACCTCTATGCGAAGTATAATCCCGATTTGGTAGTAACAGCGGCTCACGCTACGGAACGCAATCTTGAGATGCCCTTCTCGTTGGGTAATTTCAAGCCCAAGGATGGTGGCCTTTATGCCGAGGACCGTTTCACCAAAGAGACGTGGGATATCGAGCAGAGCGGCAAGCGTAAGGTATATTTTGCGGTTGGTAACTGCCTTATCGGTAATGTAAATAATACCAAGGAGAGTATGGCTATTGCGTGGATGAACGATGCCAACGCTGCTACTATGATTGGTTACGTCGTTACTACTTGGCACGGCCGTAACGGATGGGGTGGCTTGAAGTATTGGATTACCAACCCTGGTCGCTATACGCTCTCGGAGGCTGTTTTCGTTAATCAGCAGGATTTCTTGCACCAGCAGCATCAGTGGTTCCCATCGTTGCTCAAGGAGCGTTACCCCGATTTTGGTAGGGATGAGTTCCGTTTAGCTCGCCAGCGTATGCAGGAGGTTATGGGTGATAACTTCTCGATGGAGGAGATTGGTTTCTGGCACGATAGAGATGTGTTGGCATATTATGGCGACCCGAAGTGGAACGTGCGTCTTCAGGAGGTTGAGGGCGAGACCGACTTCGAGGTTACATCGGAGATTCGTGGCAAGAAGTGCTATGTTACAATCAAGACTAAAGAGAACTTCAGTCTTCAGCGTATGAAGGGCGATAATTGGAAGAAAGAACACGTTTTGGATTTGCCGTTCAGCTACTTCTTCCCGCAGCGTCTTTGCAATCCAACGCTTGCCGAGGGCCAGGAGTGGGACGTGGCAGTCGATGAGAACTTCTTGTTGGTTTACAATGCCGATTTCGAGCCCAACTCAACTTATGAGGTTGTTCTCGATTTGTGTTCAGAATAGTTAAAAGTAGCAATACAAAAATAGCGCTTGGTCCATTTGGTCCAAGCGCTATTTTATTTATTTCAGCCGAGTAGTTACTCCTTCGACTTGATATATTTGTCAATAGCCTTTGCTGCCTTGCGACCTGCGCCCATAGCCAAGATTACCGTTGCGGCACCCGTTACGGCATCACCGCCTGCAAATACGCCCTTGCGAGTCGTAGCACCATCTTCGGTTGCGATGATACATCCTCGACGGTTGGTCTCCAAACCCTCTGTTGTGCGCTTAAGTAATGGGTTGGGTGATGTACCAAGTGCCATAATTACGACATCACACTCTACCTCAAAGTCCGAACCTTGCTTCTCTATTGGTGAACGGCGGCCACTCTCGTCAGGCTCGCCCAACTCCATCTCTACGCAACGCAGACCTTTTACCCAGCCCTTCTCGTCGCCCAAAATAGCAGTAGGGTTGGTAAGCATACGGAACTCGATACCCTCCTCTTTGGCGTGATGTACCTCCTCGCGACGTGCGGGCAATTCGGCCTCCGAGCGACGATATACGATAATCGATTCTGCACCCAGGCGTTTGGCCGTGCGTACAGCATCCATCGCTACGTTACCTCCGCCGACAACGACTACTCGTTTGCCGACATATATCGGGGTGTCATACTCTGCGTCAAAGGCTCGCATCAAATTAGCGCGAGTCAAAAACTCATTTGCCGACACTACGCCATTAAGGTTTTCGCCTTCGATACCCATAAAGCGGGGCAGACCAGCGCCCGAGCCAATGAATACGGCATCAAAGCCCTCCTGCTCCATCAAACTGTCGATTGTGATTGTTCGGCCTACAACAACATCGGTCTCGAACTTTACGCCCAACTTACGCAAGTTGTCAATCTCGCGTGCAACAATCTTCTCTTTGGGCAGACGGAATTCGGGGATGCCATATACCAATACTCCACCCAATTTGTGCAGAGCCTCAAATACCGTTACATCATAACCCATCTTTGCCAAGTCGCTGGCGCAAGCCAAACCCGAAGGGCCGCTGCCGATAACGGCTACCTTATGACCGTTGGGGGTGATGTCTGCGCATCCCTTGCACTCATTCTCGAGGCTCCAATCGCCTACAAAACGCTCCAATTTGCCAATAGCCACAGGCTCGCTCTTAATACCCAAGATACAAGAGCCCTCGCATTGGTTCTCCTGCGGACAAACACGGCCGCAGATACTTGGCAACGAACTATCCTCGGCAATAATGGCCGAAGCGGTAGCATAATCACCCTCGGCAATCTTGCTGATGAAGGCGGGAATATTAATATTTACGGGACACGCCGCAACGCAGCGCGGATTCTTACAATTCAAGCAGCGTGAGGCCTCCAACTGTGCCTCCTCGCTGTTATAACCGTAGCAAACCTCCTCAAAGTTGGTAGCACGGATAGCAGGCTCCTGCTCACGAACGCTTACACGCGGAATCTTATTTGCCATAGCAGTTACATTTATGGTTATGTCTTTCATTAGACTCGCTCTCTTGAGAGCGGTACATTGCCTGACGACGCATTGCCTCGTCAAAGTCTACCTGATGGCCGTCAAATTCGGGGCCATCAACGCAAGTAAAGTATGTCTTACCGCCTACCGAAACACGGCACGCACCGCACATACCCGTACCATCAACCATCAACGCATTGAGCGAAACGGTAGTTGGCAGAGAGTATTCGCGTGTTGTGAGTGTCACAAATTTCATCATAATCATAGGGCCGATAGCGACACATTCGTCATACTTCTTGCCATCGACCTCAATCAACTCCTTGATTTTGGTGGTTACAAGACCCTTGAAGCCACGACTTCCGTCATCGGTTGCTATATAGAGATTTGAGCAGACACGCTCCATCTCCTCGGTATAGATAAGCATCGATGCCGTCTTTGCACCGATTATTACATCTACCTCTACTCCGTGCTCGTGCAACCACTTTACCTGCGGATACACGGGGGCTGTACCAACGCCACCAGCCACAAACAGGTAACGGCGGCCTTTCAACTCCTCGCTCGGCATATGTACAAACTCCGAAGGATTGCCCAAAGGACCTACAAAATCTGCAATGTAATCACCCTCGTTCAAGGTGCATAATTTGCGTGTCGATACGCCAATAGTCTGAATTACGATAGTAACGGTACCCTCAGCCTGGTCGAAGTCGGCAATCGTCAAGGGTACACGCTCGCCTTGCTCGTCAACGCGAACAATGACAAATTGTCCGGGAAGTGCACTTGCGGCAACTCTCGGAGCCTCGATGCGTAGCAGATAGATATTCTCGGCTAACGCTCTCTTTTCTACAATCTTAAACATAAGCATTGTGAGTCCGAAGTCGAACTCAATGGTTTCTCTAACTAAACTAACACTTTTAAGTTACGGGGTGTCCGTAATCTTAATCTATAATTATAGCCGTCACGCGCATCGTCTGCATCGGGCGAGTGGGATCATTGGTGATGATTTTTATGCGGTCAACCCATACCCCGTAGTCACATTTTGATGTATCGAGCGTGAGATTAAGCGTCATCTTTTGGCCTTTGCGAATCTTGTCGCCAGCCTTTAATGAACATTCCAAAGCATTGCTTTGCCACTCTACCGCCCTGATAATTAGGTCTTTCTCGCCATCATTTGCCAGTGTGACCGATACGTCGGATGCCTTGCGGCCATATTTCAAATCGCCAAATTTAATGAATTTTTTTGATAATTCTGCAATTGGCGCTGATATATCATCATTTGCATTATCAAACTTATCTACCGCAATGGCGTGTGTGCTGAATGAAGTTCTTGATTTCTTGCCGTTTACATCTATTGCGTAAACATCGCTCATTGTGCCATATTTGTCGCTTGATGCAGGAACCGTATATTTGAGTTTTATTTCACCACGCTCGCCTGCGGGCAATACCTTGGGATACTCCAGTGTAAAGAGTCCGCTACCTTGTTCTTCGATAAAGTCGATTTTCGCGTTGCTCTTTGAAGTGTTAATCCAGCCAATAGTCTGCTCGATGCTTTCGCCACGACCTACATAGGCAAAAGCGTGAAAATTTGATGAGAGGCGTACACCTTCTCCAATATCGAATGGATATTGCTCCTCTATACTCTTCACGCGCGGCTCAATAGTACCCTCGATAGAGAGGTTTATTGTCTGCTCTGATGCAGATGTCAATACTGACGCAATCTTTGAGAAATGCCCGGGGCGGTTCATCGGGTCGATAGATACGACAATCTCACCCTTCTGGCCGCTCATAATGGGCTTGCGCGAATAGGATGGGGTGGTACAACCGCAACTTGTCGTCACATCAATTATCACGACAGGCTTTGACGAAGTGTTGGTAAAGGTGAATGTATGCTCAACGTTACCTCCATCTTCAGCGATTTTACCAAAATTCCATTTTTCGCTGTCAAACTTTAGTGCTGCATTCTGGGCGTACAAATTTGCTGTGTCAAGCACCGAACACAGTAAAATCGCCATTATATAATATAGTATATTCCTCATATCGACTGCAAAATTACAATTTTTTTAATTTTCTTTAATTTTTTTTTGGAATTTTCTTGCACGTTTCAAAAATTGCTCCTATATTTGCACTCGCAAAACAAAACAAACACGTTCTTGTTAATAATGCCTGAATAGCTCAGTTGGTTAGAGCACATGACTGTTAATCATGGGGTCCTAGGTTCAAGTCCTTGTTCAGGCGCTTCGGGAGTTTAGCTCAGCTGGTTCAGAGCATCTGCCTTACAAGCAGAGGGTCGGCGGTTCGAATCCGTCAACTCCCAC